>CAZNSK010000093.1:0-24468 GCA_964575505.1 uncultured Phaeodactylibacter sp.
TATTTTTTGAAATCCAAACGCCCCACATTATTTTGGAATATCTTTCAAGTTAGGCCCCGATTTATTGAACCATTTGACAGGAAATTGTATTTGATTCCTCTTTTTGTTCTGTTCTCACAAAAGAAAGCTGCTTGTATGGCACCCCATATGACCTTTGTCAACCCCCTTTTCCTCTTGCTGTTGATTTTTATCATTACGCCGTTGCCGGCACAGGAGGAAGCACGTTTCCCTGAAGGGGTTTCGCCTTCCGTTTACCGTTACCGGGAGGCCCCGCCCCGCCAAGTAGAGCACTTTCGGGTTGACCCGCCCTTTTGGTGGTCGGGCCTGGACTGGCCGGTGCTGCAGTTGCTGGTCCACGGCGACAGCATCGGGCAATCCGCCGTTGAGGTTGATTATCCGGGTATCGAGTTGAAGCAGGTCCACCGGGTAGCCAACCCCAATTACCTTTTCCTGGATAACCATGACTTGCCCCGTATTTTTACGACCCTGGGCCAGGATTTGGCCAAGTTCAAATCTGGCATTGCCCTGCTGATGACCCTGCGCGGGGTACCTATGCTGTACTACGGCACTGAGATATTGATGACCGGGTCCGGAGGCGCCTTTAGCGAAGGCGGGCGGCTCGACT
The DNA here is from genome assembly GCA_964575505.1 of uncultured Phaeodactylibacter sp. Taxonomy (GTDB): domain Bacteria; phylum Bacteroidota; class Bacteroidia; order Chitinophagales; family Saprospiraceae; genus Phaeodactylibacter. Next base: position 626 of record CAZNSK010000093.1, read on the forward strand.
TTCCGGGCGGCTGGCCCCAGGATACTGTGGATAAGTTTAAGCAGGAGGGGCGCACTCCCACCGAGCAGGAAGCTTTTCAATAGGTGCGCACCCTGGCGCAGTACCGCAAGTCCAATCCGGTGCTGCACAACGGGCAGCTGATGCAGTTTGTCCCGGAAAATGGGGTATACGTTTACTTCCGCTACAAAGCCAGCCAAACCGTTATGGTGGTTTACAATTCCAACGCCGAAGCCACCACCCTGCCTACCCAGCGCTACGCTGAATGGATGCTAGGCTACGCCCAAGCCGGGTCTGTAGTGGAAGGCAGGGTAATCCAGTATTTATCCACCCTGAATGTAGGGGCACACTCGACGCCGGTGCTATAGCTTCAGCTTTAAAGGGCAGCAAGCCTGAACTTTACTTACGGACCTGCAGCCGGTCGAGCATTTTGTTGAGCTCAATGAAGCAGCGGCCCGTAAGAACCGCGTCTTCCAGGGCATTGTGCTCCTCTGTTTCCCGCTCCAGGCCAAAGTGGGCCGCAATAGCGGTCAGGCTCTGGCGCTCCGGCACCGGCTCGCCCGCGTCCGCGAAAATAGGAAATAGCGCGTGGGTCAACGATTGCATGTCCAGCATATGGTAACTGTAGGGCCAGCGGCGGTTGATGATCCCGTAGGCCGCCCGCAAGAAAGCAAAATCGTTGACGATGCCCAGGCCCGCAATCATGGTATGGCGCAGGGCACGGCTGTTGTCGAACGGGTCGGGTTTAAGCTTGCGCAGCCCAAGCATCCAGGCCTCGAATTCGGGCAGGACATCATCCAGCATAGGCGCGTCTTTGAGCTGTTCGAGGGTAATGCCGTGCACCTCCTCTGAAGGCTTGGAGAATGCTTCTTCATTTTCGGGGTAGACGTACGACTGATAACGGCCGAGCTCCATCCAGTTGTCAGAGTAGAGCACAGCGCCGATTTCTATAACGTCGTGATAACTTGGGTCGTCGCCCGACATTTCAAGGTCAATGACTAAATATTCCATGATCAGGATTAGTGAGTCCTAAAAATAACAGATTTTTCGCTTTTTCACAGTGTGCACGCCCCTGCAATAAAAAAGTGGGAGTGATGTATGGTGAGCTGGCGCGGAAACGCTAATTTTGCAACCACTTTTAAAGGAGGGGCCGCAGCGTACTGCATTGCCGGCTGCCATCCTTGTTCTTTGACTCAAAACAACTACAGATATGGGACGCGCATTTGAATACCGTAAAGAGCGGAAGATGAAGCGTTGGGCCAATATGGCCAAAACCTTTACCCGCATTGGCCGGGAAATTGCCATTGCTGTAAAAGAAGGAGGCCCGGACCCCGAATACAACCCGCGCCTGCGCCTGGCGATTCAGAACGCCAAGGCGGCCAATATGCCCAAGGCCAATGTGGAAAATGCCATCAAAAAGGCCACTTCCAAAGACGCAGACCAGTACGAGGAGCTGGTGTACGAGGGCTATGCGCCCCATGGCGTGGCATTGATGGTAGAAACCGCCACCGATAACCCTACCCGGACGGTGGCCAGCGTGCGCCATATCTTCTCCAAGTACGGGGGCAATCTGAGCACTTCCGGCTCAGTTGACTACATGTTTTCCCGCAAGGCATACTTCAAAATCAAAGCAGAAGGCCAGGACCAGGAAGAGCTGGAATTGGGCCTGATCGATTACGGCCTTGAAGATATGCGCAAGGAGGACGACCAGCTGGTGCTGGTTTGTGCCTTTGAAGATTACGGCAATTTACAAAAGGGCATAGAAGCCTTTGGGCTGGAAGTCGCCGAATCCGAGCTGGTCCGTATCCCCAGCCATTACAAGGAGCTTTCCGACGATCAGGTAGAAGATGTCATCAAGCTGATCGAAATCATGGAAGAGGATGACGATGTCAATACGGTATTCCATAATATGAAGGAAGATTAAATGGAGTTTTATCAAATTAACCGCTGCGCATTGGTCACCCGTCCTACCACCGAGCTGTATAAATGGGCAAATGCTGTTTTTCCGGAGCATCCCCTTGATCCCGAGAAGAAGGAGCAGCACGATGAGGGCGATGTATTCCTGTTGCCGGACTTCGACAGCGTGAGAGAGGCGGAGGCTTATTTGCAGGCTAATATTGTTGATCTGCTGGGTGTGCTGCTGGAAGGGTGGTCGATGGAGGAAAAGGACTGGCCGCAGCCTCTGGATTGGGCCTTGTTCGAGCGTTTCTACGACTACTACATAGAAACGATGGTAGCGGATACCGTAGAAGAGGATTAATCAAAGCGCCCCCGGGGATGCAGCTTGTGTAAATTATCCGGCGATTTACCCGCTGGCGGCTTTGCTTATTCTAATAACTTACTGTTTTAGGCCTACCTGCCAAAACCGGATGGCCTGAACCACTGCATACACTACAGGAACTACCCTGCCCGGGAGGGCGGGCTTATTGATTTGGTAAATGGCAGCAACAGCAAAAGCAACGTGGAGGCTGGTTGGCGTATTCGGTTTGGTCATTGCGCTAGGGTTTCACCCTTTGGCTGGGCAGGAACAGGAGGGCTTGCTTATCCGGCAGGCGGAGTCTCCCCTCAGGCTGGATGGCGTGCTGGATGAGCCCGCCTGGGAAAGGGCAGGCCTAGCTACCGATTTTTTCCAAAACTTCCCCTTTGACACTTCCTACGCTCTACTCGATACCGAAGTCCGTGTGACCTTTGACGAAAGCGCCCTGTACATCGGGGCGGTGATTTACCAGCCACAGGAAGACTATATCGTGACTTCTCTGCGCCGGGATTTTGAATTGGGGCCGAGCGATGAGTTTGCCGTTAATATTGACCCCTTTCAGGACAAGATCAACGGGTTCCACTTTGCAGTAACGCCCCTCAACGTGCGCCGGGAAGGGCTGATCGACAACGGCAACAGCATATCTGAGGACTGGGACAATAAATGGTATGCGGAAGTGACCAACCACCCGGCGTATTGGGTGGTGGAAATGGCCATCCCCTTTAAGACCCTTCGTTACAAGCGCTCCACTGGCCAAAACCAATGGCGGATCAACTTCAGCCGCATTTCGGTTAAACAGAACGAGCGTTCAAGCTGGAAGCCCGTACCTCGTCAATTTGGCATCAACAACCTCGCCTTCACCCATCCAATGCGGTGGGCGACTCCCCCGCCCAAGCCTGGGTTGAACGTTTCCCTCATCCCTTACGCCATAGCTGGCGTAGAGCGCGACCAGGAATTCCGCCTGCCTGCCGAGACCGACTTTAATGCCGGGGGAGATGCGAAAGTCGCCATTACCCCTTCTCTTAACCTCGATCTCACCTTCAATCCGGATTTTAGCCAGGTGGAAGTGGACCGGCAGCTGACCAACCTGAGCCGGTTTGAGCTGTTCTTCCCGGAGCGCCGGCAGTTCTTCTTGGAGAACGAAGACCTCTTTGGGAAATTCGGCTTCCCCAGCAGCCGCCCCTTCTTCAGCCGCCGCATTGGCCTGGCGCAGGGGACGCTGCGCCGCACCACTACCGAAGGCAACGAAATCGAAGTGGAGCGTAGCTTCAACGTGCCCATACTGGCGGGCGCAAGGCTGAGCGGCAAACTGGATAACAATTGGCGTATCGGTTTGCTCAGTATGCATACCCGTGCGGTAGAGGATGCCGATCTGGCCCCGGCCAACTATTCTGTAGGCGTCTTGCAGCGCAAAGTATTCGACCGCTCTTTTGTCGGGGCGATTTTTACCAATAAGGTCAACTATCAGCGCAACGGTGCGGAGGGCTACGAGGTCGACCTGGAGGGGTTCAACCGGGTCGTAGGGCTCGAATACAACCTATTTTCCAAAGATAATAAGTGGGAAGCCGAGGCTTTTTACCATCGCTCCTTTACCGAAAGCAATAATGAGGATGCACAGGCAGCTGCGCTCTTCGTAGGCCACTACCTGCGCAATTGGCGCATCTTTTTTCCGACCCATTACATCGGGCGCAACCACGAGGCGGAGATGGGCTTCGTGCCCCGGCGGGGGTTTCTGTCAACTTCGCCTGGGGTGACACACCTCATATTCCCCAAGAAGAAGTGGTGGTCCGACCGCGTCATTGCGTTTGGGCTCAGCGCCCGGACGGAGTTTATCTTCAACCAGCCGGACTATCGGCTTACCGACCGCGAACTGACGGCCGGTGCATTTGTCGATTTTCCCGGGCAGAGCCAGCTAGGCCTGGACTATACCCAAAACTATACGTACTTATTCTTTGCCTTCGACCCCACCAATACCGGAGGGGTAGAGCTGCCCGAGGGCACCGATTATATCTACAGTACGCTTAATCTGAGCTACAATTCTGATGTCCGCAAAGACCTCTACTACGGGCTTAGCTTGTCGGGCGGGCGTTTCTTCAACGGGGACTTTGCCCGGGTACGGGCGGAGCTCAACTATCGTTGGCAGCCCATTGGCATCCTGGCCGTTGAAGCCACCTATACCGATATCGATTTGCCTGCGCCCTTCAACGATGCCGGCATTTGGCTCGTCGGGCCGCGGGCGGAGCTGTCATTCACGCGCAAGCTGTTCTTCAGCGCCTTTTTGCAGTACAATACGCAGGCAGACAACGTCAACCTCAACACCCGCCTGCAGTGGCGCTTTAAGCCCGTGTCTGATATTTTTCTGGTCTACACCGATAATTACTTTTCCGACCGCTTCCTGACAAACCCCCGGGGCAAAAACCGGGCCATTGTGCTCAAAGCGACCTACTGGCTCAATTTGTAGAGGACTCCGTCTGCAGCTTCCAGTTGGCGGGCCGCTCGTGCTTCCAGCGGCGGTGGCTCCAGAGCCAGTACTGGGGCAACTCCCGTATTTCTCCTTCCAGCAGGCGGGTGTGTTGTTCGGATACACTGCCGGGTGGTGTGGCGGCGGGGTTGTCTGTGAGGAGTTCAAAACGGATTTCGTAGTGGCCCCGCTTCACTTTTTCGATAAAGCCAAAAATAACCGGGTAGTTGTATTTACGGGCGTAGGCCTCCGTGCCGTAGAGCACTGCCGTGTCCTGATTGAGGAACTGGGTCCAGTAGGCGCGCATCGGGTTGGAAGGCGCCTGGTCGGTTGCAAACAAGATGAGGTTGGTGCCGTGATCAGACTCGAAGAAAGCCCGCGTCTTGCGTATAGAGACCATCTTCATCCCAAACTGGCTTCGCGATTGGGTGATTTTGTTGTTCAGATAGCCATTCTTCAGCGGCTTGTACAGGCCGATGATTTGGTGCTTCAGGTAGTAGGGCAGGGCCGTAGCGGTCATCTCCCAGTTGTTGTAATGGCCCGCCGCTACGATTACGGATTGGCCACGTTCGAAGAACGGAGCGAACAGTTCAGGGTTGGCGACTTTTGCCCGGCGCTGGATTTCTGCCCCGCTGATGCTGAACGACCGGATGGCTTCGAATACCAGGTCTGCAAGATGGCGGTAGTACTCCCGGGCAATCCGGTCGATTGCTGCATTCGGTTTATCCGGAAAGGCGCGCCGCAGATTGCCCAGCACTACTGATTTGCGGAAGCCCGCCACCCGGTATAGCAGCCAGGAGAGGGCATCGGCAACCAAATACATGACAGGCAAGGGGATGTAGGACAATGGCTTGATGATCAGATAAAAAAGGGCAGCATTCATCATAATTACAACTCAGTTAAAGGCGCAAGATAGGGGGAGAAAAGCAGAAATTGCAAACGGGGCGGGGGCAAAATCACTCCACCCCGGCCCGGGCAGCCCGGGTTGAGGTAATATAGATTGACATACTGCGTTTTGCTTCAGGATGACTAACTTTGCGCCGAAAATCAGAAATTATACCATGAGCAGAAGCTACTTATCTTTTTGGGCCCTCCTATTGCTTTTATCTACGATGCAAGCCCAGGAAGAAAACCTGGAGGTCATTCGGAGTACCGCCTTGCCCTGGGGCAGCCCCGTGCAGAACATCTTTGTGGATGCCGACAACACCAAATGGGTGGCTAATACCCAGACCATCAAAAAAGTGGTTGGTGCCCGGTCCTCTGACCCGATCACCCTGAAGCCCGGCGAGATGGGGCTTTTCCAGTTTCCCGGTGGGAATGCGAATATCCGCTGGCAGAAAGCGGAGCTTACTGCGGCCATTGGAGATATAATTGACGAAGACAACGTTATCACCGCTGCTTTTTACGACGAGATCAACCAGGATATTTGGCTGGGCACCAGTCTGACCGGCGCCTACCGGCTCAGGCAGGAAAACGGGCAGCTAAGCTTTCAGGAGCAGCTTTCTATGGACAATACCAAATTGCGCTCCAATTACGTGCACGATATTGTCCAGGATGGGCCCGGCCGGATTTGGATCGCAACCAACGATGGCGCCCTTGTCGGAAAATCAGGTAAGTGGGATTTGGTAGAAAAAGGCCTGATCATCGAGGCCATTGCAGTGGCTAACGGCGAAGTTTGGCTGATGGGCGATGGCCTGATCGGAAAGGTCGACCGGCGGGACCGCTGGGCGTTGGTTGACCTCCCTGCTTCCAGCATGGAAGGGGCGATGCACGATATTGCGCTCGATGCGAAGGGGCGGCTCTGGATTGCCTCCCGGGTCATCACCAGCTATGACCCCGCTACCGGGGATACGCAGGTATTTGGTGGCGCGGAAGAGTATACCAGCGAGTTTGCCCGCCACCTTACTGTAGACCTTGACGGTGCGGTATGGATTGGCACCGAAGACAAGGGGCTGTACGTTATACAAAAAGGCTCCTCCTTAGTAGCAACCGTAGAGCTGGAAAGCCCGGTTACCTGTGAAGGTAACGGCGCAGATGGTGCCCTGCGGGTAAAGGTGACTGGCGGGACGCCCCCCTATAGTTTCGAATGGTCGGAGGATGCTGAAGGCAGCAACCCTCAGCGGCTGGCGCCCGGTACCTACCGCCTAACTATTACTGATGCCAAGGGCAACAGCCGCCTGTCGGATATCAGCGTGCCCGACCGGCGGGTCAGGTTGCGGGCAGAAGCTGTCACCAAGGTTAGTGGCGAAGGGCGGTCAGACGGGAAAGCAGAAGCCCGTGCTCAGGGCGGTATGCCCCCTTACAAGTACGCTTGGGACAATGGAGAAACCACCGCCCAGGCTGTGAAGCTGGACGTAGGCGCGCACACGGTGACGGTAACCGACCGGCTGGGGTGCGAAAGAACAGCTGTAGTCGATATCGGCCGTACGTTCGAGGCGCTTGGCGCCGCTATCGAGCAGGTCAAACCCATCCGCTGCCAGGGCAATAAAAGCGCAGTGTTGAAAGTCACCGCCCAGGGCGGCGCCAAGCCCTATACCTACCGATGGAGCGTTGCTGAATCTCCTACGCCTCAGCTGACGGGTTTGCTGGCTGGCACTTACACCGTGACAGTTATTGATGCCAACGGCACGGTTGCTTCTGCTACCTATACCGTTGAAGAGCCGCCCGCTTTTGAAGTAAACGCCAAAATAACGCAACCGGCTACCGCTAATAATGAGGATGGGATAGCCGAAGCAGCAGCCCAGGGCGGCACGCCACCTTACACTTACGATTGGAGTTCCGGAAGCAGCCGCGCAACGGCAGAAGGCTTGCCCGCCGGTGCACACACGGTAACCGTCACCGATGCGAATGGCTGCGCGGCGGTGGCTCAGGCAGACATGACAGAAGACATTCTGCCCCTGGCCTTAGAGCTAGAGCAGGAAGCCACAATAGCCTGTCAGGGGGCAGCTGCCGCTGCCATCCGCGCAGAGGTCTCCGGGGGCAAAGGGCCTTTCGAATACCAGTGGAGCGGCGGCAAAGCAGGGCCCAAAGTCACCGGCCTGCCCGCCGGCAATTATACGGTTACCGTATCGGATGCTCAAGGCAGCACGGTGGAAGCATCCATCACCATTGAAGAGCCAGCAGCTCTGACGGCCCGCGCCACTCAGGTGGCACCGGCCAATACCGGCAGTGCCGACGGCCAGGCTCAGGTGGCGGCCAAAGGCGGTGTAAGCCCCTACACTTACCTGTGGACCAACGGGGCTACCACCGCTGAGATTAAGAACCTGCAGGCTGGTACTTACGAAGTTACCGTCACGGATAAGAATGGCTGTAAGGCATCAGCCAAAGTAGATGTCACGGAAGATATTGCGCCCCTTGAGGTGGCCCTGGAAGTGGAACAGGCCGTGAGCTGCCCGGAAGCAGCCGATGGTGCAGTAGCCGCTGCCCTGACCGGCGGCAAGGGGCCCTTTACCTATTCGTGGTCAAATGGCGCAGAAGGCGCAGCGCGGCTGGGCAATGTGCCAGGGGGCAGCTACACGGTTACGGTCACGGATGTGGCGGGGAGTACAGCTTCCGGAACGGCCGTACTGCCGGAACCAGAGGCCCTCAAAGTTAACGTCAGCGTAGAGGCACAGGTCAGCCCGGGCCAGGCAGACGGGGAAGCCGTGGTCTCCGCTTCGGGGGGTAATGGTAATTACCAGTACGCCTGGAGCAGTGGGGAAGCAGGCCCCCGCGCTGAACAATTGCCGGCCGGCATGCAGACGGTTACGGTCACGGACGCCAAAGGCTGCCAGTCTACAGTCGCGGTGGAAATGGTGGAAGAGATATTACCGCTCGAAGCCCGCTTGACAGCAATGGCTGCCGTTTCCTGTGCCGGCGGTGCAGATGGTATACTGGCGGCTGAGGTCAAAGGCGGCAAAGCCCCCTTCAGTTATGCGTGGAGCAATGGGCAGGCCGAAGCACAAGCTGAAGGGCTGGAAGCAGGGCGCTATACGCTTACGGTTACGGATGCGCAGGGGACTACGGCTGAAGCCAGCCTGGCACTTGCCCCACCGGAAGCCCTGCAGGCCAGCAGTACAGCGGTACGGCCCGCTAGCACCAATGCTTCCGATGGTGTGGCAAAAGCAACGGCCAGCGGCGGCACGCCCCCTTACCAATACAACTGGAGCACCGGGGCTTCGGCTGAGGTGGCAGAAAGCCTGCCCCCAGGCAGCCATACCCTGACGGTTACGGATGCGAAGGGCTGTACGGCTACAGCCAGCGTTGAAATTTCGGAAAATATCTTGCCGCTGCAGGTCGCACTTACCGAAACCGCCGCCATCTCGTGCTACGGTGCGCCTGAGGGTGCAGTGGCGGCTGAGGTAACGGGTGGTAAAGGGCCCTTTGCCTACGCCTGGAGCAGCGGGCAGGAGCGTGCCAAGGCCGCTGACTTATCTGCCGGCACTTACACCCTAACCGTTACGGATGCGGAGGGGACGGAGGCAACGGCCTCTTTCACACTGACTTCTCCCGACGCCCTGGTAGCTGCCACACAGGCTGTCCAGCCCGCTAGTACCAACGCTGCCGACGGTAAGGCCAAGGCTACCGCTCAGGGCGGCACGCCTCCTTACCGCTTCGATTGGAGCGTAGGTACGCAGGGCGATATCGCATCGGATCTGCCCCCCGGCACTCATTCGGTGACCGTTACGGATGCCAACGGCTGTACGGCTACGGCCAGCGTTGACATTTCAGAGAATATCTTGCCACTGCAGGTCGAGCTGACCCAAGCCGCTGCCATCTCCTGCTACGGCGCAGCTGAGGGTGCATTGGCGGCTGAAGTATCGGGCGGTAAAAGCCCCTTTGCCTACGCTTGGAGCGGCGGGCAGGAGGGTGCTAAATCCGCTAACTTGCCTGCGGGCACTTACACCCTGACCGTTACGGATGCAGAGGGGACGGAAGCAACGGCCTCCTTCACCCTGGCATCCCCTGATGCCCTGGTAGCTGCTACACAGGCTGTCCAGCCCGCCAGCACGAATGCCACCGACGGGAAAGCCAAGGCTACCGCTCAGGGCGGCACGCCTCCCTACCGCTTCGATTGGAGCGTAGGCACAGAGGGCGATACCGCATCGGATCTGCCCCCCGGCGCCCACTCGGTGACCGTTACGGATGCTAAAGGCTGTACGGCTACGGCCAGCGTTGAAATTTCGGAAAACATTCTGCCACTGGAGCTGTCTATCGAAACGGCTGCCCCCATTGCTTGCCAGGGTGCAACCGGGGCGCTGAATGCGGTAGTTAGCGGGGGCAAAGGGCCTTTCACGTATACCTGGAGCAATGGCGCATCCGAGCCGCAGGCCAGCGGTTTGGCAGCTGGGGCTTACGAATTGACCATTACGGATGCTCAAGGTACAACCGCTCAGGCGGAGGCTACACTGACTGCGCCGGCTGCTTTGACTGCCCAAGCCATCGCCGAACAACCCGCAAGTACTAATAATGCGGATGGTATTGCCCGGGTTAGCGGCAGTGGGGGCACACCGACCTACGGTTATGCCTGGAGCTCAGGCGCTTCCACCGCCGAGGCAGCGAACCTGGCCCCGGGCGATTATACGGTAACTGTGACCGACGCGAATGGCTGTACGGCAGAAGCCAAGGTGAGCATTACCGAGAACATCCTGCCGTTGCAGGTGCAATTGGAGGCTACCCAACAGATTTCCTGCAGTGATGCAGCTGATGGGGCAGCCAAGGCGGTTATTGCTGGCGGAAAGCCTCCTTACACGCTAGCCTGGAATGACGAAACCCTGAGCGGAGAACAAGTGGGCGGGCTGGCACCGGGCGCCTATGCTTTGACCGTTACGGATGTCGCAGGCAATAGCCAATCGGGCAGCCTGGAACTGGCAGCCCCTGAACCCCTGCAAGTTGGAATGGAGCGGGTGGAGCCTGCTTTCAGCGATACCAGCGAGGATGGGAAGGCGGAAGTGGGGGCTTCCGGTGGCACCCCGCCTTACGCCATTGAATGGGACAACGGCAGTACGGGCACCGCTGTGGATAACTTAGGCTTGGGCCAGCATAGTGTGACCGTGGCAGATGCTAATGGCTGTTCGCAGACAGTCAGCTTTGAAATTACGGAGCGGGTACTGAAGGAGCTAACCCGGGCGGTGAGCAGCGGCCAAACCATACAGATGCAGAAGCTGCAATTCGAGGCCGACAGCTCGCGCATTCAGCAGGAGGTCAAACCTTTGCTCAACGAGATTTACATCTTCCTGAAGGACAATCCGTCTATCGTGGTGGAAATTGGTGGCCACACCAATAATTTGCCGCCTGATGAGTACTGCGACCAGCTGTCGACCGCCCGCGCCCGTGCTGTAGCCGAATTCCTGGTGGGCAAGGGTATCCCGTCTGACCGGGTGTACTACAAAGGCTACGGCAAGCGGAAGCCGTTATTTTCTAACCGGACTGAGGATGGGCGAAGGCGGAACCAAAGGGTGGAAATTAAAATTCTGAGATTGTAGGCAAGGCCGGGCTCATAGGGGGGCTTTATCCGCTCTCGCCAAGCTCCTTAGCCCGGTGAAGTGCAGCCTGTGCCCCGGCCATAATATCGTCCCGCACCAGGTTCTTGTCATAAGAAGCCAGGGCTGCTTCCGTGGTACCGCCCCGGGAGCAGACTTTTTCTATCCACTCTTCGCAGGTGTAGTCCGTTTTGTTGAAGAGTTCGATGGCACCACGGAAGGTCTGGCTGACAAGCAGTTCTGCCTCCGAATAGGAAAAGCCCATATCCCGGGCAGCGTCCATCATGGACTTCATGAAAAACCACACATAGGCCGGTCCGCTGCCCGAAATAGCCGTAGCCGCATCAATGGCTGCTTCTTTTTCGACGTACACGGTTTTGCCCGTGGTGTTGAGCAGGTTTTGCACCATGACGAGCTCAATACGTGTTACCGCATCAGAAGAGGTAAAGGCCGTCATGCCCATCCCGATCTGTGCCGGCAAATTAGGCATGGCGCGGATTATTTTTTGCGCCTGAAGCACTTCTGCAATTGTAGAGAGCTTGACCCCGGCCATAATAGATAAAAACACCTGCTGGGGGTCGATGAGGGGCTGAATTTTTTCAAAAAGGGCGGCCGCGTCCTGTGGCTTAACAGCGAGGATAACCAGGTCGGATTGCCGGATACAATCCTCCGCCCGCCCGTATACCGTGCCAATGTCTTTTTTGGTGAGCTCTGCTGCTTTTTGGGGCGATTTTTCCAGGATCATCATGTCTTCCTTGCTCGTTATATGGGAGCGCAGAAAACTTTGAGCATAAGTCAGGCCCATATTGCCGCCGCCGATGATGAGGATTTTCATGGAATTTTCGGTTGTTTTTTGTTGACGGAATCGCTGGTTAGGGGAGGGGCAAAACTACGATTTTAAATGGAAAACAAACTTCGGTGTTGCAACTTTGGTCAGGAGCTGTTATATTTGTGTTTATTAAAGTTTAAACATTAAATGCTTAAGCTTGTTATTGATCACGATTGATAATCAAACCAAACAATCATGAAAAAAGCAACAATTTTTTCCACGCTGCTTGCTGCAGTTGCCCTCGTTGGCATGAGCTTTACTAATCCGGCAAATGGCGGGAAGGAACGGCGCACTGTAAGCGTTGCCGAGAGCAATATCGTATGGAACGGGTACAAAGTGACCGGTTCCCACACGGGCAATATTAAGCTAAAGTCCGGCGAACTGGAATTCGAGGGGGACGAGCTGACGGGCGGCCGTTTCGTAATCGATATGACCTCCATCACCAATACCGACTTAGAAGGAGAGTGGAATGAAAAACTGGTCGGCCACCTGAAGTCCGAAGATTTCTTTGGCGTAGAAAATCATCCTACTGCTACATTTGAGATCACCGATGTGGTTTCCCGTGGTAAGCCGGGCGAATACAAAATCGTTGGTGACCTTACGATCAAAGAGATCACAAAAGAGATTAAATTTAAGGCCGAAGTTGAAGACATGGGCGACAAAGCCAAGGCGGTAGCGGAAGTTGTGGTAGACCGCTCCGAATTTAATGTCCGCTATGGTTCCGGCAGCTTCTTCGACAATCTGGGCGACAAGACCATCTACGATGAGTTTGACCTGCAGGTTAATCTGGTGGTAAATAAATAATTGATATTCAGATTCTAAACAGTTGTAGAAAGAGGGTCAGCGGTTGCTGGCGCTCTTTCTGTGCTTTGGGGGATGTGAAAATAGAACGTAGACCCCAGCCCAAAAGTGGATTCCAGCCAAATCTTGCCGTCGTTTTCTTCCACGATTTTTTTGCAGATGGCCAAGCCAATGCCAGTACCGGTATACTCAAAGGAGGTATGCAGCCGCTGGAAGATTTTAAAGATTTTCTCCCGGTACTGGGGCTCAATCCCAAGGCCGTTATCGCGGATACAGACCGTAACGCCATTTTGCCCCGCCCTGGCTTTGACTTTGACCACAGGCCTGCGGTCGGGATGCCGGAATTTAACAGCATTGGAGATGAGATTATAGAACAGCAGCTGGCCGTTTTCCCAGTTGATGATTAGGTCTGGCAATTTTTCTTCAATTTGAATATCGGCTCCGGCAGCACTTATCTCTGCACCCAGTGGGCTTATGGCGTCATAAACCAGCTTGTGGATCGAATGCACGGCCCGGTGCTGCGAAAAATGGGTAATCTGTGAGTAGGACTGCAAGTCATTGATCAATTGCTCCAACTGGCGTGTGGCGGCAACGGTGTAATCGATATATTCGGTCTCTTCTTTCGTTAGTTTGCTAACTGCCCGCCGCTTCAGCAGTTGGACAAAGCCGGTAATATTGCGCAGCGGTGTCCTCAAATCGTGGGCGGTCACGTGAGCAAATTGCTTGAGCTCTTTATTGGACCGCGATAATTTCTGGATAAAGGCAGCCAGCTCTTTATTGCGTGCTTCCAGCTCTTGGGTTTTTTTGTAGACAAGTGCTTCCAGCTCTTTATTTTTGACTCGGTTCAGGTAACTACTGAAAACAGCCAGGATAACCCCCAGGGAAAAAACTCCGATTAACCAAATGAATAAATTGGTGCTGGTAAATGGGGCCCGGATGCTAAACCGGAAGGCGGGGTCCAATTGGGTTTCGGCTCCTTTGTCGGTAATAACCCGGAGCTGAAATTCATAATTGCCCGGGTCAAGGTTGATATACCGGACCTCCGGCTGAGTGGTCTTTGCCCATTGATCCTGCAAGCCTTTTAGCCGGTATTGGAAAACAGTGTTGTTCCTGCCCTGAAAATCCATTGCGGCAAACCGGAAGCGGATATTGTTTTGATCAGGGGAGAACCGGGCACTCTTGCCGTGTTCCAGGATCGTGTCATTGATAATAGGCGGATAGAGGACGAGGCTGGGCTGAGCGGGGTTTTCCAGTATTTCCTTGGGCCGAAAAGCGAATATCCCCCGGTTGGTGGCGATGTAAGCCCGGCCCTGGTAGGTGGAGACATCGTTGATATCATTGGACAGCAGCCCGTCTGATTTGCGATAACATATTAAATGGGGGTTGGTATCGTTGAAGGCTGGATCAATCCACTGCGAAACGCCGTTGCTGGTCCCAACCCAAAGTGCTGAATCCGCCAGGTGCAGTACATTGCAAAAGTCGCTCGCCAACTGCTCGGCAGTGGTTATGGTCCGGTAATCGCCGTTTTTAATTAGAATAAGCCCCGACCCCTTGGTGGCGAGGGCCAGGCTACTGTCTGGCAGCAGGGCCATATCCATAACGTGTATCCGGAAGAGGGGGTCATGCATTTGCCATTCTACAGTATCCTGCTGATGGATTTGCAGCAGCCCTCTGGCAATGGTGTGGACCCATATGTCACCTTGATGATCCATCAAAGCTGCGTATGCTCTCCTTTGAATGATGCGCTCAATTAACCGCCCAGTAAATTCCTGATTCAGTTGCTCCATCGGCATTTGAACCAGTTGGTCAAGCTTGCTTTTCCGGATGCGGAACACACTTCGGTGCGTGCAAGCCAGCAGGTCGCCCGAAGGGGATACGCTCAGGTTTTTGAAAGCATCCCCATGCAGCGTAATACTTTTTCCGTTTTTCAGGAGAATAAGCCCCAGGTCGGAAGCCAGTAGATAGCATTCGGGGCCAATAACTTCTATACCGAGAATGCGGTTGGTAGGGCTGGATTTCTGGTCGGTTCGGGTGTCGAGGCGCCAAGCCAGCTCCTGCACCCCATTCTTCAGGCTCAACCGCTCTACCTGGTTCAAGCGGTTCCCAATCAGCAGGCCCTCTTCTATGGCGGTAATACTCTCTACGGCGTTATCGGCAAGCCCGGCAGCTTTGTCAATTAATTGTATAGCATGAGCCTGAGCCGGCAAAAAATAGACCCCGTTGCCAAGTGTAGAAAACCACAGATTGCCGTCGCGGTCTTCGAAAACCTGAGAAGGGGCCTTCGCCTCAAGTATACTACGGCGGTGCTCTAGCCGCCCATCCGGCAAAATGCCAAAAACTTTTATACCAAAAGCGGGTTGAACCGCCCATAGTTCTCCTTCGCGGATGAACAATTGATTGGAGGTTTCCTGGCCATCGTATTCCAAGCTGAAAGTTCCGGTTTTTGTATTCAGGCTAAAGATTTTTCCTGCCGAATGAAAATACAGTAAATCCCCTTTGGAAACAGAATTGAAGTAAACGGATAATAGGGAAGGTACTCCCAGATCAATGGTGAAGGAAGCATTGGCTTTATTCCCTTCTATATTGGTGAATACCATGGGTTCTTGCCGACTGTACTGTATTAACCAGGGTACGCCCTGATGCTCGATAACCCACATCCGCTGGTTAGCGCGAAATGGGATGTTAACCGAGATGGGGTCCAGGTTTTTATCCACCCGTATCAGTACATTGGAGCGGCAGACCCAAAGATAATCGCCGTCTTTGGCAAAAGTATAATCGAGGTAATTTTGGAAATTGGCATTGGAAAAAGACACTTGCTGCACCGCCCGGTTGGAGTCAATATAGGCAAGTGGCCCCAGAGCGTTGACCCACATTCGGTTGTCAATATAGTCGATGTCAATGACATCGTTGTTAGGCAAGCCGTCTTTAGTGGAGAGATGGCAGAAGCTATGCCCGTCGTAGCAGGCAATACCCGCATCGGTAGCCAGCCAGATGTAGCCGGTTTGGTCCTGAGCGATGCCATATACTTCCTGAGAAGGCAAGCCATCTGCCAGGGTAAACTGATGGAGCTGTTCCTGGCTAAACTGCCCAGACAGCCGGGAAACTACCAATATGCCAAAAACTATAAGCAGGGTTTTCCTCTCCAATTTTTCCTAAGCTAAGTTTCTAATCTTTTCAAGAACAAAAATGGGGGCAACTTTAGGGGGTGAAGGCTCAGCCTTCGGTTTACGGATGCGTCGAATGCAGGCCCGGCCCAAATATACCAGTATTGCGGTGCAAGACCGGCAGGCTGATACAAGGTCGTAGGCTGTTAACTTGAACGGGTGAATGATCGGGCTGTCCCCCCAGTTTAGCGCAGGAGACAAAACAATGGAATATTTTGCCCAATGCAGCCATGTAATTTCCAGTAATGTGATGGGAACGGATACTTCCACTAAATTTGCCGAAAATGCCTATATCCTGCTATTTCGAGAAAGTTAGTTGGTGCGGCTAGGACTAAATTCAGAGACTAAATATAGCAAACTAAACAGAAAACAGTTGCTAGAGCCCGTGGAAAAGTGACAGGGAAAAGCTGCGGGGCTGCCAGGCAAAACCTGGAGATTCCAGTATATCTGACCAGCCGCTTCTGTACTGAAGCGTGACAAAGGTGGAGGTGGAATAATTGTACTTAAGGCCAACGGACCAGCCACCCTGCCATTGGCTGAGCCCGGCCCGGCTGGTGTAAGAGGTGTTTTGGTAGCGGCCAGCAATATTGGTTTCAAACTGGTCCTGATTGCTAGGCGTGTTTTGGTCGGGCGGCAGGGCCCAGCTATTGGTCTGCCGAGCGGCGGCCAGGTAACTGCCAAACAGGCCCGCCTCCAGGCCCAACCTGGGCAGGATATTATACCCGGTGTGAAGCGAAAGCGTAGCCCAGTGAAAATCCCGGGCGTGGGTGGCAGCCGTCAAGAGGTAAGCATCAGAGGCCGAAGCCGTACCCGCTGCTTCTGCAATCGTATACATGAAAGATTGCTGGCTGAGGGTGCGCCTTTGCGCTGACGACTGGTAGGTAGCGGTAGCCCGGCCGTACCAAGGGGAGTGGTGAGGGTGAAAAGCAAGGAACAGGCCCCCTTCGTACCCCAATGCTCCGGATGCCAGGTCGGCCCACCCGCCACCGGTAAGGCCCGCCCGCCATACTGCTGGCTGTATGGTGCTATTGGAGGCCTGCATTTTTTCCGAAGAAGTTTTCTGCACCACGATGGTGCCTGGCCGGGTGGGGAGCTGGTCCAAGCGGGGCAGCGGTGCAGGGGCTGGCCGATCGGGTTGAACCTCCAATTGATTACCATCGGGGTGCGCCGGTTGCGGGCGCTGAGAAGGAGCTGAAGCCACGGCAGCGGATTGCTGAAGTGGGCTGGCGGATCGGTGGGCGGCAGCACCGGCAGCGGGTGGCAGCGGGGTAAGCCCTGAACCATCCTTAACAGCAGTTAGGGCCATAACAGATTCGTTGGTTGGGGCATCGGCTTTCCCGCTGTGGGCTGGGCGGGAAGTTGCAATATCCCCCTTCAGGATTACAGGCAGCTGCCCCAACTCAGGAGCTGAAGCAGAGGGCCCTGCGTAAAGCAGCGCAGCG
This sequence comes from uncultured Phaeodactylibacter sp., assembly GCA_964575505.1. GTDB lineage: Bacteria > Bacteroidota > Bacteroidia > Chitinophagales > Saprospiraceae > Phaeodactylibacter. The sequence continues at coordinate 18,038 of CAZNSK010000093.1, forward strand.
AACAGTCCGGCAAGGCCTGCGGTGGCTGCCGCCCACCAAAACCAAGCTGCCGGGCGACGTTGAGCAGCCACCGGCATTTCCCGGTCGAGGAGCTGCTTCATGCCTGACCAGCCTTCTTCTACCCACTCTGGGTTGATGTCCTGTGCGTAATTATCCTGCATGATGGTAATGCATTCTGATTAACTGTTTTAGTTTTTTACGGGCATTGGAAAGGTGCCATTTGGATGTCCCTACACTGATATTCAGCTGTTTGGCAATCTCCACATGCGTATAGCCCTCTATGGCGTAAAGGCAGAAGACTTCCTGGGTGGCATCGGGCAAAAAAGAAACCAGCTTCAGGATGTCTTCCAGGTAAAGTTGGCTCAGTGCCCGCTCCCGGATAGGGCCATCCCGGTCCTCCAGGTCCAGAAAGTGGACTGCAGTTTTGTGCTTTTTGAAGTAATCAGACAAGCTGTGGAAGACCAGCCTTCGGATCCAGCCTTCCAGCGACCCATTGAAAGAGTACTTGTGCAGCTTCTTAAACACCCGCAGGAACCCCGTATTCAGGATGTCCAGTGCCGTATTTTTATCTTGGGTATAGCGCAAGCACATCCGCATCATACTGTTGAAGTATTTGCGGTACAACCTTTCCTGGGCAAGGCGCTCGTTATTGAGGCAGCCCCTGACCAGTTCTTCGTCCGTATATGCCGATGCGTCTTTTGCCATACTAAAATAAGATGCCAATTTGCAGGTGGATGCGCCGAAACTGCAATTCCTGCACTTCTAACTGTCCGCCCCACCACGGATTGCTTTGGAAGCGGCTTTCCCCGCTTTGGTACTGATACCCCAGCCCAACGGTTAGCATATAGGCTTCCGCTATTGGTGCAATGAAACCAAAACCACTTCGGAGGTTGAGCCCGCCATCCGTCTCCACGGACGCTCCTTCAAACTCGTCTTCAGCGTCCAGGCCAACGCCATAACCAGCCCCTAGCTGAATATATGGGCGCAGCCCTTGCCCTCCAAGGTACCCTTTGGCATCCAGCCATACCGGAAAGTAAGTGGTGCCGAAGTCGTAGCGGTAGGTCTGGGCGCCAACTCCCAAGCCTAATCCAAGATAAGGGTTAATCAGGTAGCTGCCAACATATTCCATCGATACGCCAGCAATAAATCCCTGCTCCGCCTGCCCCATGAGGCTACCCATGCGGACATCATGGCAAATACGGTTGGCGCTAAGCACCGCTTCTTTCAGCGGCCCGCCTGGCACTTCACCCCGCTGAGCCTGCCCCTCTAGCGGGAGCAGGCCCAGCAAAGTGGCTGCCAAAATTAGAATTCTGCCCTTCATCGTCATCCCTTACAGCGATAGCAGGTTACTTAGCCGCTGCGGCGAAGCAGGGTCAGAAATATCGTACTGATACAAGCCATCTTCGCCGATGACGATGGCCAGGTCTATATGGCTTTGCAGCGTAATGATATCGTAAGCCTGAAAACCAGTCATCCGCCCGATTTGCTGATCCCCGGCTTTGGCGGGGTCCGTAGCGTCAAACACTTTGACCCCTTGCTTATTCTCACAGATGTACAAGGCATGACCCAGTTTGGATAACCCGTGGGGGTTGTGCATGTCAAAACTTTTGATCAGTATCGGGTCTGTGAGGTCGGTGATGTCCACTACATCCAGCTGATTGGTAAAGGTTTGGCACTCCAGGCCATCGCGCAGCGTGACATAGGCGATGTTGCCATCCACAATGACGGGGTCACAGGCGGTAGCGTGGCGGAATACCGAGAGTTGCTCCGGTGCAGTCGGCACACTGTTGTCAAAAATATACATACCGCTGTTGGCACCAATAAAGAGCTTATCGCCGTAGGGGAAGATGGTCTCTATACCCCATCCAATGCTGACGGTATTGACTTTGACCGGCTCTTCCGGATGATCAAGGGCAAAGACCCGCAGGTTGCCGTCGTCGATGACGTAAAGGTGATCCTGTGCCAGCGTAAAGCGGGCCATGGAGCCGCCTACACCGGTTTCCTGAGCCTGACCCGCCGCACTGGCGGTTTCGCTGTTGCTTACCAAGACGGCCCTATCCAAAAATAGAATATCATCCTGTACAAATTGGTTGCCCGCGTAATTGCCGCAGTCTACTTCCTCTGTGACCGGCAGGTAATCGTAACGGATCAAGTAGCCCTGATCGGGATTATAGCCGTAGTGAGGTAAGGCATCCTCCGTGCGGCCTGCATACTGGGGCTGTTCGGGGTTGGTAATGTCTATGGCTACAATATCCACATAGTGGTCTGCATAAAGCATGTTCCCGCGCACCGCCATATCCGCGCTGCCGGGAATGTCCAGGAAGCCTATCGGTTCAGGGTTAGCAGGGTCGGAGTTGTCGATGATGTGCACGCCCTTTTCCCGCTCATTGATGAGCAGCATATTTTGGTAGACGTAAATTTTGCCGGGGTTTTCCAGGCTGCGCGGAGCTTTAGCTTCAATGGGTTTGCGAAAGTCCTCCGGCTTGGCATATACCGGTTCAACGCCTTGGTAAACGGTGGTAGCTTCGCAACTGTCCTTAACACAGGAAGGCAGGGTGAGCACTATGCTCAACAAGCCGAGCAAAGCATAGAAAGTCGGGATCGTCTTCATTAGAATCCGTTTTGATGATTAATTGATTTAAGCGATCTCCAAATACCTTTCAAACAAGCTAGACGAAGGAAGGAGGCGCAACGGTTGGGTGAAAGCTGTATATTTGGCGAAAAAGATGCGTTTATCCCTGATTTTACTGTTGTTGGCGAATGGGGTTGCCGGATTGTTGTTTGGGCAAGTTACCATGACCCTTACATCGGTGCCTGCCGATACGCCCCCGGGGGCCACGATTCACGCTGCGGGCAATTTCAATGGCTGGGACCCTGGCGATGCGGCCTACGTCTTTGAGGAGGCAGATGACGGGGCCTACGAGCTTACTTTTGACCCGGCTCCGGGAACCTTGGAGTTCAAATTCACGCGGGGGAGCTGGGACACTGTAGAGGGGAACGCTTCCGGCGGCTATTTGCCCAACCGAACTTTGGCTTACGATGGGGAGCCTCTTGAGGTGGCGCTTGAGATCCTAAGCTGGGAAGGCGCCACTGGCAACTCTACTGCCACCGCCAATGTGACGGTCCTGTCAGAAGACTTTTACATGCCTCAGCTCGACCGATACCGCCGCATTTCGGTTTATCTGCCCCCGGATTACGGGCAAACAGAAGAAGCTTACCCCGTCCTTTATATGCAGGATGGGCAAAATGTATTTGATGATGCAACAGCGGCCTTCGGTGAATGGGAGGTGGACGAATCGCTGAACAGCCTTTACGAAGCGGGGGGGCGGGGCGTCATCGTTGTGGCGATTGACCACGGGGGCACTGCCCGTTTGGACGAATACAGCCCTTGGACCCACCCGCAGTACGGCGGAGGTGAAGGGGAAGCCTATGTCAATTTTATTGTCGAAACACTTAAACCCTACATCGACCAGGAATTCCGTACGCTGCCCGGCCGGGAGCATACGGGCATTATGGGGTCGTCTATGGGCGGTTTAATTGCGCTATACGCCGCCATTGAACACCAGGACGTATTCAGCAAGGCGGGCGTATTTTCTGCTTCCTTTTGGTTTGCTGAGGAATGCTACAGCCACGTGGCCACGACAGGCAAAATGGCGGATATGCGGATTTATCTGATCGCCGGTGAGCAAGAGGGAGATTCTGGCCAGCAGGTGGCAGACATGGAGGCGATGTACGACACGTTGCGCTTTGCCGGTTTTTCGGAAGCGGAAGTGGTCCGGCACGCACATGCCGACGGGGCACACAGCGAATGGTATTGGAGGCGGGAGTTTCCCGATGCCTACGAATGGCTATACGCTACGGCAGTTTCGGGAAGCAATGCCATTGGGCTTGCCTTCTTAAGTGAAGTAACTGTTTATCCGAATCCCGGCAGTGGTCTATTCCAGGTGGAATTGCCCCGTTGGCTGCCGGGCTTGGAGGCTCAGGTTTTTTCAGCAGAAGGCAAGCGCCTACAGCATTTGGCGGTAGAAAGCCAATCATGGACCCTCCCGCATTTGCCGAGAGGTGCTTTCTGTATCCGCTTTAGTTACGGAGGCCGGCTGATTGGCACCAAATGGCTGATCAGCCAGTAGCGGCCGGTCTAGCTTACTCTTCCGTCTCCAGATCATAACCACCAACGACTTCGTATAAGCCGTTCTTAACCCGTTTTTCAAACTCCGGGCGAGGAACCGGCATTTTGCGGTTCAAATTGGTCAGCCGGATGGTTACGGTCTTAGACGTCTCCTTCAGCACTTTCACTTTAATACTACGGTCTATCATAAATCTACTGCGTTTAAATGGATAAATATGGTCCTTGCTGATACCTCACAACCGGCGCACCCGAAGCACGGGTGAGCAACTACAGAGGCAACGGCGGTTTAAATGTTGATCAGGGTGGCGTTGATATCGTGTTGTTTCACCAGCCGGTCGGCAAAGGCACGATGGCCATGGGGCGTGAAGAGAAAAAACTTCCCTTCCTTAATAGAAGCTAGCCGGTCTAGCAGCTTCCACTTGGTAATCAGCTCTTGTTTATTGTCTGATTTCATGGCAATTTCAAAATAACATTTATTGCCTCTCATGACAGCGGTAATATCCGGCGTAATGTAACTAGGCTCCTCATCCTTTGAGCTTGCCGGTTGCTTGAAGGAGGTCGGTTTTTCGACCTCTTCGTCTTCGATGTTAGCTTTTACTTTGGAATACCCCCGTTTTTTGACCCAGGCGATGGCTTTTTCATAGACTTTTTCATCTTTTTCAGATGTAACCATTTCAAAGGATTTAATTGGTGAAATTTGAAAAGTTAAGCGGCTTCCTCCCCTATAGCAACTAAAAATAAGGGCGAAGTGTGCGAAAATGCTGCGCATTTCTCGTTTGGGCGGCGATTCTTCGGGTGAGAGGAATCGCCTGGCAGATAATAGTGGTTAATTTGGCAGAGGGCAGAATAATGCGGTGCTGCGCAGGCTTTATTAAGAGGCCAAGGCAGCAGGCATAGAGCTATCGACAAATTTTTTGCCGTCCCATTTGCCCAGCCATTCGATCTCCTTGCCGGCTTTTTGGTACTTTTTAAAAGTTGCAATTGCCGCATCTTTAGATTTGCGGAAGATGGTGATATTGTTGGGCACTGATTTGATGGTAAAGTAATATTTGCCTTTACCCATTGCAAAGTTCTTACGTAACTTCATAGTAATGATTTAGTGAACGACTAATGAATTTGCCTGCCTGTTGCCTGGCAAGAGGCGGAATGCTGCTGAGCTGCCGGGCAGTCAGCAATGAGTCTAGGCTTGCAGGAGGCGCACGTTGCGGGCCTCCAGGCCTTTTGAGCTGGCCTCTACCTGAAAGGCCACTTTATCTCCTTTTGAAATTTGGTCTTCCAGGTTGGTGACGTGCACAAAAACATCTCTCTCCATGTGTTCGGATTCGATAAAGCCGTAGCCGCGTTTGCGGTTGAAAAATTTGACTTTACCTTTTTTCTCAAGAGCGTTTTCCTTTCCTGTGAAGTAATTCACAACTTTCTTTAACCACATGATATTCTTGGTTTTATACTGCGGGTTTGATCAATTCCGGATTCATGATTTCATATAGCCCCAGCTCTTTCCGGTACAAGAAGGTTTGTCGGGGAAGCTGGATTTGGCAATGCTGATCTAGAAAAAGCAGCGTGACGTACTTGTTGCTGGTTTCAATAACCTGTACTTTTCGGGTTTTAATTTTTGCCATTCTCAGGACCTGTTTTTATGTTCATGGGTTAGTAGCTGGCCGATCGGGGAGTCTGCATAGGAGCCACCCACAACAGCCGAAGGAAAAATCGGCTGGATTTTTTTGAAACCTAATCGGTTGAAAATCAATTGATTGGTGGCAAGTAGGTAAGAAAACCCTAAAATTACACAAACTTTTAAACAACTCACTACATTATTAGAAACGGCAATTCCAAATAAATAGTTCAATTGAGCTGTTTTTTAAGGAGTGCTTTGCTTCCTGCAAATTACCCAACCTCTCCCTACAGGAGTCAATTCTAGCACCGTGATCACGTTTTTTGCCCTTTTGGCGATCTATATTGTTTGGCAGGCAGCCCGGAGGGTGTACCGGGTATACCAATGCCCTACCGATGAAGTGCTGATTGCCTTTTGGCGGGGCAAGCTGCGCCCGGGCAGCGAACCCCACCGCCATTTGATTACCCACCTGGGGACCTGCGAAGCGTGCCAGGAGCGCCTCCATGCCCTGCGCAAGGGTACGCCGATTGAGGACCATCTCATCGACCCGGAAGAAGCCTAGTGCGGCCAGACCGGAATATCTGACCGTCTTTTCAGGCTTGAGCGCTTACTGCCCTGATCGCTGTCAGGGTTAGCTGTCAAGCATCTACGGCTCAATCCACTAGTGCGACTAGTCCGAAATAGCACAGC
>CAZNSK010000094.1:0-24248 GCA_964575505.1 uncultured Phaeodactylibacter sp.
ACAGGGCAACGAAGCCTCCTTTTGGGCAGCCGCCATCGTAAACTCACGCTAGATACTGCATTTTGCTGGTTTTGGCATGCGAAACGGGACCGTTTTTTGTAGGATACAACCATCAAAATGGGTATTTAGTTGTGGTTTTTTGGTGTTGTGGTGTTGTGGTGTTGTGGTGCGCCCGCTCGCGTTGCGATTCGTGGCTTCGTTGCCTCGTGGCGTTAACCACCTCTCCGCCCGATCCGCGGAGGGGGCTGTTGATTTTGGGTTCACGCGGCGATAGCGACGCTCCGATTAAAATCGGAGCGGCACGCTACGTTCCTGGGGATAGGGCGGCGATGAGGTGGTGTTGTGGTGTTGTGGTGCGCTTGCCACGTTGCGATTCGTAGCTTCGTTGCCTCGTGGCGTTAACCAATCCTATGACTGGCCCGCGGAGGCGGCAGCGGAACGGTACGCTACGTTCCTCAGGACAGGGCAGCGAGGTAGCCCCCATCAGAAAACACAGCACTAATCAGGCAACTCAAAAGAATGCCCTATATTGGCAGCAAATCCGTACACATGACTACAGTAGCCGAAGAGCTGAGCGCCTTTCCGGTCGCCACCGCCATCCCCGTACAATGGGGAGAGATGGATGCCGCCGGCCATGTCAACAACGTCGTTTACCTGCGCTGGTTTGAACACGCCCGGGTGGCCTATCTCGACGAGCTGAACTACCCCGTGGTACTGGAACAGGAGGGCCTGCCGGGCGTCATCCTCGCCAAGCAGGACTGCAAATACCTTTTTCCGGTCCGTTATCCGGATACTGTCACCATGGGGATCAAGGTGACCGGCATTGAGAAAGACCGCTTTGTGATGCACTGCAAAATGTTTAGTCAGGAACACCAACGCCTCGTGGCGATAGCAAATGCGGTGATCGTCACCTACGACTATAAAAAGCAAAGGAAGGCGGTTATCCCCGCCCGCCTTCGCCTGGGCATCCAACAACTTGAAATAACGGTATGAAAACGACGCCTATCCTCATCGTTGGTGCTGGCCCGGCAGGGCTGGCTATCGCCGGGCGGCTACGGCAACGCGGGCTGCCCTTCGAGATGATTGAGCAGAGCCAGGAGATTGGGCATGCCTGGCACCACCACTACGAGCGGGTGCACCTGCACACGGTCAAAAGCCATTCCCACCTGCCTCATCTGCCCTTTCCAACGCACTATCCGCAGTACGTTTCCCGGCAACAGCTGGTCGACTACCTGGAGGATTACGCGCGCCATTTTAATATCCGCCCCCACTTTGGGCACCGGCTGTCACAAGTTGTGCCAACCGATGGCCAATGGCAAGCGCACTGCACTAACGGAGAAGTGTTCCAAACGCCCCACCTAGTCTTTGCCACGGGCATCAACCGGGTGCCTAACCTCCCGTTCTTCGAAGACCAGGAAAACTTTGCCGGTACCATCCTCCACAGCCGGGACTACCGCAACCCTGCCCCCTTTTTGGGCCAAACCGTACTAGTAGTGGGCATGGGCAATACCGGCGCAGAAATCGCCCTGGACCTTAGCGAAGCGGGCGTATCTACGCTGCTGTCCGTGCGCGGCCCCGTCAACATCGTGCCCCGCGACTTTTTAGGCCGCCCGACTCAGGAGACCGCCTTCACCTTAGCCAAACTCCCCAACCCAATTGGCGACTGGATCGGGCAGCAAGTTCAGTATTTAGCCTTTGGCGACCTCCGGCCCTACGGCTTGCAGCCCTCGCCCCTGCCGCCCGCCCGGCAGCTGCGGGAGACCGGCAAAACACCGGTCATTGATATCGGGACGGTAGCCGCCATTAAAGCTGGGAAGATCAAGGTATTGCCTCAGGTCAAAGCGTTTATGCCGGAGGGGGCTCTGTTCGAGGATGGCCATGAATACACGTTTCAATCCGTCATTTTAGCAGCCGGCTACAGGGCCCGTTTGGAAGATTTCCTACCTGCCCTCAAAGGTGGATTTGACGCCGAGGGCTTGCCCAAGCACTGCATAGGCAAAGGCCCCCGGGCTGGCCTGTACTTTTTGGGCTTCGACAATTACCAGCCCGGTGGTATTCTCGGTGTGGTTTATAGAGATTCAGCACGGATTGCAACGGCTATTGCCCGCCGCTTAGGGGCCTATACTGACGATGAAGCGCATCAATAGCCTTTCTCAATGCCCCATCCGAATGAGCGGCAGGGTCAGCTGACCGGCGGCAGACTCCACCCTCAGCAAGTAATAACCCGAGGCGTAACCCGTGGCATTGAGGCGCAAAGTACCGCCGGTGTGCCGGACCGACTCCAGGGTTTTGCCATCCAAATTCAGGACATGCAAGTCCGCATCCTCGGGCAAGCCTTCCACTTGCCACTGCGCAGCTGCCGGGTTGGGGAAAACCCGGATATTCGAAGCCAAAGGAACTTCGCCAGCGGAGGTGATCAACTCCCGGTAGCCTAAAAAGAAAGTCGCTCCGGCAATGGTAGCGGGCTGTACACAGGCACCGTGGTCGAGCGTCGGCCCGACGTCAACGGCCATGACATCCGAAGCGCCATTGGCATTCATCACCGAGTCTGCCAAGGTACTGTTGGTAAACGCCACCTGATCGTCAGCAGTACAATAAAACAAGCGAGTCGGCGCCTGCGGCACCCAGTCGTACACATCGTTATCTTCCAGGGCCTACATAATAGGGTGGCTGCTATCCCCAGCTTCTACGGCTGCCAGGAGGCTGTCCTGAAGCATGTAACGGGCTACCGATGCCCCCTCGTTAGCCACCAGCAATGCGATCAGCTCATCCTGCAGCTCACCCAGGGTGATTTCGCCGGCGTAGAAGTCAGCCACCGGTTCAGCGTAGGGCGGCTTAAAGTACGCCTCCACCTCATCGAAAAGCCCGTAGGCTTCATTGTAGGAAAGGGCGGTATAGGCCAGATAACCCGGGAAGAAGTAGGGCTCCTCACTGAGTATTAGCTCCCGCATCGCCCCAGAAATACTGTAGGGGCCCGACATAGGCGCCGATGCGGTCACCGTAAACTCATCCGTATAATTGGCTTCCAGCTCCCGGTGCAAGGCCGCCGCCGCATGCCCGCCCTGTGAGTAGCCGGTCACGAATAGCTGATCATTCAGCGGAGGCCCCTCCTGCTCACAAAAAGCACGGGTCGCCAATAACATATCAACGCCCGCTGAGGCCTCCGTGGCTGCATGCACATAGGGGTGGAACCCCCGGGACTCTCCAAGGCCCAGAAAGTCAGGGGCTGCACTGACAAAACCGATACCGCCCCAGACTGCCGCCAGCTCCCAGCCGCCAGCCAAGTTGGAGGGCACATCAGCCTTGCTATCCACCGTGCCGTGCATGTAAGCAAGCAGTGGGTATTGCACCACCTCATCCCGGACTGGCAGCACGAGCAAACCAGAGGCGGTGTCCAGGTCGCCGTTCACATCGGGGGTGGTGTAAAGGATTTTGTACATTTCGATGCCATTTTGCATCAAAAAGCCGTAATCAGCTTGCATCTGCAGCAGGGAACGCTCCCCTTTGTATTCAAAGCTGATGAGCTCCTGCGCATGTACAGGCGCTGACAAGAGCAGGGCAAAAATAGCCAGAGCAAAAAATCTCATGTATTTAATCGAGTTGTGGTTAACGGGATCAAGCAGCTGCCAGTTGCCGGTCGTAAGCCCCGGTGCCCAGCTTATGCAGCATGGTGAAGTGGCTTTTCAGCGCCGCGTAGAAAGTCTTATGCTCCCGGTATTCAATACCGTACTCCTCCGCTGTAGCTTTCACGATGGGCGCGATAGCCGGGTAGTGGACGTGGCAGATATTGGGGAACAAATGGTGCTCCACCTGATAGTTGAGCCCGCCGATAAACCAACCGAACCAACCGCTCTTTCTGGCGAAGTTAGCCGTTGTTCTCAACTGGAGAACGGCCCAGCTATTCTCAACACTGCCATTTTCGTCGGTTTTAAAGAAATGGGTCTCTTCCAGTACGTGCGCCCCCTGGAATACAAGGGCTAGAAAGAGCCCGGAGATGAAGTGCATCATCAGGAAACAGAGCACCGTTTGCCACCAGGCGAGCGGCAAGATGAGAATGGGCAATACCAGGACAACAACTACATAAAAAGTCTTCGTAAGGGCTACATGCGTAATTGCCTGCCCGAGCGTCAGCCCCTGCGCCTTCAGCAGCCCCCGTTTGTGGTAGTCCCGGGTCTGAATAACGTCTTTAGCCACCAGCCAGAAGATCGTCATCAGCCCGTAGAGGAAGGGCGCATAGAACGCCTGATACCGAAAGCCTGGTTTGTGCTCCTGATTGGGGGAAAAGCGCATAATCCCCTTATCAATATCTTCGTCGTGCTCGTGCACATTGGTATAAGAATGGTGCAGAACGTTGTGCTGAATGCGCCAATTGATGTGGTAACCACCGACAAAATTGAGGATACCACCTAAAGCATTATTCACCCGGGGATTGGTGGAATAAGCCCCATGATTGGCATCGTGCATCACCGAAAAGCCGATGCCCGACATGCCGAAGGCCATCAGCACCCACATCAGGACAATAGCCCAGGTGGCCTGCAGCGTACCCGAAAGCAATACGATAAGCGGGATGGTGTACAGGGAAATCATAAACACCGTCTTAATGACCATCTCGCGGTTGGCGTACTTGGTAATACCTTGTTCCGTAAAGTATTGATTGACCCGGCGGCGGAGTTCCTGGAAGAACTCAGGCTGGTCGTCCTTATTAAAGCGGACAGTAGAAGAAGTTGCCATCTCGATTCGTTTTGTTCAATGATATTTAATTGCTCCAAGATAATTGGACTCTTGCAGACATCCGTACTTTTTGCCGGAAATCCTTTATTTTGAATCAATTATGACATTATAAACGGCAAACGGCCCGGATGGTCGGGGCGAACAAGCCTGCCTCTCCCTTCGTTTCCAGTAAAACAAAACTTAAAACATGCGATTCTTAGTCTCCTTGCTCATCAACGGCTTGCTGGTGTATTTCAGCGCCTACCTCTTGAGTGGGGTTAGCATTGACGGTTACCTGGATGCCGTGATTGTTGCCCTGCTGCTGGGGGTGGTCAACTTCCTGATCAAACCCATCCTGACCCTCCTGACGTTGCCCATTACCATCCTCACCCTGGGGCTCTTCCTGCTGGTGATCAACGGCGCTATGGTTTTGCTGGTAGATTGGATGTTCGACGGCTTTTACGTGGATGGCTGGCTATGGGCTATCATTTTCGCGCTGGTCATGGCGGTCTTCAACCTCTTTGTAGGCCAGTTCACCGTGAAAGAGGAGCGCAAATAATTGCTTTTCAGTGCCATTCCCTATATTTTAATATCCTCAACAATTACTGCCAACATGAAACCGCTACTCATTTTCGTTGCTGCTTTCGGGCTTTTGACTGCTTTACCCGCCCAATCCGAACAGTACTGCAATACCGAATATGGCTTCTGCCTGGAATACCCCGGCCGTTTTTCTATGCTGACCGCCAAAGGAGAAGCTGACGCCCCTGCCCTGTTTGTCTCCCGAGCGGGGCAGGCGCAGATCGAAATCTCCGGGCATTACAATACCGACAACTGGAGCCTGGAAGACATCTATTACTTCAATTTCGAAGACCACCTGCGGCGCAATGCCGACCTGGAAATCCTGGAGGAGACTTTTGAACAAGAGGCTTTCGAAGTGCTGTACCAAGAAGACGGGCAATTGCACTACTTCCGCATCCTCCGGCAGCCGGGCCAATATGTTAAGCTCTCGGTGACCCTGCCGGAGGCTCAGCGCGATGCCTTGCCGGCCCTGCGGCAACAATTGTCTATCGAATCCCCCAAACCCTGAACTGGCATGCAAGACTTACTACTGGGCTACCTTTTGCCCATTGCCCTTCTGATCGTAGCCTGGATCGGGCTGATGTACGCCTCCCGGCGCAAGCGCAACCGGATGAGGAACCGCCGCCGCTTCGGGGACCGCTAATCCCGGCTTCGGCGCCCGCGCTTGGGTTCCTTGATGAGATAACGGATCATCAGGCTGGCTGATACATTAATGATCGGCGGGTCGTAACTGCGTTTCAAATTGCGCTGGCTGATTGGTAAATCTGGCCTCTCCAACTGGATGTTCCCAAAATCAGCTACTAAAAAATTAGGGATGGCCTTAAAATCAATCAGTACCCGCTTGCCCGGCTGAAAGGACAGCACAGGGATCAGGCTGACTTCCACGGTAAGAATATGCCCCTGCTTGATCGGGTTATTGAGTATGGACCGGGAGATGGAGCGGTAGGCATAAAAGGAGGTCTCCACCCCGCCGGATAAACCGAAGCGGAAGTTTGGATAATAACGGCGGCGCTCCCCAAAGTACTTTCCAACTTCGTACCGCAGCCCTACAGAAGCGCTGCGCTCATCTACCCCTTCCTGGTAGACAAACCGCCGTTCCCCTTCATCATCAATAGAAAATATGCTAAATAATTGGGCGGATTCCGTAAACGACAGTTTAGTGAGCGAAAAATCCTGGAACAACCCATTGTCCTTCCAGATTTGAAAGCTGGCCCCTATGCCCACCAAATTGCTGGGTATGCGATAGGTGCCTTCCTCTTCCACCTCATAGGTTTCGCCCTCTTCTATTTCAAAGGTGCCCGAGTTCCGAGTCAGGAAAGTCAGTACGAGGTCACCGGAGGTTCGGGGGGAGGTTTAAAAGAAATGGTAGGGCGCAAACGGAGGGTGGTAATTGAAATTCGTAGATACCGTAAGGGTATTGGCACCCCGGCGCTGGGCAAAGGCCCCGGCGGGCAGCAGTGCTGCAGCAAAAATAAGCAGAACCAGCAAGAGGCTCGTCCGGAGCGCGTCAGAGCACAGTTTCATGATGTTGTTTTTTGTTCTTAAAGCAGCCCAAAACTAGCAAAAAAGCGCCAGTGTTAAATCCTCCAACCATTCGCCTTCAAAACCGTTATCCTTACATCATTGACCACCAACCGCTTAACCCATGCTCAAGCCGCTTTTTTTTATTGCCGCCCTTTGCTCCGTTTCTGCCCTTAGCGCCCAGCGCCCCGTCATTGACGATTTCACCATCAGCGGGGACACCTACCGCACGGACGATGATTGCTTCCGCCTGACCGAGGAGAAAGATTACTCTTCCGGCTCCATTTGGTACCGGCTGCCGATTAGCCTGGACGAGCCCTTTTCCATAGAGCTCAGTGTTTACCTCGGCTGCAAAGACGATAGTGGTGCCGATGGCATGGTGTTCATCTTTGCCCCTCAGGCCAACCTCACCGGATGGCGGGGCGAAGGCATTGGCTTTGCCGGGCTGCGCCCATCCATAGGCATCGAAATCGACACCTGGCTTAACGAGCACCTGCTTGACCCCATAGAGGACCACGTCGCCATCATGGCTAACGGGCGGGTCGGGCACTTCAACGACCTGGCAGGCCCCAAGCCTATCCTCAACATCGAGGACTGCAAACAGCACAAACTGGCCGTGCGATGGTCGCCCAAAGCCCAGCGCCTTTCTGTGGAAATTGACCGCCGGGAGGTCATCGCTGTGGAGCAGGATTTGAAAAACGCTATTTTTGGAGGCAACGACGTCGTCTACTGGGGCGTCAGCGCGGCAACCGGCCGCTACAATAACTACCATGAGGTCTGCTTCGACCGCCTGTCCTGGCTGCCGGCCGATCAGCCCGCCTTGCTAAGGGGGAAGTAAGCGGATGGAACGGCAATGAGTGGCACCCTTTTCTCGTTTGGAGTTGGAAGAAATGGGATTGTTATTCCGCAACAGTGATGACCACATTGCCTTTCTTCCGCCCCGCTGCAATGTAAGTATGGGCTTCTGCAACTTTCTCCAGCGGGTATTGCCGGTCGATAACCATTTTGAGTTTTCCGGTCTTATAGATTTCAATGAGCTCCATCAGCATACTCCGCAACTCTTCATCCGACCGCAGCCCGGTGGCCGCAAAAACAGCTTTTTTGCCGCCCGAAATTCTGGTTTTAAGTATCTGCAGGAGCAAGGGCAGGCCCAGTACCGGGCAGAGGTATTGCCCGTTTTCCTTCAGCACCGGCTTACAAGCCTTAAAAGAGCGATTACCAACGGTATCGTAGATAAAATCGTAGGCTTCCGTGCCTTTCGTAAAGTCTTTACGGTTATAGTCAATTACTTCATCAGCACCCAGCCCGCAGACCAGGCCGACGTTGCGGGTACTGCATACGCCCGTCACTTTTGCGCCCAGGTATTTTCCCAGTTTGACGGCCGCGGTACCCAGGCTGCCCGAAGCGCCATTGATCAAAATACGCTGGCCGGGCTGGACATTAGCCAAGTGGCGCAGGTGGTTCCACGAAGTGATAGCCCCGTCGCAAAAAGTAGCCGCTTCCGCGTAGCTCAGCTGGCCGGGCATCCGGCAAATGACACCAGATTCCGAGACCGCCACGTACTCGGCATTGGTGCTAAAGCCCAAGGTCGTTTCGCCAAAGACGCGGTCGCCGGGCTGAAACTGAGTCACCCCCGCCCCTACCGCTTCCACCCGCCCGGCAAAGCCGGTGCCCGGAATTGGATGCTTAGGTTTGGTAAGCCCCAGCATCAACCGCCCGAAGTAAGGCGTGCCGGTGCGCATCATACTATCGGCGGTAGTGGCCGAAGAGGCATGCACCCGCAGCAGGACTTCGTTGGGTTTTGGCACGGGCTTAGCGACCTTCTGAAAGGTCAAAACGTCGGGGGAACCGTAGCCCGTCATTACAACGGCTTTCATTTTTGATGCAGTCATGATGTTGGTGTTTTTCTGATTCATGATGCAAAGAAAGCCCCTCCCGCCGGGCAATTCGTTCGGAAAAAGCGGGTGGAAGTTCGGATTTACATTCCCGAACCGGAGGCCGCACTTTTCAGGAAGGCGCGGGGCGTCATGCCCGTTTCCTTTTTGAAGTAGGTATTGAAGACGGTTTTGGAGTTGAAGCCACTTTCGTAAGCTAACCCGAGCAGGGAGATGTGGGCATTCGCCGGGTCGAGCGCCAGCTTCTTGAAATGTGCTACCCGGTACTGGTTGACAAAGGTATTGTAGTTCTTGCCCAGGCTTTCGTTGAGCAGCCAGGACAGCTTATTGGGGTGGACTTCTATTTGCTCCGCCAGGCTGCGCAGCGACAAGCCTGGATTGAGAAAAGGCTCCTCCCCTTCCATAAACTGCAGAAGTTGGGCCCGGTATTGCTCAGCCGTAGCCTCATCCAGCAGGGGGGGCTTCGGGTTAGCCCCCAGGCAGGCATCAAGTTGCCGCAGTGCCCCTTCGTAGTCGCCGTTGCGGTAGTCGAAGAAGGCTTTGAAGAACAGGGTTTCCTGAGACAGGGGATCAATGAGCAAAGCCAGCCCCAGGTGCTCTTCGGCCTGCTTCATGCTGCCCTCCAGGGTATACAAAAAGGCGACGAACTGCTGGGCTTCCGGGTAGTTGGGCTTCAGCCGGATGGAGGCCTGCGCGTGCTCGAAAGCTTTCGCAAAATCGCACTGTGTAAAGAAAGCCAGGTTCGCAAGCTGATAGTGCACGCCGGCATTCTCAGGGTTGAGCTCGAAAGCTTTTTGGGTATAAGCTGCTGCCTTTTGCCAGGCCTCCGCCGGCGCCATAAACTCAATGGCCGCCAGGAAGCCATAAGGGGTTGCGCGATATTCTTTACCGCTATGGCCTGCCCTTTAAACTGAAAAGAGAAAGTACGAGAAGTAACTTTAAGCTGTTCGATCCGGGCCAGAGCATTGATAATTTCCTCTGTGATACCGTCACAGAAGTATTCATTGTCGGGGTCCGGGCTGCGATTAACGAAAGGGAGGACAGCGATGGTGTTGGAAGTCATTCCTTGTGAAGTATGAATAGGCAATAAAGATAGTACTTTATATCTTTACCGCTCAATCATAAACTATGCCGGCATTACCCGCTGCGTTTGAAGCACGCATGCAAGACCAACTGGGGCAAGACTGGCCCGCTTTCGCTGATGCGCTGGACCGCCCCCCGCCGGTGAGCATCAATTACAACTGGGCAAAGGGCAAGGAGCTGCTGTACGACGGCTCGCCGGTGCCCTGGAACTCAAGTGGGCAGTACCTCCCGGAGCGGCCTTCCTTCACCCTTGACCCCCACTTCCACGCCGGCCGTTACTATGTGCAGGAAGCCGGTTCTATGTTCCTCGCCTATGTGGTGGAGCAGCTTCGGCAGGCGCAGGATTTCAGGGTAGCGCTTGACCTCTGCGGGGCACCGGGCGGCAAAACGGCAGTCCTCCTCAATGCCCTCCCTGACGACTGTACGGTGGTGGCCAATGAAGTGGTTAGAAACCGCTACGCCATTCTTAAAGACAACCTGGCCAAATGGGGGCGGGCGAACATCATTGCAACGCAGGCCGAAAGCGATCACTTTGCGCCTCTGGCCCGCCGGTTCGACCTCGTAGTGGTGGACGCCCCCTGCTCGGGCGAAGGCTTATTCCGAAAAACGCCGGATGCGGCCAAAGAATGGTCGGTGGAAAATGTGCAACGCTGTGAAAACCGGCAGGAGGATATTCTCAACAATACCCTTCCGCTGATCGCAGCGGGCGGCATCCTCATCTACAGCACCTGCACCTACAACGAAGGGGAGAATGACCAGCAGGTGGCGGCTATCCTGGAGAAAGGCGGCTTTGACACGGTCGCTTTCGACTTGCCGGAAGGCTGGGGCATTACGCCTACTCGTTTCGGCTATCAATTCTACCCGCACCGGGCCCGCAGCGAAGGGTTTTACTTGGCTGCCCTCCGTAAAAAGGGCGCGCTGTCTTCTTTTGCCACAAAAATGCCCTTGCGCTACTTTTCGAAAGCTGCTCAGTCCGTAGCGCAAGCCGTAGCCCCCTGGCTGGCCCCCAAAGCAGGCCTGGCCGTGCTGACTACCCCCAAGGGGCAGCTGTATGCTTTGCCGGAGGCTGCCTTGCCGCTGCTGGGTGCCCTGTCCCAAAGCCTGCCTATAGTCGACCCGGGAACGCCCGTGGGCCTCCTAAAAGGCAAACAACTGGTACCAGATCACGCCCTGAGCTTATCCCTGCACCTGCACCCAGACACTCCAGTGGCAGATTTGGATAAAAACACAGCGCTCAACTATTTGCGCAAAGCGGCCCTCCCTGCCCGCCCCGGGCAAAAAGGCTGGCACCTGATGCGCTATGGAGGCTGGGGCATTGGCTGGGGCAAGATGCTGCCCAACCGGGTCAATAATTATTTCCCCAACCATTTACAAGTCCAGTTGTCGCTGCCTTAACACAACGCTAACTGTGTGGAATGCATCTTTTCTTTTGTAATATTGTAATTTTGTTGGGTAAACCGGTCCAAAAGTTCAAAACCGAAAATACATTTATGAGACAATTCAGCATTCTTTTTGCCTTCCTGCTCATGGGCACTTTCGCTTGCGCACAAGACAATTACAAGGCGACGAAGCCAGGCTGGCTGGTAGACATCGACGAAGCTTACAAGGTTTCTCAAGAGACCGGCAAGCCGATCCTGGCCAACTTCACAGGCAGCGATTGGTGCGGATGGTGCAAGCGCCTCGATGCTGCCGTTTTCCAGAAGCCGGAATTCAAAAAGTGGGCCGAAAAGAACGTCGTCCTGCTCGAGCTTGATTTCCCAAGGCGCAAAGAGCTGCCCAAGGACATCAAGCAGCAAAACTACAGCCTGCAGCAAAGTTTTCAGGTGCGGGGCTACCCTACGATATGGGTATTTAACCTGGACCGCAATAAAGAGTCCGGGCAATACGAAATACAGGCGCTGGGCAAAACGGGCTATACGCCAACCGTAGGCCAGTTTACCGGCGGCGTAGACCAAATGATTGCCAAAGGCAAATAAAACTCAGGCCGGGGGGCTCGCCTGCCTCCTGGCTATTCTTTCTAATCCCCCTGCTTGTACACGGCTTTCCCTCCCACATAGGTGCGCCAAACTTCAACCTCCCGGATATCGCTCGCCGGGATATCCAGCAGATTATCGCCAAGGATTACGAAATCCGCCAATTTCCCTGCTTCCAACGTCCCCTTAAGGCTTTCTTCAAAAGAAGCGTAGGCAGCCGTTGCTGTATACGCCCGAAGGGCTTCCTCCACACTGATTTTCTGCTCCGGCACCCAGCCTTCCGGGTGGGCACCGTCGAGTGTCCGCCGGGTGGCAGCCGCATAGATGCCTTCCAGCGGGGTTGGGGGCGCAACAAACCAATCACTGCCAAAGGCCAGGTTGGCCTCTGCTTCCAGCAGCGACTGAAACGCGTAGGTTGTCTTTGCCCGCTCCGGGCCAATAACTTTTTCGGCCCAGCGCCCATCGTCGATCGCGTGGTAGGGCTGCATGCTTGGGATAACACCTAGTTCGGCAAAGCGAGGGATATCCTCCGGGGCCAGGTGCTGGGCGTGCTCTACCCGGAAGCGGCGGTCGCGCGGCCCGTTTTCCGCCCCTACCCTTTCGTAGATATCGAGAATGGCATGGTTGGCCCGGTCGCCAATCGCATGCACAACCACCTGCAAGCCCGCCTGATCCGCCCCTTTGATCCATTCATAGAGGTCAGCTTCGGTATTCACAAAGAAGCCGGAATCCTGCGGGCTGTCGGCAAAGGGTTCGAAAAAGGCAGCGGTATGAGACCCCAGGGAGCCATCCACAAAGCCCTTGAGCCCATCCCGCTTCAGCCATTCATCCCCCCGCCCCTTTTCTTCGATTTCCTGAACCAGGGCTTTCCATTCGGGCAAGGTGGAAGTAGCGTAAATCCGCGTTTTCAGCTTTCCGGCGCGGTGTACCCGCTCCATTGCGGCGCGCTCGGCGTAGGAGCCCCCCATATCGTGCACGGAAGTCACCCCCTGCGCCGCGACGTAATCCATGGCCGCCTGCAGGGCCTGGTCCAGCTGAGCTTCGGTCTGCCCGGGCACCCGCCGCGCCACCAGCACCATAGCATTATCCTTGAAAATACCCGTTAGCGACCCATCCGGGCGGCGGACGACCGCCCCCCCATTCATGGCCTCTACCGCCTCCGAAATCCCCGCCCGCTCCAGGGCCAGGGAATTCGCCAGCGCCATATGGCCATCGAGGCGGTTGACCCAGACGGGGTGCTGCGGCGTCAGGGAGTCGATCCACGCCCGGTCGGGCAGCTCCCCGCCCCAGTTCTCGTGGTCCCAGTCGCCCCCGGTAATCCAGGTACCAGGCGGAACGGTCTTTGCATAATCGCCAATGCGCCGGGCAAAGTCCGCCGGGCTGCCCGCCTCCCGCAGCTGCACTGACGACAGGCGCCGCCCCCCGGTCAGGAAATGGACGTGGCAGTCGATAAAGCCCGGCGTGATGAAGCGGCCTCCGGCATCTACCACCTCTGTAGAATCTCCAATGTAGGCCCGGAGGGCATCAGATTCCCCCACCGCCACAATACGGCCGTCCTCCACCGCCAGAGCAGAGGCACGGGGCTGTTCGGGATTGCCGGTCCAGACGGTAGCATTGAGGACCAGAAAATGTACTTGCGGAGCGACTCTAGAGCGGATGTCTACTTTGTTTATGCCCTTACGCCTACCGGACAAGCCTTTTACAGCAGTAGTGCCGATGGGGCTCCCATTTACGACCAGGTGCTGAGTGGTAAGCTCTACCTGAGCCCCTTGTCATCAGCTCATTCCCGCTATTCGGAGCTGCAAGTCCTCCGGGGCCAGGCCGGCTCAACACCCGCAGGCCCTTCCTCCACTGCCAAGCCCCGCCCGGATAGCAACCAAGAAGCCTTCGCCCTTACCCCACCTGTTTCGGAAACACCGGCAGGGCCCAGCCCGTATGCAGATATCAGCACGAGCGACGACCCAGCGCCCGGCTCGCCCACGCTTTTCCTGGCGCTCGGCGCGGTGCTGCTGCTCGGCCTTAGCCTGGGCGCCGTGCAGTACCTTGGGCTTGACCAATCCGTATACCGGTACACCATTGTAGGCGGTGGAGTTAGCCTGGCTGGCACATTCCTGGCTACCTTACCGGTGTTTGACAATTACCGGCTACTTCTGATCTTTGGCCTCACCGGACTGGCCCTAGGCCTGTTTCACGAGCGGCGGCACCCTTCCCAGACTTCGAGTGCTAAGGCAGAGCGGCTTTATACCTTTACCGCAGCCGGGATTGCCGTTTCTTTTTTCTTTTACGAATTATTTGAGGGTTGGGTATTGAACGGAAACATTTTCAACTACTGGTCCCTAGACCCTGTCTTGATCATTCTGATAGCCCTGGCAGCCGGTGCTTTTGTTTTCATTTTTACACTTACTTACGAATCCCTTTATCAGGAGCGAAAGCGGGAAATCGTGAAGATAATGACTTGGCTCAGTGCGTTTATCGTGATATTTGTGCCGGTGGACCCATACATGGGCATGGCCGTCTTGGTCGTATATTTATTCATAACAGTACAGATATTTTTGCTTTACCTGGTTAGCGAAGTCGTCACGGAAACCTCCGTACTTTATATTTTGGGAGCCCTTATGTTTATAGCCATCAGTAGCATCTGTCTGTTGCTCAACTTTGTCATCCTCCCGGCCCTGCTCCCTCTGGGTGGCTATATTTACTTCATGTATTTACTCAACGAAACGGGAGCGCTCAGTAAGAGCCGGCAAAAGGGCGTCTGGGTATTATCCACTGGAAGTTTTATCTTCCACCTGCTTTTTTTATCCATTTTCAATTTAACCGGCCTCAACATAGATGAACTTGGCGAACTTCCCTTTCTCCTGTTATTGATGGTAAGCTTGCTGCTGGGAGGGTTTGGAAGCATGGCGGGTACAGTGCTGGGCTGGTTTTTTACAAAGCAAAAGGCAGTATGACATTTTCGGCTCGGTTGTGGATGATTTGTGGTATTTGGCTGCTAGCAGGACTACCAGTGACGGCTGCTCAGGGCGATTTGCCCCTGTGGCTTGATCACCGGGGCGATACCATCATCCTACGCTGGGGGGAGCTGCCCGCGCAGTGGGGGGCTCAGCGCGTAGAGGTTTATGTAAAAGAGCACTATACCCACGCCTTTCCCGGGGGCGAAGCAGTCGCCCAGCTCTCCCCCAAAGCAAAGGGCTGGCGGTTCATCCAGCGGAGGAGCATCAATTTGTTAGGCCTTGATGTACGCCACCCGGCAGACCTGGGGCGCAAAGACCGCTGGACACCAGGGGAAGCCTATACCCTCGGCCTGCGGGTCATTCTTCCGGACCCCCTTACCCAACAGCCCACGGCCCGGCAGTACCACATTCCCGTTTTCCCATTTACCCTACTGGCCAATGCGCCATCCCCCAATGAAGCAGAGGTGGCGTACGCCCCCCATGAAATCATTAGCCAACTGCCGGCTTCAGCCAAAGCTTTTATACAGCATGATTCCTTCGTACTAGCCAACCATCCGAAGACCGGGGCTATACGCGCCAAAATCGCCAGTGCGTACGAACGGGAAAAAACCTTCCGGCTAGCGCTTGAAAACGGGCAGCATATTCTTTACCAAAAGCCTCCGAATCGTCCGCCCCTTTTGGGCGATTGGTCCTTATTTTCTGTTTTGAGCAGCTTGCTGATCGTTGCCATTCTGCTCCTGCCTCTGGCTTTTTTTCTGGTTACCGGCGGGCAGAGCTATGTCTTTCGGAAAAAGCTGGCGACAGTGCATACCCTAAAGGAACAAAAAGCTATTATTAATACTGTCCTTGCCCGGCGGCACCTGGCCGTACCCTTGTTTTACGCGCTGCTCCGCAACCGCCCGCCCAGCCGGGACGATCATAGTGTCCTCATCGATGCCCTCTATAAAAAGGTCCGGCAAAAACCCTTGCTCAGCAAGAAAACGCTGAAGAAAGCGGTGCAACAGGTCTTTGAATCCGGGCAGATTGAGCAGGCGCTGGCAGAGCGGGCAGCAAAACAGGGCATCCGTAACTATATCCATATGACCGGAGACCATAATATCATACTAAACGATATACAGAGATCGAATATCCAAATCAATAAGGGACCGGAAAGAGCCCCTTGACGCCCTTACTGTATCTTCTTATAAAGCCCAAAGTCCGTCTTGAGCGACCGTGCCCCGTCTCCGCCCTGAATGGCATAGCCCATTTTCATGCGGAAAGCACGAAGTTCACCGGAAATAGCCCAGGCAAACCTGAAGGTTTCGGTAATTTTATCTCCTGGCTCGAGCATCGTCCCATTCAGACTTTGGCTTGTGCCTACGGAGCGGTCGCCGGTATGCCGCATTTCCATTTCGCCCAGCTTCACCGGTTTGCCCGTCCGGTTGGTCAGGGTCATTTCCATCAGGATCATATTTTGGGTATGGCTGAGGGTATGAATTTCGAAGGGCAGGTCGCGGTTGCCGGAGATTTTGCTGACGTCGTACTTGGCAATCAGTTGGCCAGGTTCCCGCACCACTTCCCTTTTCAGCTCTGCTTTTTGGGTTCCGGCTGGCACTTTAGGGCGTGCCTGGCTCGGTTCTTCCTCCGTTTTTATTTGCGACTTCACCTGGCTTGGCTTTAAATCCACCTTGGATTGGGAGGCCTCCCGGCTTGGCGCCACATCTGACTTGGTTTCAGGCACAACTTCTTGGGTGGCCCGCTCTACAGTGGGTTGCTGATCGGTTCCAAACTGCTCCCTTATGAACATGAGCGCTCCAACTGCCACTACCGCTGCAATTAGCATACTCATCCATTTGGGCCGGCCTTGATTGGGGGGCATTGCAGCGGGTTGGGCCCTTTTCACCACCAGCACTTCCGCTTTTTGCTCCGCTTTATCAAGCAGCCGCAGTACGGCATCGTTGATCCGGTTGTGCTCCAATTGGGCCTCAGCGGTCGACATTAGGCCTTTCATCTCCCGCTCGCGCAGGGTCTCGTAGCGGGCGCGGACCATCATCCATTCGTCGTAGAGCGGAGTCTTTTCCAGGGGCTCCCGGAGCATGTCAATGGCTTCCCGGGTTTTGCCATTGATGAGGCGTTCCTTGGCTTCTTCGTACTGCATGCGGTTTTCAGGTGGTTGGTTCGGGGTGAAAAATACGGAATTTTGAGGAGGTTTTTTGGGGTGAGAAAGGGGGGCTAGGGCAAACACACCAAACGTAGTTTCCACTAAAATGGGCGATACAAGCCTTTAGGAGGGAAGATTTAGCTTGTTTCTCGCCTCAAGCCGGCCACGTACGGGCCCGCATGGGCTGGGCTCTTCCTTTTTTTCCCGGTAAACCGGGACCAAAAAAGGAAGCAAAAACGCTAGAAATTGCAAGACTTTATCCCGCTTTGCGGGACTCGTCCCTCGAACATGCAATTTCGGCAGCCGCCACCCAATTTAACGTGTTCCGCTACGTGTTCCGTGGCATGTTCCCATTTTGATGCGTTTGCCTTGGAGCCCCTCAGGCTCCTACTCACGCCTCGCCTAATTCACACGGCTGCCTCTCAGCCCAAGGCTTAGTAGAACAGCACTTGGGCACCGCGATGCTGAGCGGGCTGTTCCGGCGACGAGAGCAGCCCTGTCAGGCACTCCGACACTTTTCCGTTCTTACGCTGCCCCCTTGCAATGCCCTGAAGGCTCTTTACCGGATCAAATGAATTTCTCCTTCGTAGGTGGTCATCAGCCCATCTGCCCAAATGGCTTGGATAACGTAGGCGTAGACACCGGCAGGGGCCGGCTCCCCCAGGAAATCACCGTCCCAGGCTGCTGCCCGGCCGTCCCCTTCAAAGACGAGCCCGCCCCAGCGGTTGAATACTTTGAAATTGACAATCTCGTCCAGGCCCGGGCCGATATAAAGCTCGAATTGGTCATTCCGGCCATCTTCGTTGGGCGAAAAGGCATTCGGTATGAAAATGCG
Source organism: uncultured Phaeodactylibacter sp. (assembly GCA_964575505.1). Classification (GTDB taxonomy): domain Bacteria; phylum Bacteroidota; class Bacteroidia; order Chitinophagales; family Saprospiraceae; genus Phaeodactylibacter. The sequence goes on from CAZNSK010000094.1 coordinate 17,691, forward strand.
GCGGTCGTTATTAACCTGAAGAAACAGGGACTGGGTATAGGTACAGCCACCTTCCAAGGTCAGGCTAAGGGCAATATCCGTTGAAGTTGTAGCCAGCAAACTGGGGGATAAGCAGTCGTTGCAGCTGAGGACCACCCCGGAGTCAACTGCCCACTGTAGCGTAGATAAGGCGGGATCGATCATTGGGGAGGTGATCACCTCTAATTGTACCGAATCTCCAAAGTCAGCGGGGTTGGGCCGGGCTAGCAATTCCAGGCTCACAGCGCTAGGCTCGGCTAAGGCCACGGTGATAGAAGTATCGCAGTTATTGTTGTTTTCGATGAGGACTTCGTACGCCCCTGCTTCCAAGCCGCCGAAAGTGGTTTCTTGCTGCGCAGGCCCCCCGTTCAGAGAAAAAGTATAGGGGGCTGTGCTCCCGCTCAAGCCAGAGAAGGCAATGGTACCGGTAGCCTCGCCCGGGCAGGCCGGGTCAGTGGTATCCAGCGTAAAGTTAATAGGCGGCACATCAGGCAGGGCGATGCTGTCTTGTGAAAAAAAGCAGCCATTGGCATCCGTCAGGGTATAGGCGTACAAGCCGGGCGACAAGCCATTTAGCACGGCTGTATCTTCAGCTAATGGCACGCCATTGCGAGACCAGTTGAAGGTATAAGGCGCGGCCCCTCCCATCACGGCCAAAGTAAGGCGGCCGGAGGCTTCCCCCTGGCAATTGGGCGGGCTAACCGTTACCTCAGCCGAGGGCACGCCCAGGGCTTCCAGGGTGAAAGTATTGGCAACCGTACAGTCTGGCCCAACCGAAAGGGCTACTTCGTAAGTGCCGGCGGGAAGGTTCTCTAAGGCCAGGACGTCTTCCGCCAGAAGCTCGCCCCCGGCATCCAACCATTGGATGCCCGTGCTGGGGTCGCCGCCGGTGGGGTTGATGCTCACGGCCCCGTTATCTTCGTTGCAGCTGGGCGAAGTGCTTGCCGGATTGAGGTCAGGCAGTTCCAAAAACGATACGGCTATCTCATCGGTAACCGTACCACAGACCGTACTGAGGCTTAGCGTGTAGGCCCCCTCTTCGTCAACGGTAATGGAGGGCTCCGCTGCACCATTGCTCCATTCGTAAGTGCCGGCTACCTGGAAAGCAGGGCCGATGGTCAGCGCGTCAGCTCCGCACGTTTCCTGATCAGGCCCAAGGGCAACGGCTTCTTCCGGGGTCACTACCGCAATGGAGTCTACGGCTGTACATTCATCCTGGGTAACGGTAACGCTGTAGACGCCGGCCTGATTGACCGTGAAAGTAGAATCCGTGCTTCCATCCTGCCAGAGGTAAGTAGCCGTGCTATCCAGCTCGGGGTCAAGCAGCAAGGACGCACCAGCGCACAGCAGGGTATCATTGCCGAGATCCGTTGTAAAGGAGCTGCTCGTCGGGCTGGAAGAAAAATCTTCATCCGATAGCGTCACCTCCAGTTCTGATGAGGCGGTAAGGGAGATGCCCTCAAAGCTGACCGGCGCTATATCCAGGGTCACGGGAGCAAAAAAATCATCGGGGATAGCATCTGCGCAAACCCCTTGCCCATCGGCATCAACCTTCACCATTCTGAAGCCATCCCGGTCATAAAGGTCCTCAAAAACATAAGCATAGTAGCCCTCGGAAGTCACGGCCAGCGGGCTGCTGCCTACCCGGAAGGGCCCGCTGAGAAAGCCCTCTTCTGCCAGCTCCAGCCCCCAAAGCAATTCGCCATCTGTACTGAGTTTTGCCAAGGCCGGCCGGATATCTCCGGAATCATCGATATCTGAGCCGCCGGCAAAGAGCAGGTTCCCATCCGGGGTGGCAACGAGGTCTTCTGCTTGCCCGGAAAAGGAGAAGTTGATGCCATTGAACTCTACCGTGACTAATTCTTGGTCAAGCTCGGCAAGCCTGGACCACACCAGGGTGCCATCCAAATTGATGCGAGAGATGATCGCCCCTTCTCCTGCATCAGCGGGGGCATCGCTCAGCCCAGTAGCCTGCAGCAGAGCAAAGGTACCATCCAAAAGGGGGACGACTTGCAGCCCAAGCGAGGGGCGCCCCTCATAAGTATAGGTATTGGCCCAGAGCTGTTCTCCCTGTTCGTTCAGGCGCACGACGAAGGCTGAAGGCTCCAGGAGAGCTCCTGTATAGCCGGTAACCAGGTAGCCCCCGGCCGGTACTTCAGCCACGTCCCATCCGGTACCCTCCTGGCCATTTATTGGGTAATACTGCCCCCACTCGACCGTTCCGGCTGCATCGTATTTGACCAGATACAAAGCTGTCTGTGCCTGTGGGCTATGGTGCCCCGCAAAGAGGTAACCGCCATTTGAAGTCGGCAAAGCCGCATACCCCCGTTCAAGAAGATCCGGATTACCGGGGAAAGCGCTCCACTCCAGGGTGCCATCGGGGTTGCCTTTCCCCACAAAGCCATCGAAGTACACCGTAGTGGAGGTGCCTGACATTACAAATCCACCGTCAGCCGTTGTTGCAATATCGGTGATGGATTGGAAGGTACCCGGGTCATACTCCCGGGCCCACTGCTGGGTATTGTCGCTGCCGATGCGCACCACCACCGCGTCATTGGCGTTACCGGTAGGGTTGCTCAAGCCGTTGGCAACAGACCCCAATACGTAAAGCCCGCCGTTGGGGGCTGCCGTAGCGGCCAGTGCCCGCACCGAGTCGCCGGTGGTACACTCAAAGCGGAACTCACCGAGCTGAGCGTGGGAAAAAGAAGCGGATAGTAAAAACAATAAGAGCGTTGAGCGTAATGCTTTTTTCATGTATTCGGAGGTATCTTTTCGATGCAAAGTTCAGTTTGGTGTACAAACTACTTCCAATTGTGTTTAACCATGATCTGATAAACCAGGGATTTGGCATCATCTTGACTTACGCCGGTAGTCACGACCGTGGCTTGCTGGAAGAGCGCGATCAGGGTAGCAGGGTAAGCCCCGGCTTCCCCGGGGAACCAAGCCATGGGCACGGTCGTGTTTTGGAGGATTTCGTACCCGGCCCCGGCATTGTGCTCCTGCCAGGTGCCGGCAAGGAGCTGTAGTTGGGGAATGTCTTGCGCAGGCGCAGGTTCGTACAGGTAAAAATGAAGCATCTGCATTTCGGTCCGGGCGGGCATTTGGAAGACGCAAGCCGAATGCTCGCCGAGGCCAGCGGCTACAGGCGTCACCTTCCGGACCGGTTCCTGCACCGTCTCTTTAATGGCTTCCGTGGAAAGGAGTTCGGCAGCGGCTGGCAGCTCGGCAGTGGCAGCACCGCCATTGCAGCCCCAGACAACCATTGCAAAAAGTGCGCCCAAGAGCGTTAATTTCATCTTTTTGCTGGTAAATTTACAAAAGCCATTGTAAAAATGGGGTAGCCCACCGGTAGCGCGCCCGATAAATCTCGAAGTAAGGTACCGGCAATGCCCTAAAACCATTGAGAACCGGGGCAACATTCGGCATCGTACTGCCCAAAAAATTAAATTGCAGGCTGCCCCGGGCTGCCCCCTGCTGCATCGACTGCCACATCAGCCAGGGGAATGCCCCGCTGCCTCGGGCACCCGGCCCATTGCCCGCTGTAACAGGATAAGTAGCCCCTTGAGTATGCAACAAATATACGCCACTGTGCACCCTGCCATCCTGATGACGGGCAAAAAGCAATTGCCGCTGCGCCTTTTCACGGGCTGCATGTTCCACACGCTGCAGCAACGGCAAGGAAACCGGAGCCGCCAACCCCTGCCGGTCGAAGGTATGCTCAATGATAGCGGCCAGCTCCGGCAAGTTGTTGCTTTCTTCCAGCTTTAGCACTTTCGCCCCCTCTTTGATGCTGTACTTCACCGAACGGTTGAAGCGCCGCCGCACCGCCTCCAAATCGCTCAGGTCCGGGATCACAAAATGGTACCTCAGCTGAGCCTGAAAGCCTGCCCATAAAAAAGGCATCCAGTTTTGGGTACCCGGGTGGAGTTTTTGAATATGGCCTAAATGGCCCGGCAGCTGTTCCAGTAGTTGTGGGACGACCTGCCGGTCGAACGTAAATTGATCGGCTGCCGATGCTGTTGTGTACGCTGCATAACGCCACAAACCCAGGTAAGGCGTCAGTGGCGGGTTGAGCAGAAACGCCCCTGCCCGGATATGCCGAAAGTGGTAGGGCAGTGCCGCAGCCAGGGCCCCTTTCTTGTCATACCCCAACGCTACCCCCCACTGCCCGGGCCCACAGGCCGCATCAAGCCACCAGGGCTGATTGAAGGCAGGTACGCCGTTGGCGGTGCAAAATTGCTCGTACAGGGCTTTGTTGGATTGCGGCATCACTGATTTTTGAGTAACCCGATGGCAAAGTTGGCAAATTATTTAGTAAGCGTTGCCGGACTGCACCCGCTTTCTTTGCAATCGGGCTAAGGCGCTGCCCTTTGGCCACGGCAAAACTTCAACGCCCGGGATGGGTCGGATGCCCCGGAATTATTACTTTTGCCCTGCCATTTATTGATTGACTAATCAAGTGTTACAATGAAACAACTATTGATCATAGCCCTTGCCATTTTCACCGCAGCTTGCAATTCTTCTGCCTCTCAAAATACAGGCAGTGGCGATGCCTCAACCAGCAAACCAATTGATGAGGGGCCAGCAGAATCACCCGATATACAGCTTACGCTTGATGGCGTAGGCGGCGGCCAAGCGGCGCTGATTGGCCACCTTAATGAGCAGCGTTTCCGGGCGGATTCTGTGCCCATCGGCCCGGACGGCAGCATCCGATTCAAACGGGAAGCGCCCTACATGTCCGGCTTTTACTATATCCTGGTCCCACAGCGGGCCGTCGTGCAGCTACTGATTGACAAGGATCAGACGATGCAGCTTAGCGCCAATGCCGACGACATCGTCGGTTCGATGCAGGTAGAGGGCAACCTCAATAACGAGCTGCTTTACCAAAACCTTAAGTTCGCCGAGCAGCAACGGCCCAAGTTTGAGGCGATCTCCAGCCAGTTGAAGACTACGCAAAGGGGGACTCCGGAGTACGAGCGCCTCACGGCGGAGCGCCAAACCCTGCTCGATGAGCGCAAAGCGCACTTAGAGGAGCTGTTCAGGCAGCACCCCAACACCCTGTTTACCAGTTACAAAAAAGCGGGCCAGAACCCGGAATTGCGGGATATCAAAAACCCGGATGGCTCCAATAATGACGCTGCTCAGATCTACCACTTCCGGCGCGATTTTTGGGACGACGTCGACTTTACAGACGAACGGCTGCTCCATACGCCGGTCATTTATAACAAACTCGAGCGCTACATCAAGGAGCTTACTGCACAAAACCCGGACTCTCTGATTGACGCTACGGATTACCTGCTGCAAAAGGTAGTGGACGATGAGGAAAAAAAGGCGTTCTTTAAATTTTTCGCCAATTGGATCACACTACAGTACGAGCCCACCAAAACAACGCTTATGGACGCTGAGGCGATGTACGTCCACATGGTGCAGAATTACTTTACCCGCGACCGGGCGTTTTGGTCCGACTCTATGACCGTTTACGGCTTGCAGCAGCGGGCAGAGGAGATGAGCAGCAGCCTTGTAGGCAATAAAGCGCCGAATGTGGTCTCCTTTGCGCCAGACGGATCCGAAAAAGCACTGCTAGACCTGAAAGCCCCATACCTTATCGTCTACATGTATAATCCTACCTGCGAACACTGCATGGAGCAGACCCCAAAACTGGTCAACTTCTACCGCGAGTGGAAAAGCAAAGGGGTGGATGTCTACGGTATCGCAGTAGACACTGACCATCAGGAGTGGACCGACTATATTAAGAAAACCGGTATGACCTGGACCAACGTTTTTGACCCCTCCAACCGGTCAATCTACAGAAAATACTACGTAGATGTGACCCCGGAGCTCTACGTCATCGGCCCCGACCGCCGAATCATCGCCAAAAACATCAAAGTCAACCAGATCGAGGAGGTCATCCGCCTCGATCAGCAAAAGCAGAAAGGCTAGCCCAAACCACCAATAATGAGAAGGGGGCAGGGCCGCCCTTTGGCCCCTGCAATGAACCTGATGGCAATGCACCCCAAAATATTTGGGTTTGTTTTGTAACCTTACGGCAAATCCCCCGTAAACCCATCCCATAATGCTTTAGTAATTGAGCATTAGTATTAGGGAATCAATCAAGGGCGTTGCAAGCCAAAGCTTGCAACGCTTTTTTATGGCCCACCGGTGCCTTCAAACCGGCCACCCCGAAAAATGTTAGGCCGTTTGCTTGGCTCCCATAATTTAAAAATATACATTTACAACGGATCAATAACTACTTCCGGGCATTTTACGGCAGTGGCAGTGGCTGGCAGATGTTTGCTCAATTCTACATGGACCTGCCCGCTTGTGTAGAGGTAGGCCTGATGGCTGTTCACGACAATAATGGTGAGGCGGCGAATATATCCTACAGCGAAGTGGCCTTCTCCGGGGTCACACCTCCTATTCCTACCCTGAGCACACCGGATCAGCCCTCGTCCACTGTGGCTGAGCAGCAGCAAAAGGCTAAAGTATGGCCTAAGGGGTCGCGCAGTAATAAGTTACCTAGAATAGGCGAAGTTATTTTGT
>CAZNSK010000095.1:0-24133 GCA_964575505.1 uncultured Phaeodactylibacter sp.
TGGCTCGCAAGGCGAAAAACGCAGGCGTCCGTACGGACGGCGTCCCGGTTAACCGGGATTTAACCTGTCTGCCGTTGGCATTAGCCAGGCAGGCGCAGCGAGGCGGAAAAAGAGCGAGTCAGAATTTACAAATTTTGGGTTGTCAGACTATAAATCCATCCACATTATCGGCGGCGGTATTGCCGGGCTTTCCGCAGGTATTTATGCGCAGTATAACGGTTTTGACACCACTATTTTCGAGCTGGGCCCCAGTGCAGGGGGCGTTTGCACGTCCTGGGCGCGCGATGGCTACTATGTGAATGGCTCCGTGCACTGGCTGGTCGGCTCCGCGCCGGGCACGGACCTGTACGATATGTGGAAGCAGCTGGGCGTCATTGAGGACAGTAGCTTTTACAACCACAGTAGTTTTATCGAGTACAAAGATATTGAAGGCCAGGAGGTCCACTTTTACCTCGACCTTGGCCGTTTGAAAGCCCACTTTCTGGAACTGTCGCCCAAGGACTACGCCCCTACGGAGGAGCTGGTTGAAGCCATAGAGGCCATTGCTCAATCCAATTTCCCTATGGACCGTTCTTTTGAATTGCTGGGGGTGTGGGACTGGACCAAGATTGCCCTCGGTAATTTTGCTTTTCTGATGACGGTGGGCAAGTACAACCAAATTACGGTTCGGGAATTCGCCCAGCGCTTTAAGTCCAGCGTGTTGCAAAAAGCATTCAATAGCTTTTGGTCGCCCGATATGTCCATGACGTTCTTCCTAATGCAGTACGCCTACGCCTACAGAGGCATGGCCGGCTACCCACTGGGCGGCTCCGGCAGGTTTATCGAGAAAATGGTTGGCCGTTATGAGTCGCTCGGCGGCCGTATCCGTTACCAATCCAGAGTGGAAGATATCCTGATTGAGCAGGATGCAGTGGTGGGGGTTAAGCTGGCGGATGGCAGCGAACACCGCTCTGATTACACGATTGCAGCCTGTGATGGCCACACCGTGCTCTTTGGGATGCTGGAAGGCAAGTACATGGATGAAAAAACCAAAGCAGCCTATGCGACTTTGCAGACCTTTCCTTCCCTGGTCTATTTCTCCGCCGGGGTAAGCCGTCCGGTGCCCGAAGTGCCCCCCTCTATTGTGGGGCTGAATATCCCGTTGAGCTCGGCTATTGAGGTCGGCGATTACACCCACAGCCGGGCCAGCTTTCAGTTTTATACCTTTGACCCCACGGTCGCCCCACCCGGCAAGACCCTGGTCACTGCGATGCTGGATACCGACTATGCGTCCTGGCGGCAGCTGCACAGCCAGGGCGAGGCCGCTTACCGGGCCGAACGCGAGCGCATCAGCCAGGCCCTGCTGGAGGCCCTCGATCAGCAAGTGGGCGATATCAAAGCGCACATCGATTTTTGTCGACCTGGCAACGCCGATCACCTACAAAAACTGGACGGGCAACCACAACGGCAGCTACGAGGGCTGGCTGCCGACGCCCGAAGCCAGCAAAGCCCGCCTGGCGACCCACTTTAAGGGATTGGCCAATTTCTATATGGCCGGGCATTGGGTAGCGCCGGGTGGGGGTATGCCGCCCGCGGCCTATACTGGCCGGAATGCTGTGCAGCTGATTTGCAAACAGGAAAGGCGGTACTTTGCAACGCATGCGTAAAACGCGTTGTATTTGAAAAAGAAAGAAACCGCATGCACATTTTTATTATCGGCGGCCCGCAACCAAGTCTTTAACTCAGGCAGTGAACTAGCGTGGTCGCAATTGGATTACCTACGGGCGCTTCGGGAAGTTGTCCAATGGCAGGGAGACGTTGTTCTGGAGGGCGTTGCCGAGCCGCCCGCAAATTATCAGCAGGACTTGCTGTTGGACACGAGCAAAATCCGCGCGCTGCTCGGCTACAAGGAGGCCTACGCACCGGAAGAAGGTTTGGCTGAAACCGTAGCCTACGAGCGCCAACGGCTTAAACAATCGTGAATTAAAGCAATCGTTATGCATTTACCCACCCACCTGGCTAAGCATTTCCGGGGCATTATGTTTGGCGGCAACTGGACGGCCTCCAACTACAAAGACCAACTCGAGGAGGTCGACTGGCGACTGGCAACCGCGAAAGTCGACGGCCTGAATACCATCGCCCAGCTGTTTTACCACGCCACCTACTACCTGCCCCACATTGCCCGGGTATTGGAAGGCGGCCCCCTGGAAGCCAAAGATAAGTTCAGCTGGGAAACCCCCGATATTAAGTCTGAAAGCGATTGGCAGGCGCTGCTGGAACAAGCGTGGTCGGATGCCGGCCACTTGGCCAAGTTGCTGGAGGAATTGCCGGCGGACCAGATGGGCGCTGACTTTGCCGATCCCAAATACGGCAATTACTACAGCAATATTTCGGGTATTATTGAGCATTTGCACTACCACCTGGGGCAGATTGTGCTGCTGAAGAAATTAATCCCGCCGCTATGAAAAAAGAAATACTCTCAATAGCATTCGCCAGTTTTGCCTGCCTGCTTGCCGCCAAGCCTATCGGCGATCAGCCCAAAGTACACTTTCAAGAGTCCCAGTTTTCCCAACACAGTTACTTCACCATTGGCGATAGTATTGTTACGGAACGGGAACTAGTGCGACTAGTCCGAAATAGCACAGCGTATTTCACGCTTGGGCGCCCTGGTTTTACTGGGTTTCTTCGGTTAGTCATTTCTGAAACACTCCACTAGCGCTGTATTTTAAAATGGTAAACTCAGAAGCCTATGAAACATTTAATTTCGGGTTGAAGCTTGACCGAAAGCGGAGATTGGCAAGTGGGATTGGCATAGCCGGGGCAGCGATCGGTTTAGTGTTTAAGAATAGAAATTTAGACCGTATTGGGTACGGCAGTATGGTCCTGTCAAGCCTGGTGAACCTCGGGCTGGGGATTTGGTCTTCCCGCAAAAAAGGTGCGGGCCTGCACCTGTACAATAGCAAGCGTAGCCGGCGGAAACTCTGCCTCAGAAGCCCCGTCGCGCCGCAGCAAATTGAACGGATGAAACCCTATTCCGTCATCAACTTGGGGGGTAACTGACTAAAAGTATTACAGCTCCTCCGCCAACACCCGGAACAACTGCCGGTACGCGACCTTGTCATCCTTCCCCTGCCGCACCATGATCAACTTCCCCCTGTTTGGCGGTAACTGGACCGGTTAAGACCAACTCGCGGACGCCAATTGACAAATGGCTAGTACGAAAGTGTAAGGGGTCAGAATCGATAGCTGATGCCCGTTTTGAGAAACAGAGAGGCTGCCCGGTGCTTTAAAGCCGCGCTGTTTTGATGAAGGCTGACCGTAGAAAGGTAAGTCAAGCCGGCAAAAGCTTCCATATTCGTACCAACTGCCCTTCGGACTTGCAGCCGCCCTAAAAAGCGAGGAGCCAAGTGTTTTCTGTAGCTTTGGTCGGTATCGACTGTCGTTAGCTTTCCGTCGGGGTCAAGTTGTCGACCTTCGACATTGAAGAGGAGATTGGCTTGCAGGCCGGCCGACGTAGCTAAGGTGTATGCCCCCCAGGTAAATTGCCGGCTGATGGCAGCCTGGGCATCAAAGTATTGATAGCTTTGGTACAGTTGGTATTGCCGCTCCCGGGCAACCTGCCCTCCTTGCTGCACTATGGTGTCGGTTTGGGTATACCTGAAACGCCTGTAATCCCTAGTGTACTGCAGGCCAATACTTGCTTCCCATTGTTTTCCAAGCTGCCGTGCAACCCCTAGCTCGAAGGTGTAAGACTCCAAGGTTTGCGTATAATGCTCTTGGGGGCGAGCCGGCTGCCCCTCAACCTGATGCGCGGTGTAGCCTATACCCATACCTATGTAGGCCCGCCACTGTGGCGTTTTTAATGGCAAAATTTGTGCTATACTATCAAGCTTGGCCGATCGGATATAGATCTGCCCAGGCTCCTTCGACGGTATTTGCCCAATGCTGTGCGGGGAGGGTAAGCCGGCATTTTGCTCATTAACGGATTTTGGAATTGTTGCTCTTACAGGCAATTGGGTAACTTCTTGTTCAGCAATCGGGCGGTGCTTTGGCTTCGTTACACCAAAGAATTCCTTCTTCCTATCCACATCTGCAGAATGCCGTCCAACATCTTCCCGGGGGACAGTCGCGATACGTTTGCCGAACCAGTAAGGTAGCGCCTTTACAGGAGCCTCATTTGCCATGGTAGGGATGGGCGCAGCGACGGAGCCCCACTCGGGTGCCGGGTTTGAGGCCCAGGCTACTACCAGTCCGATAAAAAACAGCAGAATGTTCTTTGCCGTGAGCCCCCCTTTACCGGAACGAGCAGGGAAACGCTGGTGTGTTTCTATGCGGCTCCAAAGCGCTTCTTTGTCGATAGGAGCGGAAAGCCCGCGCAGTTTGTCGTTTATCCGGTCATGATGCTTTGCCATTGCTCGTCGTTTTAGGATAATAGTAATCGAGGACCTTTTGCTGAATCATGCCCTTGGCCCGCGCTAGGTAGGAACGAGAGGTACTTTCACTAATCTCCAGCAGATTGGCAATTTCCCGGTGGGTATAGCCGTCAATGTCATAAAGATTGAAAATGATCCTGTATTTCAAAGGGATTTGGCCAATGATGAACATGATTTCTTCAGCTTGTAAAATGGAGAGAATCAAAGCTTGACGGCTGCAGTTGAAAGGGGAAGTTGATTCTATTGGCTCAAAGACGGGCTTCCGTTTTTTGCAGTGATTGATGGCTTCCCGAACGGCAATAGTATTCACCCAAGTATTGAAAGCCCCTTTTTGGGTTTCGTACGTTTGAATGTTATTAAATACTTTCAGAAAAACGTCTTGAAGGACATTCTCCGCGTAGTGGGTGTCTTTCACATACCGCAAGATCACATAATAGAGCCGGTCGACGTAACGGTCGTACAGCTCGCGTTGGGCACTGACTACCCCACGCCGGCAGGCTTCTATCAATTGTTCCTCGGTAGCTTCTCTCACAGCGTACCTTATTGTGCTTCTAAAATGAAAATATTTCCAGCGTCTTCTTCGTCTTCATCGGCGATATTGACACTTAATAATTTACAGTTTGGGTTAGCGTCCGGCTCTCCGGGTTCCTGCGTTTCGTCCCTGGCGTCGATGCAGTTGTTATTGGCCTCACCGGTCCCAACATGGGAAAGCACATACTCACCGGGTGGAATATCTAAATCGGGCTCCCAAAAAACAAAATACCCAGTAGCATCGGTAAATACGCCCGCGATTTCCTCTCCATCAGGGCTGGAAACGGGATTGCCTTCCGCATCCCGGTAATAAAGCTCAATGCGGTGGTTTTCTAGGCCATTATCTCCTACACCATCGCCATCAGCGTCCTCTAGCACATAGCCACTTATGACTGGCTTGGGGCGTCGGACCACAAACCGGTTGCCTTCGTCCTGTTTTCCCTGCGTCACATCTACAGGGATATAGTTTGGCGTGTCGGGGTCTCCGGCACCTTCGGGGTCCGGGCTTTGATCCCCGCTTTGGAGAAAACGGATCCCAGGGTCAGGCGTCAGCGCTACGGTATATTCTCCTGGCGCAAGGTATAAGAATTCATAGCGGCCCTCCGCATCAGGCTGTATGGGGCCGGCCACCTCATCCCAAATATTGGGTTGCCCATTATCCCACCGGGCGACTAATTTGATCTCCACACTATCGGTCCAGGGCTGGTCCCCGATGCCATCTTCGTCAACATCTTCCAGTATCACCCCGGAAATCCTGGAATTATTCATAAAGGCCAGCATATCATTGCCGTCATCGTGCTCCCCTTCCTCAAGCCCCACATATAGATTATAATCCGGGTTGGCCTCGGCGGTGTCCCCGTCCGGTGTGGTGTCTACTATCTGCGCATCGTAGGTGTGAGGAGGGCCCAGAAACACAAGAAAGTAGCTATCATGTGGAGGAAGGCCGGTAATGGAATACCTCCCGTCAGCGCCAGTCTTCGTTGTCCAAATTCCTATTCCTGGAGGAATCGAGTCCGGGGCGTATTGCCATACCTGGGAGGATGTCATGATCGATTGTTCCTCAAAAAAATATACCCACACGTCGCTAGCTGGAAAATTTGGGCTACCGTCACCCGTAGAGTCGACCTGCACTCTGCCAGATATTTCCGTATCGAAAAGCAGGGGCGTCTCCTCGGTACTGATCTCGTCTTTTTTACAGGTGGCGAGCAGGAGCAACAATAGGAGCGACAGCAGTAAAAAGCGCAATGATGAAGTCATGATCCTTGTTTTTTAGTGACTTGCACCCTTCATTCGGATGCCTTTCTATCCATTTATACAAGAACAGATGGGCAAACGCTGCAATGACCGCTGCTTAATTGCTGAATTCAAGCCTACTAAAAACTACAGCTCCTCCGCCAACGCCCGGAACAACTGCCGGTACGCCACCTCATCATCCTTCCCCTGCCGCACCATAATCAGGTTTTTCTCCGGGTGCACGTAAATGTACTGCCCCAGAATGCCGATCGCCATAAAATCCGGCCCGCAGGTTTTATAGGAAAACGTACCGTCGCGCTGAGTGTATACCCTGCCAGTTGGCGACTGCTGCACGGCGGCAAGGGAGTCCGCTTCGGCCTTCCAATGGGCAGCGCTGTACCACTGGTACTGGTAGCAATCGTTGAAATAGTTGGGCTGCACGCTCCGCGCCACCCAGGCGGAATCCAGCAGTTGCTCCCCTTCCCAACGCCCGTTTTGCAGAAACAGCCGGCCAAACTTCGCAAAATCCCGCGCCTGACCGTTCAGGCAGCAGAACGCCTTGGTGGTGCCGCCGGCTTTACTGTCGTAACTCCAGGAGGCCGGGAATTCCATGCCCAGCGGTTGCCAGATTTTCTCCTCCAGGTACTCCGGCAAGGCCTTCCCTGTGGCTTTTTCTACGATCAAGCCCAGCAGTTGCGTGTTCACGCTTTGGTACTCGCGGTAGGCATCCGGCTCGGCGGCAAATTTACTTTTTTCCAGCGTGTACTTTTTCAGTTGGCGGCCGTAGTAGTCGCGGGCCACCGGCGCGAAAGGGTTGACGTAGCTGTTCTCATTGTACTTCAGCCCGCTGCGCATATTGAGCAAGTGCTCGATGGTGAGTTCCTGGAAGCGGGCGTCGCGCTCCGCCATTTCCGGAAAGTAATTGGTCACCGGCTCCTGCACGCTTTGGATCGCCCCCTCCTGCACCGCGAAGCCGACAAGGGCGGAGACAAAGGACTTCGCCACGGAAAAGGAAGGCACGGGTGGGCTATCCGCCTGATATTCCTGAAAATACCGCTCGAAGAGGATCGTATCATTTCGAATCACCAGGAAGGAGAGCGACTTGCCGAATTCGCCCAGGTACTCCGGCATTGGGTAAGCCAGGCCGTTGAAGGTAACCTTTGCCGTGTCCAGCCGCTGCGTAATGCTATCCGGAGCAGCGATAAACTGGAAGGCGGTGCTTGATGCCTCAATTGCCCGGGCGGGGAACTTTTTATAGTCGTTGACATCCGCAAAGTTCCAGACGAAAAAGCGGCCAACGTGGCAGCCAGAAAGCAAAATCAGTAGAATTAAGGAACAAACAATTCTGGGCGTGCGGAGCATAGAAGGAAGAATTGGGTTGCCTCAAATATAAGTAAAAAGCGCTTGGCCATGCTACTTTTTGCTCTGAATGGCATGACGAGCAGGCCTGATCGCAATTTTCCGGAGCCTCAACGTAACGCCCTCTGCTTTGGCCTGATAGATAAAGTGACCACCCCGATGCAGCGGTGGCCATTTATGACCCATAAAAACCAATTCCTATGAACTTCTTTTTGACAAAATTTAAGTTTTGCCTTTTGCTGTTGGTGCTGCCGGTGGCAGTAAGCGGGCAGCAGATTATCGATGATTTTCCCTACCTGGAGAGCTTTGAGTCCGGCAGCGGGCTGTGGAGCAGCACTGCCCTTTCCGGGGATAACAATTCCTGGCAGGCGGGCGCACCGGATGCCGAGGTGATTCAGGGCGCTGCGGATGGCAACCGGGCCTGGGCTACCCGCCTGGATGGGCCATTTGACATGCCGGAGCATTCCGCGGTTGTCAGCCCCGTTTTCGATTTTTCCGGGCTGACCAGCCTGACCTTCGAAGCCGATATCTGGTATGAGCTCGATGAAACCTTTGAAGATGGGGTCGTCCTGGAGGCCTCTACCGATTTTGGGGATACCTGGGCCATCGTCGGTGGCAATACGCCCGGCTTTTACAACGGCACCATTCTAGATTACACGGGCAATGGGGTAGAGGAGATACCCGCCTGGACTGGCAGCAGCGATGGCTATGTGCCGATCGAGTTGAGCCTTCCGGGGCTGGCCGGCAGCGGTGGCGTTATGTTCCGTTTCCAGTTGAAGGGCATTGTCTCCCTCGACCGTTTCGTGCCGGTGCCGGATGGCTTTGCCTTTGATGACATCCGGATCAATGGTACGGCACCCAATTTGTCGGCCGGTACTTTCTTCATTGATGCCTTTGGCAACACCCGTGAAGTGGAGGTTTCCCTGGCGCAAATCGCTGCCATTCCCAACCCGGAGCTTTCGGAAGCGGCCATCGCCGATATTGCCGGTTCCATCGGTTTGCAGCAGGGCTATGAAGAAGGGGGCATTTATTTCTTCAACCTGCCTGACCCTGGCAACCCCGGCTTTCTGGCGCAGGCGTACAATCAGCTCAACAGCAGCGAGATCGCCGACAATGGCATGGTTGGGCTGGTGCTGCCGGCTGATGCGCAAAGCGGAGACACGCCTTCTCTGCTGACCGAAGAGATCATCCTGCAATTCAACGAAGGGGCTACCGATACGGAAATCGAAACCGTGATCAGTGGTATCGGCGGGGAAGTGTTGCGATCCAACCCCTTCGTGCCCAATTCCTTCCTGGTTGGCCTGGTGCAGTTCAACCCCTTTGAAGCCATCGAGTTAACGCAGGAGCTAACCCAAAATCCGGCTGTTGACTTTGCCTTTCCCAACTTTGTCAACATCGTCGAGCTGGACGCCACCCTGCCCGATGACCCGCTTTTCGGCGATCAGTGGCACCTCAACAATACCGGGCAGGGGGGCGGCGTGCGCGATGCCGATGCCGACTTGCCGGAAGCCTGGGACTTTACGCTTGGCGACCCTGCCACCATCGTAGCCGTGGTCGATGCCGGCTTTGAGGTCACCCATCCGGATTTGTCGCCCAACCTTTGGTCCAATACCGGCGAGATCCCCGGCGATGGCATCGACAACGATATGAATGGCTTTGTCGATGATGCGAATGGCTGGGACTTTTTCGATGATGACAACAACCCAGAACCGGTGGGCGCTGCCGACAACCACGGTACGGCTGTAGCCGGTGTGGCTGTAGCTGCCGGCGATAACGCATTAGGTGTCAGCGGCAGTTGCCCCGATTGTTCCTTTATGCCGCTTAAGCTGTTCACGCAAGGCGCAAGTTTCCGCGCTAGTGTGACCGACTTTCAGGCGGGGTTATCATTTGATTATGCCCGTGCAATGGGCGCTACGGTAATCACCAATAGCTGGGGGCTGACGGGGGGTACGCTCTACCCATACACCATCCCGGCCCTCGACCGCGCTGCCGGTGCTGACGTCTCTGTGCTCTTCAGCGGGCGGAACATTGCCAGCCTCGACATCTGCACCGCCGATGGGATCCGGGCGCGGGAAAACGCCTTCTCCGTCAGCAGCACTGATAATTTTGACCGTTGGGTCAACAGCCACAGCCTGGGCGATTGCATTGATATTCTGGCGCCGACCCGCGGCAACGCCGGCACCCTTGGTATTACCACCACCGACCGCCTCGGCACCGATGGATATGCGAGCGGAGACTACACCGCCGGTTTCGGAGGTACCTCTTCCGCCACGCCACTCGTTGCCGGCATCGTAGGGCTGATCCGCTCGGTTGACCCCGCGCTTTCGCGGGTAGCTACGCAGACCCTAATTCAGGACACAGGCGACAAGGTTGAGGACACGCAGGGGGCCTACGATGCCCGCACCGGCTTTAGCACCGCTTCTACCCATTCGTTCGGGCGGGTGAATGCCTGTGAGGCGGTCCGGATTGCTGCGCCGGCTAGCCAAGGCGGTAAGGGCGGTATTGATGTTTTTGTGCGCGACAACCACCTGGACTGGGGCAATACCGAGCAGCCGAGCAATACCCGGTTTGAATCGCCCAGAGGTCATATTGCCCACTGGAGAAGCGTGGACATTAAGATCGACGCGCCCCCCTTTCAGGCACCTCCTTCGAACAGCGCTGAATTTGATGCCTTTGTGGACGAGCAGCCTTCGGCTGGCCTCAACAACCGCGTCTACGTCCGTGTGCGCAACCGCGGCCCGGTCACGGCAACGGACATAACCGTAAAGCTGATGTGGACCCACTGGGGGACGACCTTCGGCAACCTGCCCGCTGATTTTTGGGTGAATTTCCCGGCTGACCCCTTCTACCCCGCCGCTTTTCCGGAATGTATGCGTTTCAATGCGATTGATGGCCCGCAGGTCATTGCCAGCTTGCCGTACTCGGGTGCAACGGCAGCCCGGGATGCCGTTGTGAATGGCGACCCAACACTCGACGCCGCAGAGATTCTGCAGTTTAATAACTTCAACCCGCCCACGGCTTCGGATTGCGGGGGCAGCAACCATTTCTGCCTGACGGCTATTGTGGACAGCCCGCAGGACCCGGTATCTGCGGCAGCCCAATCGGTGTTCAACCTGGACCAAGCCACGCCTGTTGACAACAACATCACCCACCGCAACGTCGCTGTGCAGAGCACCGTTAGCGATGTGACCCTGGACGAACGCTTCCTCATCCGCAACCCCTATAATGTGCCGGCTTTGTTTGAGATCGAGGCGATTACCTCCAACCCCAACTGGGTTATCAATCTGAGCCACCCTAACCTGAACGATGACAATACCATCATGCTGCCGGCCAACGATTACGCCATTATAGCTATAGAGGCAGATTGGTTTGAGCCCGGGCAGGCGGGCGAAATTTTGGTGCAGCAAGTCCGGATTGATGTAGAACCCCGGGAAATCCTCGGCGGGTTGGTATACGAGCTTTCCCCTCTGCCAGCCAATCCGGAAGGGACCATCTTTGCCGGAGTGGAATGCCCGGTGGATGCCACACAGGGCTGCAAAGCCAAGGCGGTCATTCAACTGGATATGACGGACAGCGACGAGTTGCTGGGCAACTTTACCGGTAAAGTTACCTGGAATCCGGCGGTGCTGCGGCCGACCGGCGAGCTGGAACTGCTGTCCGGATTTAATGGGCTGGTCAACCTCGATACAGTTAATCATGAAATCCTGTTCAACGGCGTGAGTGAAGCCGGGGCAGGCGGGCTGATTGATATTATGGCGGTGGAGTTTGAAGTGGTGGGGGCTGCCAGCGCGGTCGGCAACGTCGGCGTCAACTTCAGTGTGCTGGCATCGGCAGAGACTTTCGAAAATCTGATGGGCGAAACCAAAGCCTCCTACAACTGCTCCTTCGAGATCCTGCCCCCCAATCTGAAGGGCGACCTGAATGGTGACGGTTTGGTGAACTCCACAGATGCTGCCATCATGTTTGCCTACGCCACCGGAGACCCCCTGCCCAACTTTATCCTGGATTTGATCCTGGCAGGCTTTGGCGATATTGACGGAGACAGCCAGACCAATGCCTTCGATGGGCTGTTGGTGCTCTCTTACGAGCTCGGCATTGAAGTCCCCTTCCCGGTAGCGACCTTCTCCTGCCCCGATGGGCCAGGCAGTTTGTCGCCCAGGAACGGCGGCCTGGCAACCGGGGAGCCCGGCAGCAAGCCTGTGCAAGTGGCCATGGAGGCTGGAGAAAGCAGCGATGGTTACCTTGAAGTGCCGGTGGTGGTAGACCTCAGCGGCACCGGGGAGGCCCTTGGCAGTTTCAACGGCCACCTGGCGTGGAACGAAGCGGCACTGCGGTTGGTTGGCGTGGAAGGCGGTGACACCCCCGGCTTTACGCAGCCTACGGTCAATACCGCTCAGGCTGAACAGGGGCGTATCGCTTTTGCCCATGCCTATCCCTATGGGGCCCGCGGCCGGGTGCATATCCTGACGGCCCGCTTCGAGCGCATTGCTGAAGGCAAAGATGCCGGCCTGCGGTTGGATATGGAAGCTATGCATGCTGCCCAAACCTTCGTGGCACTTCAGCCGCAAAGCCAGGGCACAGCAGCGGAAGGGGACCACCTTGCGCTATCTGCCCACCCCAATCCCTTCCGGGATGCCCTGCAGATTAGCTACCAGCTGCCGAATGAAGATTGGGTGGAGCTCCGGGTATTTGACCAGTCGGGCAAGCCGTTGACAACCTTGGTACAAGGCCAAATGACTGCTGGCCCCCACCGTTTGCAGTGGGCGGGCACCAACGCTCAGGGGCAGCCTCTGCCTAACGGCGTTTACTACCTGCATTTGCAGACCAGCCAGCATACCGCGCAGTACCGCGCTGTTTTGGCCAAATAAGTTTTACAGAGGGAATTTAGTCAATGCGCCGTCAGCTGACTAGGAGATCAGCTGGCGGCTTTTTGGTTTTACAAACCACGGCCCTCGCCCCGTTTTAAATGCCGTTTCCGCCAATGCCCAAGCGTACGATATTGAGTGCGCGGTTAGCCCTGCTCAGGGCTGCTTCCGTCCTTGGCAAGGAATCATCCGTTTGGTCGCCCTCTGCGCCAGCATAACCGGGGATGAAGCTGGAGCAAACAGCAAGGTGCCCAATAAGCGTTGTCTACCTGCCTTGATTTAATCGCTTAAAAGCGAATCAAGGGTATTCGTTTGATCCTGAAGTGCTTGTATCAATCTAGTGGCAGCCGAAATTTGAGCCTGTATAGAGTCTGCATAGGGCTGCGCCTCTTCAGAAATCCAGCCCCTCCCTTTTCTAAAAAAGAGCATACTGGATTGTAATTTTTCCTGCTGCAGCTGTAGGGCTTCCAAAGTGTCTTGCTGGCGCTGAATAAATAGTTCTACTTGCTCGCCTTTACTTGCTGGCCAAGGGCGGTAGAGAAAGGCAAACAGGCCGATAACGATAATCAGCAAGAAAATAAAAACCCCTAATAAAGGAATATAGTTAAAGTTGCTGTTTTTACCTTTAGCCTTTATGGATTTCAGGTCTTTATTGACTTTAAAATCGACCGGTTCGTATTCCTCCTCATTGTTGTTCTTCATAGCATTGGGTTTTATCGGGCGGAAGCTTTGAGTAAGTCGGTGAAGAGTTCACGTATACGTTTAGACTCAATAATGCTAACCAGTTCTGTTGAATAATCCAGGATTTCATTTTCCTGGCAGAATCGCCTCAGGTTGACTTCTACTTCTTCAAAGAGCCCTTTCGCGTAGGCTTCGAGTGGTACCAGAGGCTCAATAACACCAGATTCATAAAGGGATTCAAGAATATCATATTTGTTGATAACCAGGCGGACGCTCTTCAGGTAATCACTGGAAGCGTAGGTAAATACCGCCTGCAACAAAAATTCTGAGAGGTACTTGTTTTTATGGGTGTCGACGCGCTTTTGGAGCACACCTTCGAAGTCTTCGGTCATAATCTGCAGTACGTGTTCCTTTTCCAACTTGTGTCCTGCATCGTCGTAAGCTGGGGCAAGGTCTGCGAAGAAGAGAATGGCATCGATATACATATTCTCCCGGGCTGCTTCAAACAGTTGTGTGACATCCTGCCCCTTATAATCCGCAATTCTGACTTCTATGGAGCCATTATTACCGTTCAGCCCTTGTAAATTAACGGGAACGGTGATCTCGTAGTAATCGAAGTGTCGGGTAGACCGCAGTGGGGAGGTATCAAAAGTAAAGAGCCGTTGAATAAAACTGGTCTTGCCTGTACCACTATGCCCAAACAAAAAGACGTCAAATGTTTCCTGGCCGGTGCTGAAATTATCCCTTTCAACCAGGCTCATTACAGGTTTGGGCTCCCGGTTACTTTTAGCGTATTCTCTAAAGAACAATAGTGCGGAAGGAATAACTGCGGCAAGAAAAGAAATAATTCCTTTAAGCAATGCACTGAGCCCGGCTTCTTCGAAGTAAATCTCAATTAGAATTAAAGCGATGAGGAAGATCATTACTGCTATTCCGAATATCAGAATGATCCTTAGTATTTGCTTATCCTGACTTGGATTTCTCATTAGGTTCAATAGGTGTCTGTCTAAAAAAGAGACGCCTAAAGATAAGGATTCTGTTTCATTTATCAGGCTTTGGAGGGCACGTAATCGATCTTTTCCGCCTGAATTTTTTGACTACCCAGCGGCTGCTCAGTTCAGCGTGCCGGGAACCTGCCTCAGCCTCATGTCCACCACCCCATTTACTGCTTAATTACTTGTAATTGCCGGGTTGTTTCGCCCGCCCGTAGCTTCAGGATATAGAGGCCGTGGGCTAAACTGCCCAGTTGCTCCAATTGCAGCATGCCCCCCTGGACTACGCCCTTAGCAGTGCGCTGCAACTGCCCTTTGGCGTCATAGAGCTGGAGGTGCACTGCTCGCCCCTCCATTGCCGGCCAGTGGAGGTGGAGGGTATCCCGTAAAGGGTTGGGGTAGGCGGCAGGGGCGGCAGAATGTTTTTCTGCCCGGGTTGCTGCCACCGGGTTTTGCTGGTATACCCTCACATAATCAATTTCCATGGCGCTGCTGGTAAAATCCGGTGCTATACTCGGCAGTATGGCAACGTTCAACAGCAGGTACATCTCCGCATCAAAGGGCCAGGTGTCGGCATTTTTGACCGCCGGGTTGTAGGTGAAATGGGTTTGGCCATCCACTGCAAAGACCAGCCGTTCTGCGGTCCATTCCAGCGAATAGAGGTGGAAATCCGAAGCATAGGTAGGCAGGTTTTGCCCGCCAACGTTGACGGTGTTCCCAAAGCTGGAGGGCGTATGGGTAGCGCTGGAGACATAGCCTGGGTTGGTGCCCCAATGTTCCATGATGTCGATTTCGCCACAGGCAGGCCAGGGGGTGGTGCCGAAGCCTTCGTTGTCCCAGTAACCGCCATCTTCGTCAATGTTTTTGCCCAGCATCCAAAGGGCGGGCCAGGTGCCGGGGCCGGTTGGCAGCTTGGCGCGGATTTCCATCCGCCCGTACTGAAAGGCAAATTTGGAATTCAGGCGGGTGGAGGTAAACTGCTTGGTGTGCCCCTGATCGGTGAAGTCTTCCCGGCGGGCTTCGATTTTCAGGGTGCCATTTTCCACCCGGGCATTTTCAATCCGGTCGGTGTAGTGCTGTATTTCCCCGTTGAACCAGCTGTTGCCCAGCGGTAGGAGGGTTTGGTGAAACCACTTCGCAGGGTCTGCGGGGCCATTTCCGTCAAATTCGTCAGCCCAAACCAGCTGACCAAAAACCGGGCCGGGCGTGGTGGTGGTTTCAAAAACAACATCGTCCATGAAGGCGATAACCTGGTCGTTGTTGTTTTCCCCATTGACTTGCAGGAGTACCCGGTTGAAGTCATCGCGCTGCGTAGGTGGAGGAGAATCTGGCGACAGGTTGACGTAATTGTCATTCGCAAAATCAAAGGTCACGGTCTGCCATTCGTCCAGGGCGATGGGCTTGATGATTTCACTTTGGGTAGACCAGGGCTCAGGCAGATTGCCATCCTGGACCTTCAGCGAAATTTGATTGGGCTGTGCGCCGGTCAGCCCACTGGAAGGCACATAGATTTTGATCGAGAAAAGGTGCCCGCCGGAAAGATCAAACGGCATGCCTACATCGAATCGCACATTGGCATACTGCCCGCCGGTATCCCCGTACCGTAGCACAGTGGCGGAGGTATTGCTGCCCTGTGGGAAAGGGTTGGGAAAGCTGGTGTCGATCTGGCAGTCATCTCCTGCCCAGGTGTTGATGTTGCCGTTGCCTTCGAAATCGTCCGCTACGTGTGCCGTCTGCGCGAGGGTAGGGGTGTAGTTAAGCGTGAAGAGCAGAAAAAACGCGATGTAAATCCTCATACCTTATTTTTCCCTCTAAGGTATCACTTTGCGGCAATAGTCGTACAATGCGTTGGCCGCATACCGGAATTGCTGTATTTCATTTGGTTGTTGTAGTAATTTTTTACCTTCATCACCGGATACACCCTGGCGCAAACCGGGCAGCAGCTCCTGCCCACCGATTGATCGGAGCATTGTCAGCGGTTGGGCAGAAAATGGTCATTTAAGGTTGCTTGGGGATTTGTATGTTCCGTCACCGGATGTACGGCAAAGGCCGGATAATTCGGGATTTTATTATTTAGAGCCTGTTTGGACTTTAGTAATCGGGCTATCCCGGTGCACCGGGACACTTTTTTGCTTATACTTCGTTCCGAAAATCCTCATCCGTACGGACTCCGGTTTTCGTGCCCCCGATGATAAATGTCGGGATCACAGACTCGTCTAACCAAAAAATTGCAAGTTCTCGCCTAGAAGACCAAAATCCCAACAGGCTCTTACAAACAAGAAATATGATTCGCTACTGCTTACTATTTTTCCTGTGCTCTTTCCTGAGCACGCTGGCCACGGCGCAGTCTGACGAAGCGCTGCTCGACCGGGTTCAGCAACAAACTTTTAATTACTTCTGGAAGGGGGGAGAGCCGAAATCCGGCGGTGCCCCGGAGCGCATTCACGAAGATGCCTACCCTCAAAATGATGAAGATATCATTACTACCGGGGGGACAGGCTTTGGTATTATGGCCACAATAGCGGCTATTGACCGGGGGTTTATCTCGCGGGAAGCCGGGCGTAAACGGCTGCAAAAACTGGGCGAATGGCTGCAAAAAGCCGACCGCTTTCACGGTGCATGGGCGCATTGGATGTACCCTTCCGGCAAGGTCAAGCCCTTTAGCCGGTACGATGATGGGGGCGATTTGGTAGAAACGGCGTTTTTGGTGCAGGGGCTGATCGTGGCGCGCCAATATTTTCAGGATGGGAACGCCAAAGATCAGAAATTAGCAAAGCTGATGGACCAGCTTTGGAAAGGAGTAGAGTGGTCGTGGTATACCCAGGGCAAAAACGTGCTGTACTGGCATTGGTCGCCCAATCATGGATGGCGTATGGATTTTCCGGTAACGGGCTACAATGAGTGCACCATCATGTACATCCTGGCTGCTGCTTCGCCTACCCACCCGCTTGACCCCGCTGCCTGGCACGAAGGTTACATGCGTAAGGGCGAGATTGTGTCTAATAAAAGCGCTTATGGCTATGATGTTGTACTCGATCACAACGGCGAGCAGGCCATTCCGGTAGGTCCTTTGTTTTGGGCTCACTATTCTTTCATGGGGTTAAACCCCAAAGGGCTGCACGATTCATACGCTGATTACTGGGAGCTGAACTGCAGCCACGCCCTGATTCACCACGCCTACGCCGTGGAGAATCCGAGGGAGTACGAGGGCTATTCGGAAGCCTGTTGGGGGCTGACGGCCAGTTATTCCATAGGCGGCTATACGGCCCACCACCCTTCGAATGACCGGGGCGTGATCACGCCTACTGCCGCACTTTCCTCTTTTCCCTACACACCGGAAGCGAGTATGGCCTTTTTACGGCATCTATACGAGGACCACCCGGAATACATTGGCCAATACGGGCCCTACGACGCATTTAGTAAGCAGTCCGATTGGTGCTTGCCGCGCTATCTGGCCATTGACCAATTGCCAATCCCGGTAATGATAGAAAACTATCGCTCGGGTTTGATCTGGGACCTCTTCATGTCGGCTCCTGAAATTCAAAAGGGCTTGAAAAAACTGGATATTCAAATAAAGACTTAAAAGAATGATTCGTATTACTATTCTTGCTACCCTCTCCCTTCTTATGGCCAATCTGGCATGGAGCCAGGTGGAGACTGGAGCGTATTTATACCGCCAGCACGAACAAGGTGATTACACCCTCAATTACCGGATATTGTATCCGGAGGGTTTTGATAAAAGTAAGCGCTATCCGGTTGTGCTGTTTTTGCACGGGCGGGGCGAAAGCGGCGATGATAACGAAAAGCAGCTCGTGCACGGCAGTTCGTTGTTTTTGGAAGCACAGGCGGAGTACCCGGCTATTGTGATTTTTCCGCAATGCCCAACCACTGATTACTGGTCGAATGTAGACCGCATTGAAAAGGATGGCGGCGGATTGCAATTCAAATTCCCATACGACCGGCCCGCCAACCCTGCGCTGGCGGCAGTGATGGACTTGGTGGATCAGGAGTTGTCAAAGCCCTATGTGGATGAAAACCGCTTATACGTCACCGGCCTTTCCATGGGCGGCATGGGCACCTGGGAGCTTCTGTGGCGGATGCCCGAGAAGATCGCCGCAGCCGCGCCCATTTGCGGAGGCGGCCCACCGGAGATGGCGCACAAGATGACCGATGTGCCTATCTGGGCGTTTCACGGTTTGAAAGACGATGTCGTACAGCCCCGCTTTTCGATTAACATGGTAAGAGCGATTCAGCGAGAAGGCGGCCTGGCCAAAATTACCCTGTATCCGGATGCCAACCACAATTCCTGGGACCCTGCTTTTGCCGAGCCTGATTATTTGCCGTGGATGTTCTCCAAATTCAAAGGTGAAGCCTACTCTTTATTTGTCGACTCTCTGATGGCGGAGATGACCGTCGAAGAAAAGATCGGCCAGCTCAACCTGGCCACCCAAGGCGGGGCGGTCACCGGGGCGGTCATCAGCAGCGATGTAGAGCAAAAGATCAAAGACGGCAAAGTGGGCGGCATTTTCGGGTCGCGCAGTGCCAAAAAGATGCGGGATATACAGGAGATTGCAGTAGAGCAAAGCCGCCTGGGCATCCCCCTCCTGACTGCGATGGATGTCATTCATGGCCATCAGACCATTTTCCCCATCCCACTGGGAATGTCCTGTACCTGGGACCCGGATTTGCTGCAGCAAGTGGCGCGTACGGCGGCTCGTGAAGCCACGGCTGACGGTGTGATGTGGAACTTTTCGCCTATGGTGGATATCGCCCGCGACCCACGCTGGGGGCGGGTGGCGGAGAGCGCCGGGGAAGACCCTTTCCTGGGGTCCCGGATTGCAGAAGCTATGGTGCGCGGCTATCAGCAGGATGACCTTACGGACCCAACTACGGTCATGGCATGCGTCAAGCACTTTGCCGCCTACGGCGCCTCGGAGGGCGGCCGGGACTACAATACCGTAGATATGAGCCGGGTGCGCCTGCACAATGAATACTTGCCGCCTTACAAAGCGGCAGTGGATGCAGGTGTGGGCTCGATTATGACCTCTTTTAATGTTATAGACTATGTACCGGCTACGGCTAATGAATACCTGTTCCAGACTGTCCTGCGGGACCAATGGGGCTTCGAAGGGTTCGTGGTGACGGATTATACCACTATCAACGAAATGATTGAGCACGGGATGGGCGACTTGCAAGAGGTCTCTGCTTTAGCCCTAGAGGCCGGTATCGATATGGATATGGTAGGGGAGGGTTTCGTAACGACGCTAAAGAAATCCCTGGAAGAAGGCCGGGTCACAGAAGCGCAGATCGACCTGGCTTGCCAGCGGATTTTGATTGCTAAAGAGCGGCTGGGATTGTTTGATGACCCCTACCGTTACTTTGACGAATCCCGGGCACCCAAAGAAATCCTTTCCGAGGAGAACCGCCGTTTTTCACGTGAAGTGGCAGGCAAGTCGGCGGTACTGCTGAAAAACGAAGGCGGCGTTTTGCCCCTGAGCAAGTCGGCGGATATCGCGCTGATTGGCCCGCTGGCGGACAACCAAACGAATATGCTGGGGACCTGGAGCGTGTCCGGGGATTACAAAAAATCGATCACGGTGCGGCAGGGTTTGGAAGCACAGCTTGGGGAAGGCGGCCGTATCCGCTACGCCAAAGGGGCCAATATTTCCAACGATAGCACTTTTGCCAAACGGGTGAACGCCTTTAACCCGCAGATCGTAATCGACGAGCGCTCACCGGAAACCATGCTGGAGGAAGCGGTCAATATCGCCAAACAATCAGACGTGATCGTGGCGGTGCTGGGAGAAGCTGCTGACATGAGCGGGGAGTCTTCAAGTATGGCGTTCATCGGCTTGCAACCTGCCCAGGAACGGCTGCTAAAAGCACTCAAAGAGACGGGCAAGCCCATCGTGCTAGTGCTCTTCAACGGCCGGCCGATGACTTTGACCTGGGAAGATGAAAACATGGACGCCATTCTCGACGTCTGGCATCCGGGCACCGAAGCGGGCAACGCAGTGGCGGACCTGCTGTTCGGCGAGGTGAACCCTTCCGGTAAATTAACTACTTCTTTCCCGGTAGCCGTGGGGCAAATCCCGGTTTACCACAGTATGCTGAACACCGGCCGGCCCTATGAGCAGGGTAAAGGCCCCAAGTTTCTGTCCAACTACCTGGATATCCCCAACGAGCCGCTTTACCCTTTTGGCTACGGGCTGAGCTACACCCAATTTGAGTACGGTACGCCTGCCATTTCCAGAACGGAAATGGAAAAAGGCGGGAAAGTGACGGTTAGCGTAAGCGTAAAAAATACGGGCAAGCGCGAAGGGCAGGAAGTTGTGCAATTGTACATCCGCGATGTGGTGGGCACGATTAGCCGCCCGGTAAAGGAATTGAAAGGGTTTGAAAAAATATCGCTGAAGCCCGGAGAGGAAAAGACGGTCCGTTTTGCCATCGATGAATCTTTGCTGGAATTTTATAATTACGATGGAGAATGGGTCGTGGAGCCCGGCGAGTTTCAGGTGTTTGTGGGCCCTAATTCCCGCGATGTGCAGATGCTGAGGTTTGAATATGCCAAAATAAAACGATGATGAATAAGCCAATTTTTCGCTGGCCGGTGTACCTGCTGCTGCTCTTTCATTTAGGCAGTTGCATGGAGCCTGTCGGCAAAGCACAGGAAAGCACTGCGAGCGGGGCTGCAGAACGCAATTACACCACCTACTGCAACCCGATCGACATCGACTATTCCTACATGTCGCACTACCGGGCATTACGCGATGTCTCCTACCGCTCCGGCGCCGATCCGGCGGTGGTCAATTACAAAGGCCGGTATTACCTCTTTGTCACCCGTTCCCACGGCTATTGGGTTTCCGACGATATGAGCAACTGGCAGTTTATCCGCCCGCAGAGCTGGTACTTCAATGGCAGCAATGCCCCCTCTGCGGCGGTGAAGGACGATAAGATCATCTTGCTGGGCGACCCTTCCGGCAGGGGGGCGGTCATCGAAACCGATAATCCCGAGCTGGGCGACTGGACCACCAACTTCGCCGTGATCAATGTGCCGCAGGGCGTACAGGACCCCAATCTGTTTGTGGATGATGACGGGCGGGTGTACCTGTACGAGGAATCTTCCAACAAGTGGCCTATCCACGGCATCGAGCTGGATCCCGACAATTGGTATGTCCCAATCGGCGAGCAGGTGGACCTGTTCAATCTGGATCCGGAAAAACACGGCTGGGAGCGCTTCGGGCAGGACCATAAATCGGACCTGAAGCCCTTTATCGAGGGGCCCTGGATGATGAAGCACGGCGATACCTACTATCTCGAATACGGTGCGCCCGGCACGCAGTGGAACGTCTACGCCGATGGGGTGTACACCAGCAAATCGCCGCTCGGGCCCTTCGAGTACGCGCCTTACAACCCCATTTCGTACAAGCCGGGGGGCTTTTTGAAAGGCTCTGGGCACGGCAGCACGGTGCAGGACAACAACGGCAATTACTGGCACTTTGCCACTATGGCCATTTCGGTCAACTTCAAATTTGAGCGCCGCATCGGCATGTACCCGGCGGGCTTTGACGAGGACGGGCAGATGTACGTCAATACGGCCTACGGCGACTATCCGCACTACCTGCCGGATACGGAGGTAGACAACCACAAAAACCGCTTTACGGGCTGGATGCTGCTGTCGTTTGGCAAGCCGGTCACCACCAACTCCAAACTGGTGGAATCGGGTGTAAACGTGGTGGATGAAAGCGGAGACGGCTATATGCTCGGGCAGATCACCGACTTCAGTATTGGGCAGGTCAATGATGAGGAGATACGCTCCTACTGGGTGTCCGAGGCGAACCACGATTCCATTTATGTGCAGGTAGACCTGGAAGAAGTGATGGATGTCAAAGCCATCCAAATCAACTTCCAGGATTTCAAAAGCGAGATTTTCGGCCGGCCGGATACTTTAAAGCAGCAATTTGTCATCAGCGCTTCCCTGGACGGCGAGCAGTGGGAAGTGATTGCCGATTACTCGGAAAACCAGCGTGACATACCGCACGGCTACATTGAGCTGCCGGAGGCGGTGGAGGCTCGTTATATCAAATACGATCACGTGCACTGCAGCACCAAAAACCTGGCGATTTCAGAGTTCCGGGTGTTTGGCAATGGCAAGGGCGATGTGCCGGCGCCGCCCGCTAATTTCACAGTAGAGCGGCAGGAAGACCGCCGCAACGCTCTGCTTTCCTGGACGCCGGACCCCGAAGCGACGGGCTACGTCATCTACTGGGGTATTGACAAGGAGAAGCTCAACCTGTCGGCACTGTTGTACGATCAGGCGTCGTACGAGCTGCGGGCGCTGAATACGGATCAAGGCTACTATTATCAGGTGGAGGCTTTTAATGAAAATGGTGTTTCGGAGCGGAGCGAAATAATGTTTACAGAGTGAAAAGTCTCGGCAAGTACCTGATCTTTCTTTTGTTGCCGTTTTGGGGGTGTACCAATCCAGCGCCGGAAGAGGCCGTGCATCAGCCGGATTATTCGCAAGTAGAACTGCCGGAGCAGCCCAATGTAGTGTGGATCGTGGCGGAAGACCTGAGCGCGATCTTACCGCCCTGGGGCGACTCCACAGTAGCGACGCCCAACATCAGCCGGCTGGCCAGCGAAGGGGTGCTGTACACCCATTTGTCTTCCCCTTCCGGGGTCTGTGCACCGAGCCGGGCGGCAAAGATCAAGCTGAGTTGCCCCACGGAGGGCGCGCAACTGGCTTATCAGTGGGTAGGACACACGGGCGAAGCGGCCCCAAATTGGACGATCTACCAAGCCCCGGTGGAGCCGCAAAAGGGGGGTACGCTCTTGGTGCAGGCGCATCGTATTGGGTACCGGCCTAGTGGGGTGGTTCGGGTGGGGTTTTAGGGTTGTGGCCTGTTTTGGGTTTTGCGTGGATTGGGAAGGAATGTGGATGTTGACATTGTTGGTTTGGTGGGGATTTTGTAGATTTGGAGAGTAGTACACTGGTGCAAAATTTTATATGCCAACCTTCCCCTTTTAAGGGGAGCCTGCCGGCCTGCAGCACAGCAGGCGAGTGAGAAGAGGTTCCGGCGGAAAAGTCTACGAAATTTCGTGCCGTACTTATTTTTTATCACATGCTGCATAGTTACGGGTGAAAATGAATTTTTACATATCAAGTAATTAAAATGTGTAGTAATGAAAAATCAAATTAAAAAGTTAATAGTTCTAGTGTTAATTGTTTTAAGTATTTGTGGTTGTCACAAGGAGCAAGAGGGGTCTATTGATAGCGTTAATGGACTTTCAATATATTGGCATCACGTAGGCATATCCTATGAGGGGCGATATCTTTTGTTTGTATTTTATGAGATAGATTCTTATATAAATGATTATGAATTGATATTTTCTCGAACAATTTATGATGATGAAATAGTAATTAAATTAGAAGACAAGGAATTACTCGGGGAATGTAAACAATATCCCGGTTGGGAAGATCCCGACCTATGTACTCCAAGTGGAGGGTTTCGATTATATGAACAGGATATTAATAAGTTGCCGATAAAACTTACTGTTCAAACTCCAAATTTCAGCACTACCGCAATTCTAGATTTTTCTGATATTAAATATACTTTGGATGTTCAGGATCAGGATTATCTTTCATCTAATATTACTGAAGTTTATCCAATCCCTCCAAACATTTTGTATGGATATGTATCATTTCGAGGTGAGGAAAATAGAGTTCATGCTGAAAATTTTTTTAACGATATGAAAGAATTAGGATTTGAAGAAACGTCGGTTCCAAATTATCCCTACAGGTATCTTTCCGTTAGTGATAATGGCATCCCTGGGGATTATACATCTCCCCCTGATAACTATGGCTTAGGTTTTATGTATACCTATCAAAACAATTTCAATCAAGCTTATGAGTTAGCGGAACAATATTACAATTCTACTTCCATACATATTGACCTTTTTGGCAGCAATGGGCATGAAGCTCATTTTAAATGAAGAATTCTGAGCCTAAGGGGTCGCGCAACAATAACTTACCGATTTAGACTCGTTCTTTTGCACG
>CAZNSK010000096.1:0-24027 GCA_964575505.1 uncultured Phaeodactylibacter sp.
CCCAACTTTAGCATTATCTTAGGACTGCTGTAGTTGACATTTCTGCTTTTTATTCAGACTTTTACAGAAATATGGATTAAATCGAATTTCATGAAGCATATTATACTCTATTCCTTTATTGCCTTTTTCACAATAAATATCGCCTGCGCCCAGGTGTCGCTGGTGTTCACGCCGGAGACCATCGATAAGGAAGGCATTGCTGACCCCAATGACCTCTTCTACGAAATTGTAGGCTACGCCAAGATTACGAACGAAGGAGACGAAGCCGTCTCCATCCGTTGGCTGCGGGTAACGGATATGCCGGAGGACTGGGAAACTATGATTTGTGATATTAATCTATGCTATCCGGCTCATATTAATTCCAATGTCGTTCCAGGTGATGATGGTCACTACGCACCTGTAACCCTTAACCCGGGCGATACCACCAACCTGGATGTGCATCTTCTTCCCAAAGGTGTTGCCGGTACTGGTACTGTCACGATTGAGATTTCGGATGTGAATAATCAAGACGAAGTGCTGGTTTCCGCCGATTACAACTTTACAGCCTCTACGCCATCGAGCACTTCCGACCTGCAGCGCACTTCAATGGCTGTCTTCCCTAACCCCACCGCTAATTATTTCAACATCCGCGGCGCTCAGGGGGTAGACCGGGTCGTGCTTTATAACATCCTTGGCCGGGAAATGCGCAGCTTCAACGTAGTGCCCGGGCAGCGGTATTACATCGGCGACCTGCCAAATGGCCTCTACCTGGCCAGTGTGGTGGACGACAGCAAGGGCATCGTGAAGACCTTACGGCTGAAGAAAAGCACGGTACGTCCGTAATCTTACGGAATTACCTGCTTTGAAAAGCCTCTGCGGACTGCTGCAGAGGCTTTTTTGATTAGGGCACTATGGATCCGTCTTTGCCTGGCTTTGGCAGACGGGGAGAAAGGCCATCCTAAACCTTTCAAAATCATTAGGCGCAGGGGCACAGCCACCCGATTTAACCGTCAAAAGCCACCTACGCCGGATACTCCACATAGTTCCGCGGCGTTTCGTAAAGGCGCACCCCGATCTCGTATTGCTCATCCAGGTGCTCGCGCAGGATGTTCCAAATCACGTAGCAGATGTGCTCGGCGGTAGGGTTGAGGTTTTTGAACTCCTCGGTATCCAGGTTCAGGTTTTTATGGTCGAAGCGCTTTTCGACCTGCTCCCGGATCACATCTTTTAGAACTTTCAAGTCGATCAGGTAACCCGTGACCGGGTCGACCTCTCCGCTTACTTTCACTTCCAGCTCGTAGTTATGCCCGTGGTAGTTGGGGTTGCTGCAGAGGCCGAAGACCTCCTGATTCTTTTCATCGCTCCAGTTGGGATTGTACAGCCGGTGGGCAGCATTGAAGTGGGCACGTCGAAAAACAGCTACTCTCATTTTTTATTTTGATTAGATTCGCCTTCCACAACAAAAAAGGGCAGCGTTAGTTGGGGAATCCACCAAACTTGCCGCCCGGCCCGGGCGTGAAAAGCAGCGTAAATTTTTCAATCCTACCCAAAAAGCGTAATTTAGCCCGCAACAGGGCTGTGCACCGGCGCCCGTCGAAGGCAAAGTTCACAGTCAGGTTCTTGTATTATTCACTCGCTGAACAGCAGTACCGTGAGGAACTTTCACACCTTCAAGGTGGACCGTATCAGTGGAGGGCAAATTGACTTCTCTGAGTATTCGGGGAAGAAAATTATAATAGTTAATGTTGCATCGGAATGCGGTTATACACCGCAGTACCAGCAACTACAGGAATTATACGACGAATTCAACGATAAACTGGTCGTTATCGGCTTCCCTTGCAATGATTTTGGAGGGCAGGAGCCGGGCAGCGAGGCTGATATTCAAGCCTTCTGCGACCGCAACTACGGGGTGACTTTTCCTATGGCGGCGAAAGCCGGCATACGCAAGGATACCCACCCTGTTTACCAATGGCTGCAGCATAAAGCCGAAAACGGGGTGCTTGAACATGCCGTACAATGGAACTTTCATAAATTCCTGATTGATGAAAACGGGCAGCTACACGCCGCCCATCCTTCTTCAGTCAGCCCGTTTGATGACCGTATAATTTCCTGGATAACCTCCTGACCCTTACCTTTTCTGCTCAGCGCTAAACGGGCAAAGCATGCGCTTTAGCGATATTATCGGGCAATCTTCGGTGAAAAGCCGGCTGCGGCGGATGGCCGGTGGCGGGCGTATGCCCCACGCCCTGTTGTTGCTGGGTCCGGCTGGCGCTGGGAAGCTGGCACTGGCGCTGGCCTACGCGCAGTATGTGCTCTGCTCAGACCAGGGAGCCGAAGACGCCTGCGGGCGTTGCCCCAATTGCATCAAAGCCAGCAAGCTTATCCACCCCGATTTGCACTTCTCGTATCCCACGGTTGGCAGCAAAATGACGAGCGAGCCCTTCCTGCCGCAGTGGCGCGCTGCTATGGCCGACAGCCCCTACCTCAATGCCAATGAGTGGCTGCAGCGTATCGGAGCCGAAAATAAGCAGGGCAATATCACGAAGGAAGAGTGCGTCAGCATCATCCGGAAGTTGAGCCTGAAAACCTTTGAAAGTACCCATAAGGTGCTAATTCTCTGGCTGCCCGAGTACCTCGGCAAAGAAGGCAACCGCCTGCTTAAGCTGATTGAGGAGCCCCCGGAGCGCACGCTGTTTATATTGGTGGCCGAGCAGCAGGAGCTCATTTTGAATACGATCCTTTCCCGTTGTCAAATCGTGAAAATCCGCGCCTTGCAGGACGAAGAAGTCAGGCAGGGGCTGCTGGCCAAGGGCGTGCCGGAGGCGCAAGCCGAGTCAGCCGCCTACATTGCGAACGGCAATTTTAACGAAGCGCAGAAGCTCGCCGGTGATCAGGGCAGCAACTATGCGCCCTTATTTTTAGAATGGATGCGCAATGGCTATCAGGGCAAGCCCGTTAAAATGGTGAAGTGGTCAGAAAATTTTGCGGGGCAGGGGCGGGAAAACCAGAAGCACTTCCTGCAGTACGCCCTGCATTTCCTCCGGGAGATCACCCTGCTTATCGCGGCGGGGCCGGAAGTAAAAGTGCGGCTTCCGGATAAAGAGCGGGAGTCCGCCCAAAAGATGGCCGCCGTTATGGATATCGATCAGGCCGAGCAATTGAGCCGCCTGTTCAGCGACTGCGCCTTCGCGGTAGAGCGAAATGCCAACCCCAAGGTGCTGTTTCTTGATGCATCGATTAAGATGCACCACATTTTGAAAAGAAAACAACCGGATGCCTACACTGGGCTTAGCGCAACGCAGTTGTTCTGAAGCACAGAACGGGCAAGCCGTTTATATAAACTGACAATTGACATTATGGGATGTACTGGATGCACATCATGCGGGACAAGCACCCCGAACGGCTGCAAAAGCAATGGCGGCTGCGCGACCGGGGGCTGTAACCGCCTCAATACCTACGACTGGCTATCGAGCATGGACGTCGTGGATACGGACCCCTTCGATATCGTGGAGGTTAGCTTCAAGAATGGAGCGCGCAAAGGGTTTTACCGCAATCAGGACCACACCCGTGCCATTACCGGAGATGACGTAGTGGTGGAAACGGGCAATGGGCTGGACGTAGGCCGGGTGACGCTTTCCGGCGAACTCGTGCGCCTGCAGATGAAAAAGAAGAAAACGCTGGAAAAGGATATCCTCCACAAGATTGTCCGCAAAGCCAATCAGCGGGACCTCGAGCGCCTGGCCGAAGCCCGCGACCTGGAGATGGCCACGATGGTACGCGCCCGCGCCATTGCCCGCAACCTCAACCTGGAAATGAAAATTGGGGATGTAGAGTATCAGGGGGACAAGCGCAAGGCTACTTTTTACTACACGGCAGATGGCCGCGTCGACTTCCGGGAGCTCATCCGGCATTACGCGAAAGAGTTCCGGGTGAAAATCGAGATGCGGCAGATCGGCGCGCGGCAGGAGTCCGCCCGCATCGGTGGCTTGGGGTCCTGCGGCCGGGAACTCTGCTGCTCGACTTGGCTGACGGACTTCAAGTCGGTGACCACCGCCGCCGCCCGCTACCAAAACCTGGCGATCAATCAATCTAAGCTATCCGGGATGTGCGGCCGGCTGAAGTGCTGCCTCAATTACGAGCTGGATACCTACCTCGATGCGCTGGAGCAGTTCCCCAAAAACGCAGATAAGCTGCACACGGAAGCTGGCACCGCAGTGCTGGTCAAAACCGACATCTTCAAAGGGCTCATGTACTATGCTTATCAGCGCGAAACTCGCCGGGGCAAACTTTATACCCTGGAAGCCAAACGGGTGAAGGAAATTAAAGCGCTGAACAAAGAAGGCGAAAAGCCCGCAGACCTGGTCAGCCTGCAGGCCGTTGTCGCAGCCACCGCTGATGAGGAGGTTGATATGGATTTCGAGGATGTGACCGGCGTTATTGAGCTGCCGGAAGAGAAGCGTTCCAAAAAACGCCGCACGAAGAATAAGAAAAGCCGCACGAAAGGCAAAGACAACAGCAGCAACAAAAACAGTGGCAGTGGTTCCAGGGCTAAGCCCAAAGCAGATAGCAGCAAAGGCAAAAGCCGGAAGGGCGGCCGCGGGCGCCGGCGGCGGGGCGGAAAAGGCCGGGGCGGCAATAAAGGCGGGGGCGACAAAAAATCCTGACCCTTTTGCCGGTATTTGTGAGGGTTGACGCTTTCGTGGCCAACCGGGAATGTCTACTTTTGGTATACACTATAGGGTTTGGTGCCCTGTTCAAATGCATCTAAAAATATCTTGCAATGAAATATGATGTCACCGTCATCGGCTCCGGGCCGGGCGGATATGTGGCGGCCATACGCGCCGCTCAGTTAGGCCTGAAAACTGCTATTATCGAACGCTACAACAGCCTCGGGGGAACCTGCCTGAATGTGGGCTGCATCCCTTCCAAGGCATTGCTCGACTCTTCAGAGCACTACCATAATGCTAAGGAGAAGTTCGAGTTGCATGGCATTGACCTCAAAAGCCTGAAGGTGAACATGCCGCAGATGATCAAGCGCAAAAACGAAGTCGTGGAGCAAACGGTCAAAGGCGTGGAATTCCTGATGAAAAAGAATAAAATCGACGTTCACCACGGGCATGGCTCCTTCGTCGATAAAAACACCATCAGTATTGCAAAGGAGGATGGCGCTAAAGAGGAGATTACATCTGATAAAATCATCATTGCTACGGGCTCCAAGCCCATCGTGCCAGCGGCCTTTAACTACGATAAGAAGCGGGTCATCACCTCCACCGAAGCCCTAAATATCGATGAAGTGCCCAAGAATATGGTACTGGTTGGCGGGGGCGTTATCGGTTTGGAATTGGGCTCTGTTTTCGCCCGCCTGGGCACTAATGTAGAGGTGGTGGAATACATGGACCGCATCATTCCAACTATGGACAAGGACTGCAGCAAAGAGCTGATGCGGGCGCTTAAGAAAATCGGCGTGAAATTCCACCTCAAGCACAAAGTAACGGATGTGAAGATCAACAAAAAGAGCGTAACCGTTACCGTGGAGAAGCGCGATGCAGAAGATGACCAATTTACCATCAATGCCGATTACTGCCTGGTAGCCATCGGCCGGCATGCTTACACGGATAAGCTGGGCCTGGAGCATGTGGGCATCCCAACCGATGACCGTGGCCGCATCGAAGTGGATGAGCACCTGAGAACGAACATCGACAACATCTACGCCATCGGTGACGTAATCCGGGGCGCTATGCTGGCGCACAAAGCGGAGGAAGAAGGAATCTTCGCCGCCGAGATTATCGCTGGTGAGCAGCCCCATATCGATTACAACCTGATTCCCAACGTAGTCTACACCTGGCCGGAGGTGGCCAGCGTAGGGCGCACGGAGGAGCAGCTCAAGGAGGAAGGCATCCCTTACAAATCCGGGAAATTCCCCATGAAAGCCCTGGGCCGGGCCCGCGCGAGTACGGACACGGAAGGCATGGTTAAGGTTTTGGCGCATAAAGAAACGGATGAGGTGCTGGGCGTGCACATGGTAGGCCCGCGTACTGCCGATATGATTGCCGAGGCCGTAGCGCTGATGGAATTCCGGGCGTCGGCTGAGGATATCGCCCGCATGAGCCACGCTCACCCGACTTACACGGAAGCGACGAAAGAAGCGGCTTTGGCAGCTACTGCTGACCGGGCGCTGCACGTCTGATCCATTTGTAGCTAAAGGATAAAAAGCCCGGTGCCTCGTAGACAGGACACCGGGCTTTTTTTTGAATTGCCGGATAGGCTTGTGGTGTGCCGCCCATGCGGGGCACCCTTTAAAAGCAGCTCGGGCTAAATCTGGCCCGGGAATACCTCACTGTAACCACACGAAAACAGTGCCGGCTCAAAAGGCATGCTCTACATCCACCACACCAAAACATATGGGAAGAATTTGGGGGTAATGCCTGCCACTAAGCCAAACCCTCCAGTTCGGCCAGCCGCTCCACCCGGCGGATAAAAGCTGTCTTCGCCTGCGCATAGTCGTTGTGGCTTTCCCAAACCCCTTTAGCCAGCTTAACCTTCATGCGGTAATAGCTGTCTCTCGTCATGGGGTGGCGCCGCAGGTAGTTCCGGAAGGCCAGGTGCCGTTTCCAAAAGGGGGAGCCTTTAACCAATAGGTGGAGATGGTGGGTAGGCGGGTGTGCCCGCCGGTCGGGAAAAGCATCGGGCGAATCAAATACCCGGGGCGCAACCCCCTGCAAGCGGGCCAGGAACCGGCGGTCGCGAAAGGGGGGCGCTTCGTAGCAGGGATAGTAGCAATAGCCCGCTTCCAGCAGCGCCGGCACAGCGTCACTAAGGGCACCAAGGCTGCCCATGCCGATCATGATATCAATGATGGGCTTGCCGCCAAGGCCTGCCACCGCTGTACTGCCGATGTGCTGCACATCAGGCGACCATTGGCAGAGGCAGGCGCGCAGCAGTTGCTGCTCTTGCTCAAAATCGGCTGCCCAGGCTGCATTATAAGGCTCAATAACTACACGCATTGCCATAAAGCGAAGATAAGGGGATCGGGGAATTTCCGGTAAAGCAAATTGTCAGATTACGCGCAAATGTAACAGGTTTGGGGCCTCAGGCATTTACAAACCCCCTGAATTTGAGTATGTTTGCATAAAAAGTGCATGGTTTCTCCTACCTACCAGTTTATGGCCGACTTTACCCTCCCTGCGCAGCTCTCCGACGAATTTGTCGAGTTGCTCCCATTTCAAAGGGCGGTGGTTGACCGCTATCTCTCGGAAGGGGCGCTGGTTAATTATGCGCTCTCCCTGGAGCATGCCAAGCTCTGGGCGGTTTTCAATGCCAATTCGGAAATGGAGGTACTGGAGATGCTCGCTGATTTTCCGCTCACGCCCTTTATGGAGGTGGAAGTCAATCAGCTCACCTCGTTTAATACTGCAGAAGGTACGCCTTCCTTTTCGCTTAATTAGCCCGGCACTCTTTGTCTTCCCCCCAGGTGGAAGCCGGTTGCTGCTGCCGTGATCACTAAACAGGCCATCGGCCCACCGCAGCCCCCGCAGAACCCAATCTTTTGAACTGTCACCACCCATCGCCCTGTTTCTACAAAAAAGCCAATCATGGAAATCCAACGCAACCTCCAACTGACCGGCGCTACCGGCAGGCCCTTCCTACTTGATTTCTACTACGAGCCTACGGGGCAGCCCAAGCCGATCGTGCTTTTCGCCCACGGCTTCAAAGGCTTCAAAGACTGGGGGCACTGGGGGCTGATTGCCCGGCAGTTTGCCAAGGCGGGCTTTGTGTTTATCAAATTCAATTTTTCGCACAATGGCACCACCCTGGCCGCGCCTACCGACTTTGAGGACCTCAGGGCTTTTGGGCAAAATAACTACACCAAAGAGTTGGCGGACCTCAATGCGGTTATGGTGTGGTTGCATCAGGGCGATAATGAGCTCCCTGCCGGTGAAGCAGACCTCTCCCGTATCCATCTCATCGGCCATAGCCGGGGCGGTGGGATTGCCGCTGTCTTTGCCCGTCAGGACGAACGCATCGCCTCCCTCACTACCTGGGCATCCGTAGCGAGCCTCGACTATGCCTGGGAGTCGCCGGAGATGATCGCCAAGTGGGAAGCCGAGGGCGAGTACCGGGTAGTGAATGGCCGTACTGGCCAGGAAATGCCTATTTATTACCAGATGTACCGGGACTACAAGGCCCGGGAGGAGTTCTTCGATGTAGCGCAAGCGATGAGCCGATTGGATATTCCGGTGCTTATCCTGCACGGTACAGCAGACCCCGCCGTCCCCGTTTCAGCAGCCCATGCCCTGAAAGCTGCGCAGAGCGCTGCGGAACTGCACCTCATCGAGGGCGGCGACCATGTTTTTGGCGGGCGCCACCCTTTCGAAGGCAAGGAGCTGCCGCCGCATACCCAGGCCTTGGTCCGCCATACCCTGGATTTTCTGAAAAGGGCATAAAAAAACCCGGCTGGGAACCGGGTTCGAAATAATTGAGAACGAATCTGGAGAGAAATGGTTAATTGGGGTTTGTCTCTCGAAGATTTCTGGGATAATTAAAACTTGCCTTTGGGGTTATACAGGCGTTTTTATAACTGGGGTTTAGTTGATTGTTTTCACTTTATAGAGTCAGGTGGGCGCAACTTTCCACACCGCAAGCGGTATTTTTTTTGATTTTTTTGGAGGGTGTGTTTCAGGTTGTTGATTTTCAGCACTTTATGCTTGTTTTTTTATTTAGGGCTTCCGGTTTTTGTGGCTTGCTTTTGCAGGCTTGAGGGCCGAATCCGCAGTTGCGGGCCAGTTTTGTTTTTTCCTTTAGCTGAATTCGGTACTTTTGAGTGTAAACAGAACGGAAAATTGTGCTAGCAATCTTCAGAACCAATCAGCTCATGGCAGGCATTTTGCTCGCCTTTTACATCCTGCTTGTGCGAGGTTCTGTTTTTGTCGTGCCCGTCGAGCTGGAGCCGGAGGGCATCGGCCCGCTGGCCGCCTGGCTATACGCCTGGATAGGCAGCAGCGGGCAAACGCCGGCTATCGTAGCTATGGCCCTGTTGCTGCTGCAAAGCTTTTACCTCAACTATCTGGTGATGGAGCACCGGCTGGCTACTGAGGTTAGCCTCTTTCCGGGCTTGTTTTATATTTTGATGGCTAGTTATCTGCCTGCCTTTCACTACTTATCACCAGTACTGATTGGCAATACCTTTCTTTTGATCGTAATTGGGGAAGTGTTTTCCACCTACCGGAAGACGAGGGCGGCAGACCGGATTTTCAACATCGGGTTTTGGTCGGCCGTAGGCGCATTATTCTACCCGTCTTTTCTTTTGCTCATTCTTTTTGGGTTTACGGGCCTGAATATTTTCCGGGCCTTCAAAATCAGGGAGCGGCTGATGGTCATGGTTGGGTTATTCGTGCCGTACTTTCTGCTTGGTGCTTACGCATTTTGGGAGGGCACTTATGCGGCGTTTCAAAAACAGGTGTTCAGCGGGTTTGAATGGCTGAGCTTTGTGCCCGTGGAGGCGGTCCGGGTATACCGGGGCCTGGGCATTATGAGCCTCTTCATTCTGGTTGTGCTGTTTAGCCACCGCAGTTATATGCTCAAGCAGAATATACAGGTGCAGCGTAAGCTCAACCTCATCTTTTGGGGGCTGCTCATCTTCACGGTCAGCTTGCTTTTTCAGGCCCAGATTCAGCTAGACCACCTCTTGGTGACGGCCGTGCCCCTTGGGCTGCTGCTCTCGATCAACTTTGTGCGGATGCCCAACCGGATGGCAGAAGTGCTCCACTTGCTGCTATTAGTGATTACCCTGGCGCTGCAATTCCAGCCTATGATATTTCCGGGCTATTGATTCGATAAAGCGTTTTCGAGAATGCGAGCACTGATCACCGCAAGCTTGGTGTCTTTTTTCCGCTGGCAATCCTAGCCGTCTACGGTAAAGGTGGCAATGGCGGTGGCAGCGCCTTGCATTCACCGCATTTTCCCTATCTTCATCACAAGAACCAACGCTCCTTTATGCATCAGCAGTGGTATGTAATTGCCAACCTTACCTCCGGGCAGGGTATAGCCCGCACCGGATGGGCCGATTTGCAGCAGCTGATTGCCCGGCACTTGCCAGTGGGCGATTGGGTCGTAACCGCAAAAAACGGCCATGCGATCGAACTGGCGAAAGCTGCCGTGGCCCAGGACTACCGCCATATCCTGGCGGTGGGCGGGGATGGGACTAACCATGAGGTAGCAAATGGCATTCTCACTCAAACTGCCGTGCCGCCTAAGGAAGTAAAGCACGCCTTGCTCCCATTTGGCACCGGTAACGACTGGGCCAAAACCCATCGTATACCAGTCCGCCCGGAAGAAGCCTTACAAGTCATAGGCAAAGGGCACTCGGTTTTTCAGGATGTAGGCTTGGTGCAGTTCCGAAGCGGTGGGCAGCCGGCTTCCCGGTATTTCGTCAACGTTGCAGGGCTGGCTTACGATGGGTACCTCGTGCAACAGTCTATGCAGCGAAAGCCCGGGCAGGGCGGGAAACTGTACTACTTGTCGCTGGTGGCCAAATGCCTCTTCGAGTACTACCTGCAGGAAGCAGTTGTAGAAGCCAATGGGCAGCAATTCCAGGATTTTTTCTATACCATCAATTTTGGCATCGGCCGTTACTCGGGGGGCGGCATGCAGCTTGTGCCCCACGCCAAGCCCGATCAGGGGCAGTTTGCCGTGACCATTGCGGGGCAAATCAGCCGGCTGGGGGTGCTGTTGAATACCTACCGCTTCTACAACGGTACGATCGGCAGTCATCCGAAAGTAACTACCTTTCTGGCCAAAACAGCTACCGTGAAGGTCACGCCTGGCAGCCCGCCGACTTTACTGGAAGCGGACGGAGAGTTCCTCGGCGAAACACCGGCTAGCTTTGAAATTGAGCCGCTGGCTTTACAAATTGTGGTGCCCGAATAGCGTGACGGCTTTGGCCAAAGGGCGTCCAAAAGAAAAAAACGACAATTATGTATCGCAATTTTTATTCACTTCTGCTTATTGCATTTGCCTACGTAGGGGCTCAGGGCCAGGTTGTGGAACGCTCCGCAGAGATGAGCAAAGGGGTTCGCAACGCCCTTGTATTGGAAATTCCCGGTGTAAACGAAGACCTGGTTTCCGACCTCTGGAAAGACTATATGAAAGACTTTTACCGCGAAAAGCCGAAATGGCAGCGCCGGGACAAAGAGTGGCTTTCTGATGATGCCGACATCGCCGGCATTGGCCGGGGGAATACGGTAGACGTATACGCCAAAACGGAGCAGAAAGACGACAATGCCTTTATTTACCTTTGGATTGATATGGGCGGGGCTTTCCTCAGTGCCCGGGAGCACGGGGAGGAGTACACAGAAGCTGAAAAATTGCTGACCCGCTTCGGTCTGGAAGTCGCCCGCGCTAAAGTCAAAATCGAACTGGAAGAGCAGGAGAATATGCTCAAGGACCTCAACCGCGACCTGGAGCGCCTCGCTACCGACAAAGAGCGTTACGAGCGGGAAATACAACGTGCTAAAGAGACCATTGCCAAAGCCGAAAAGGACATCGAAGATAATATCCAGGCACAGGAAGAAATGGCTGCCCGTATTAAGGCTCAGGAGGGGGTGATTAAATCCGTGCAGAAGCGGCTGAATGATTTGTAAGGCATGCCGCTGGCTGGGCTGAGGTTGAGGTTCAGGTTGAGACCAGGCTAGGTCTGGCATAGGAAAGAATAGCTCGCTATTCCCGGCAGGAAGCCATAGCGCAAGCCCTAAACCTAAACCTAAGCCTCAACCTCGTCAAATAGGGGAGCCTAAATTAACAAACGACAATAAGCCAATGATCTCTACCTCATCTTCACCATTTTGCGTACCACCCGCTGCATGCCCAGCCAGATTTCGAGGTAATAAACGCCTTCGGGGAGTGGAGAAAGGTCAATGGGGTGGTTTTCGGGCAGCGCGCCCCAGCGTTTAACGACTTGCCCGTTCGTTTGGAACAGCGTAAGGCCAGTGATGGGGCGGTTAGCGTCCAGGTAAGCCCAATCACGGGCGGGGTTGGGGTATACCCGGCAATACCCTTCCTCAGGCCACCGCTCCTCTTGTGCACTTACAGGGCCGCAGGGGGCCTGCAGGCAGCCCTGCCCGTCTACTTTGGTGACCCAGGCCCAGGATTTATCCCCTACACTTATAATCTCTTCTTTGAATCCTCCTGCCCCAATGATATTTCCGGAGGGGAGCACTACTATTCCGCCGTACCGATGAAAGAGAGTACGGTGCTCCAATCCGCTTACCGTATCACAACGTGACCAGAGGCTGTCGCCTTGTTCATTGATTTTGTACAAACAGCCCGGCGTGAAGAAGTCTCCGGGCAGCATTGAGTTATAGGGCTCTGGCATCACCCACCTGCCCGCGCCCACCCAATGGCCATCCGGGGTTGGAGCGAGGCTGAGCATTTCGTTGCTGTCCCAGTAGCTGTCGGCTACGCGGCGTTCCCAGAGTAAGTTGAACAGGCTGTCGCGCTTGACGAATTTAGGCGCTGCCCCCCAGTTGGCGGCGTTAAAGGCCTGAAAGTCGCGGGTGGCGTAAATCCAGCCGCCATCATCGGTGCGGTGCAGCCCCCTGACGATATTGCCTTCGCAGGGCGCACTCTGCCACTCCCACTTCGGGGCGCCGAGGCTGTCAATAGCAAAAATCCAACTGGAGCCGCACTTCAGTGGGGCGGGGAAGTTGACGTGCTGATCCGTGGTCTTGGAAGCGCCCAGTACAATCGTATTGTCATCTTCCTGCCAGATGCTGCCTACGGTTTCGTCCATATTGTACGCGCCGTAGTCGTTCTCCCATAATATATTGCCTTGGTAGTCAATCTTGGTTATGTAAATGTCTCGTCTAAAGTTTTCAATTTGCCTGTGCCATGCAATCAAATACCCATCTGATAGCTCTAAAATACCTCGTGGAAGACTAGTTAATATATTTGAGGCATAGGGGTATTCCCAAAAAGCCTCTACGGTCCCATTTGGACTCCAAAGGATTAGGCAATCGCTACTTCTGTTCAGTATGTCGCCAGCCATGAGATATCCTCCAGAAGAGGTATTAACGATGGGGTAGCCTTTTTGAAAGGAGAGATGACTGCCAAGACTATCTGTGTAGGTATTAAAGGAACTAATGTTACCTGAAGTATCCATCTTTAGAAGAAGGGCATCAAGTGTTTCAGCTGTTTCATTCCACACGGAGCCACAGATGATTAATGAATCTTCGTTGAGCAAGATATTATGAAAAGTTGCTTCACTCCCAAAGTCAAACCACTTGGAGAACCCGGGCTGCCCCACGGCAGTGCCGTGCAGGATTAGGAAACCGGCAATAGTGATCAGGAAGGTTTTCATGGGCAACATATACTTTATAAGGGGCAACCTGCTAGCAGCGCATGACCAATTTAATCATTTTGGGGGCTCTACGCCCATCCTTATTCCACTACTTTCCTCAAAGTTTGTATTTAGCCGTTAAACCAACTACATTTGCATGGATTTTCGCGAAGGTAACTTATCTTTGCGTCTCTTTAGCGTAAAGTAGAGGATTCACAAGCTCAAAGTATTATTGGATAAAGCTTGTGGAAGTGTAGAACTGAAACATTGATTTTCAAAAAACATCGGTCTTAAGATGGCTTTGATA
Organism: uncultured Phaeodactylibacter sp.; assembly: GCA_964575505.1. Classification (GTDB taxonomy): domain Bacteria; phylum Bacteroidota; class Bacteroidia; order Chitinophagales; family Saprospiraceae; genus Phaeodactylibacter. The sequence goes on from CAZNSK010000096.1 coordinate 13,620, forward strand.
AGTAAAATTAGAAAGAACTCCTGGCTGCTGGTGGTGCTGATTGCACTGGGCCTGATCGGCTTTATCGTAATGGATATGACTTCCGGGCAGCAGAGTGTATTTGGCAGCTCCCAGACGATTTTAGGGGACATAGAGGGCAAAAAGCTGGATTGGAATCAGTTTTACCGCGCCGAGCAAGTCCTGTACGGCAACTCCGGAGGGGACCTGTACAGCCGCCGCAACCAGCTGTGGAACTACTTCGTTGAAGAAGCACTGGTCCAGGAGGAAGCCGAAAACCTGGGGCTGGGCGTAAGCAAAACGGAGCTCCTGGACCTGCAGTTTGGGACCAACCCAAGCCCGGTGATTCAGCAGCGCTTCCGCAACCCGCAGACCGGGCAGATCGACTTTCAGCAGCTCAATCAAATTAAAACTGCCATCGAAGACGGCTCGATTAGCCAGGATCCCCGGCTGATGTCCTACTGGGCACACCAGGAAAACGAGATTATCAAAGAACGCCTGCAAAGCAAGATCAACAACCTAGTCGCCAAAGCCATTTACACGCCGACCTGGATGGCGGAAATGGGCCATCAGGAGCAAAGCGCGCCCATCAACCTTGCTTATGTGAAGGTGCCTTTTGACGAAATCGACAATACAGAAGTGACGCTTTCCGACGAAGACTACGAGCGCTTCCTGGAGGAGCGTGCGGAGAAATACAAAAACGACGAAGAGACCCGTATCCTGGAGTACGTTGTGTTCGAAGTAAAACCAACGCCCGAAGATTCGGCTACCCTGCGCAATCAGGTTGTGGAACTGATCCCGGAGTTTGAAGCAGCAGAGAATGACAGCCTCTTCACCGAACGCAACTACGGCGTGGCGCCTTCCACTTTCCTGACCAAGGATGCCCTCAGCGCCGCCATTGCCGATACCGTAATGAATATGCCGACGGGCAGCGTATACGGCCCCTACATGGATCAGGGCAAATACCGGGCGGTTAAGCTGGTAGAACGGCGGATGATCGCTGACTCCGCTGACACCCGCCACATCCTGATTCAGGCGCAGGCACCGGAGCAGTTCGCTGCCGCCGAGAAGACTATCGACAGCCTGCAGAACTTGCTGGTGACCAACCAAGCCAGCTTTGATTCTCTGGCCATCAACTTTAGCCAGGACCCGGGCAGTGCTTCTGAAGGGGGCAAGTACGAGGGCGTAACCCCCGGCCAGTTTGTACCCGAATTCAACGAAGTGCTCTTCATTACTGGTGATATTGGCGAGCTGTACAAGGTGCGGACTTCTTACGGCTGGCACCTGGTAGAGGTACTGGGCCGCAGCGAGTCTACTACCCCACGGGTGAAAGTAGCGTACCTGGAAGAATCTATCGTGCCCCTGGAAGAGACCCAGGAAAGCATCGAAGCCGAGGTACTGTCCTTCATCGGCGAAAACCGAGACCTGGAATCCCTGCGGGAAAGCGCAGCCAGCCGCGGCCTGGAGCTGAAAACTTCAACGGGCCTTACCCGCAACGCCTTCACCATCGGTGAGCTGGGCGGTGGGCAGGCCAGCCGGGACATTGTCCGCTGGGCTTTCAATGCCAACGTCGGCGAAGTATCGCCAGAATTATACGGCTATCAGGACCCGGTGGATTATTACACCAATAAGTATGCAGTCGTCGGCCTGCGGGCACGGCAAGCGGCCGGGCTGCCCGCTGTGGAAAACATCAAGCAGGAAATTGAGCAACAGGTGATCAACCAGAAAAAAGGAGAAATGCTGGCGGCTCAGATTTCAGGCACCGACTTGAATGCTATCGCTCAGCAGTTCTCCACAAAGGTGGATACGGCGCGGAACGTGGCTTTCAACGCCAGCTTTGTGCCTAGCCTGGGCTTTGAGCCCCGGGTTATTGGCAAAGCCTATACCATGGCGCAAGGCAGTGTCTCTGAGCCTATTCAGGGTCAAACCGGGGTTTTCGTGGTAAAAGTCCTGACCAAGCCCGCACCCGGCCAGCCGAACAACATCCCTGAATTGCGCCGGACCATGTCTTCTCCGGTACAGCAGCAGGTGCCCGGCCGCCTGATTCAGGCGATGAAAAAGAACGCCGATATCGAAGATAACCGCTCCCGTTTTTATTAGGAGCGCGCCCTAACGCTGATTTTCCCTAAGCCGGAGCTGCTGATTGATGAAGCAGCTCCGGCTTTTGCGTCTAATCCTCCTCGCCTTGCGTGGTCACTTCCTGCTGATTGGCATCAAAGAACAGCTGAACTGCTGCAATCTTCCACTTTCGCCCCTGCTTTTCCATAATCCGGTTTTCGAAGGTGCGGGTACCTTCATTGACTTGTTCAAACCGTACCCAAGCTCCATCTTCGTAAATCCGGAATTGGTAGTTTTCTTTCCTGACGTGTCCTTCGTAGGGGATAGGCTCGGGGTCTTCTTCAAAGAGGTTGCGGACTTGGTCCGACCAGGTGTCCCACCCTGAGAATTGCCGTACGCCATCCCGGGAGGAGGACGACCAAACGACATAAGGCTCGTGCACCCACTGCTTTTTCCACTTTTTGAAGTCGCGCCCCCAGAAGTAGCGGGATTCATTCTCAATGACTTCCATGATTGCTGCTTCTTCTTTGGATAGGCCGGACTGCCCTTGGAGGAAAGCCGGTGCCATCAAAGCAACTGCCAGGGTAATTAAATTGAACGGTTTCATAGTACCGGGTTTTTGGGTGAAAGAAATTTCATGCCATGATAAAGTACATTAATTTCAAGAAACTGTCAATTTTCGTTTTTTTATTTTGTCAAAAACTGCATACGCATGTGATGATTGGGAGTGGTGGTTTTGGAATCAGAGGAGCGGCTGCTGTTTTCGGAGGCGGGCGCGTAGCGGTGAGCATTAGGCCGGTTAGCCTTGTATTGTTATGGGGCATAGCTGCGAACCTGGGCTGCTGCCCGCTCGCTGCAAAGCCTGCATCAAAGTGGAGCGCGCATAAACGGTTTTAGGCAGAGCCGTTCGCCCGGCGCTTAATTTACAATGGGTTGACTTCAAATGGGCCTGCTCAACGGGCGTTTAGACTTTGCCATTTTTAGATTTTTGTCCATCTTTGCAGCCGTAACAACCATAACATCAAAAAACATAGCTATGGCTGATGAGATAAAAAATGCCGGGAGCAAAGGGTATTGCTTGCTATACGGTTTCATTGCTTTCTTCCTCTTCATCATTCTGGTAGTAAGCGTCTATCAGTACAACTTCAAGTTTCTGGGTTAACCCCTCTTGGAACCCCCCGGCGGCCGCCGGGCAGGGCTTTCGCCAAATGCAGCGATTCGGATCGGCACTTCACACGCTGGGGTGCCGATTTGTTGTTTCAGCAAGCCCGGTGGCTCCCGTTCGACCCGGCAGTTTGCTTACGCCTATATTCATCAGCAAAAAAGCATGAAGCGCATCTGGTGGAGCGAAGCCGTTATCCATCAAATATACCTGCAGAGCTTCAAAGATGGCAACGGCGATAGGGTTGGCGGCCGGCATCCTGATAGGCAAATACAAGGAAGCAGCGAATGGTACGCTCAGCCATGGGAGGCGCGGGGGTACAAAGCGTAACTGCTGTACCCCCGCGCCTTGGGCAACTGGTCAGAAATAGTTTTGGTTTACCGTTTCCGGCGCCGGTTGCGATTATTGTTTTTGCCATTACCGCCACCCGCAGGCACGGCTTCTTCCCGTACCCAATCCATTTCGATCTGCCGCTTGGCCAGGTCGGCCCGGGCAATGCGGACCCGTACGCGCTGGCCCATTTTATATTCTTTTTTGGAAAAGGCACCCGTCATACGCAGGCGGGAATCCGCTACGTCGAAGGGTTCGTCCAGGGTCTCAAAGGGCACCATGCCTTCAATGAGCCCGGCTTCCAGCTCTACGAAGAAACCGCGGTCCATAATACCACTGATGAAGCCATCGAATTCTTCTCCAATATGTTTCTCAATATACTCGACCTGCTTGTACTTGATGGATTCCCGTTCGGCTGAAATGGCGTTGCGTTCTTTTTTGGAGATGTGCTTGCACTGCTCCTCCAAGCGTGCCTTATTCACGCGGTGGAAGTCGTTGTGGCCAAGGTTGAGTTCGAGCAGGCGGTGGGATAGTACGTCTGAGTACCGGCGGATAGGGGAAGTAAAGTGGGTATAGTATTCAAAACCGAGCCCGTAGTGGCCGATGTTGTCGGTAGAGTAGGCCGCCTTCGCCATAGTGCGGATTGCCAGAGGGCTGAGCAGCCGCAGTTCCGGTCGTTTCTCGGTTTCTTTCGCCAGGCGGTTGTAAGCCCGGCCAACCTCTTCCGGAGAGCTGATATTCATATCGAAACTCATTTCCCGGGCAAAGCGGGCCAGCTCCTGCACCTTGTCGGGGTCTGGTTCATCGTGGATACGGTATACATAAGGGATTTCCTCGTCCCGCCCTTTCAGGCTGATATACTGTGCGACTTCCCGGTTGGCCAGCAGCATGAAATCTTCGATCAGCATGTGCGCTTCCTTGCGCTCTTTCACATATACTTCTACAGGGACTGCATCTTTGTCGAGCCGGAATTTGACCTCCTCCGTTTCAAAATTGATCGCCCCTTCTTTGTACCGCCGCTTGCGCAAATGGCGCGCAATTTTAGCCAGCTGTTGTATCTCCTGGGCAAAGCTGCCGCCTTCGCCATCGATTCGGGTCTGCGCATCCTCGTAGGTAAAGCGCTGATCGGAATGGATAACGGTCTTGCCGAACCAGCGGTTAATGATTTTCAAATTTTTGTTGAAGACAAAAAGGGCAGAGAATGCCAGGCGGTCTACATTGGGGCGCAGGGAGCACAGGTCGTTGGACAGGCGCTCCGGCAGCATGGGCAGTACCCGGTCAACCAGGTAAACCGAGGTGGACCGGTTCAGCGCCTCCTTGTCCAGAGGCGTGCCTTCTTTCACGTAGTGCGTTACATCGGCAATATGTACGCCTACTTCAATCTCCCCGTTCTCCAGATGGCGGATCGACAGGGCATCGTCGAAATCTTTAGCGTCTTCGGGGTCAACCGTAAAGGTAGTCAGCCCCCGTAAATCACGCCGGCGTTCTACTTCGGCATTGCTGATACGGGACGGCAAATATTCTGCTTCACGTTTGACATCTTCCGGGAATTCGAGGTCAAAACCATTATTGACCAGGATCGTCTTCATTTCGATATCGCTGCTGCCCGCTTTGCCCAGTACGGTCGTAATCGTGCCTTTGGGGTTATGCTTGTGCCCGTCCGGCCACTCGTCGATGCGGACAACGACCCGGTCTTCGTCGTGGGCCTCGGGCAGGTCTTTGGTGTTTACTTCTACATCCATTGGCGGGACGATGTCAATGGTGACTACCGCATGCTTGGGGTACTTCCACAGGGTGCCGATGAAGTGGTCACGGGAGCGCTCCAGTACTTTTTCCACTTCTCCCTCCGGCTTGCGGCGCCCGGAAGGCGTCCAGACCCTGACTTTCACCTTGTCGCCATTCATGGCTGTTTTCAGGTACTTGGCAGAGACATGGACATCAGTTTCCAGCCCTTCGCAGATGATATAGGCATCACCGGAGCGGGTCATATCCACAAGGCCTTCGTAGTGTTGGCTATTCTTGCGGGCTGCGTTGTCCTGCCGGTTAAGCTTGAATTTGTAGTCGCCGGTAGGCTTGAGCTCATTTTTTTCGGACAGCTTTTCGAGTGCGTCCTGCACCGAGTCGCGGTTGTTCGCCACTTTTAGCTTGCGGGCGATTTGTTTGGGGTTCAGTTGTTTTTTGGGGTGGCGCCGGAAAAGTTTGAGGATTTCGTCTCTCAGTTGGCGGGCACTTAATTTATTGCCGGTCTTTTTCGACTTGTGTTTTCTATTTTTGCTCATGATCGTTTTGGGTGTTAAAAAAAAGAGCTGGTGGCTGGGAAAGGTTGGTGGATACACAGCCACCGATATAGTGGTTAAGTTAAAATAGGGAAGGTTTAATTCAAATATGTTCTATGATTTTGCCTTCCGGCAAGAGCTCCAGCCGGTTTGCGGTGCTCTTGCTTGGGTCAAACCCCATTTTTTGATTGGATTGGGATTGACCGGAGACGATATAAATCATCCAATCGTCTTCTATTGTAGCTACCGAAGTAGTCAACGTATGGCCCTGAGAGAAGGTTCCGGCGATGACGCGCTGATCAATCAATGCCCCCTTTTTGGAAAAGGAAACAAGCTTGTACTGATAAGACATAAGCATCGCCCGCCAATAGATAATAGCGTGAAAATCATGGGTTTCCGGGATGCGCATACAGGGCACAAATTCCGTATAATCATCAGCTGGCTGATTCTCCAGGGGGAGGATGAACTGCTCGATCATCGGTCCGGGCAGGGGGTCGTTTTTTTGGCTAAAGGCGTGGTGGGCTTCTTCGGCGAGGGTGATGGGTAAAGGCACTTCGGGGAATTTTTCCAGAAAATGGGAAAAGCTCACTTTAGGGCGCCGTTGGGTTTTATCCATAAATATATAGGTACTTGTCCGGGCGCATTTGGCATGCTTTTGATCTGCTACAGGTTGAAAAAATGGAGCTGCCTGCGCGCCCGCGTTCATTTTTATACCATAAAAACGATGCTAACCCACTGAATTGTTTGCTGCGCGGGCAATTATTAACCTTAACTAAGTTTATAATTTGAATCGATTCTAAATAACTTCAGCCCTCAACGTCAACCAAACAATACTCGGTGGTCTTTGTCAATATCCATAGATTTTGTTACTACTTTTGCAGGCAGTAATTTTGCTTGTAATCAAAGCAAAACAGCCTTTAAAAAGGCTACCCACAACTGAAAAAGCAAAAAACATGAGTTGGTTTTCTGATTTTCTGACTTCTTCAATCGGAAGGAAAATTGTTATGAGTCTGACGGGCTTATTCCTGATCGTTTTTCTTGTCGTCCACCTTACCGGCAACTTGCAGCTCCTGGCGGGTGATGATGGCAAGGCATTCAACCTTTATGCTTATTTCATGACGACAAACCCGCTGATCAAGACCGTTTCTTACTTGTTGTACGCGGGAATATTGCTGCATGCCATTCAGGGCTGGATCCTGTGGCAGAAGAACCGGAAAGCCCGGGGCAGCCAACGCTACGCCGTGAAAGTCAACCGGGTGGCGGGCACCAATAGCTTCGCAGCCAGCAATATGGCATGGCTGGGCACGATCATTTTTGTCTTCATCGTCGTGCACATGTATCAGTTTTGGCTGCAGATGAAGCTAGGCGCTACGCCTATGGCCACTTACGACGGCAAAACGGTAAAGGACCTCTACGCGCTGGTGTCGGTGACCTACCAAAACCTGGGCTTCGTGATCTTCTACGTCGTCTCTATGGTAGTCATTGCCTACCACTTGTTACATGGGTTCCAATCTGCTTTCCAGACGCTGGGCATCAACCACCGCAAGTACACCCCATTTATCAAGGGCGTGGGAATTGCCTACGCGATCCTGATCCCGCTGGGCTTTGCCAGTATCCCCATCATCATGTACTTGCAGCAGCTGTAATCATCCTTTTAGACCATCGCAAAACCTGAATAATATGCCTTTTCAAAGTAATATTCCTCCGGGGCCATTAACAGAGAAGTGGACGCGTTACCGCGGCACGATGAATCTGGTGGCGCCTAACAATAAGCGCCGCATCGAAATAATCGTAGTTGGCACTGGCCTTGCTGGTGCTGCTGCTGCCGCCACTCTGGGCGAGCTGGGGTATAAGGTCAAAGCCTTCACTTTCCACGACAGCCCGCGCCGCGCGCACAGTATTGCTGCGCAGGGTGGCATCAATGCAGCAAAGAATTACCAAAACGACGGCGATAGCGTTTACCGCTTGTTTTACGATACCATCAAAGGGGGCGATTACCGTTCCCGGGAATCCAATGTGCACCGCCTGGCGGAAGTAAGCCGCAACATCATTGATCAGGCAGTGGCGCAGGGCGTGCCATTCGCCCGGGAATACGGTGGCTTGCTGGCCAACCGCTCTTTCGGCGGCGTACAGGTGAGCCGTACCTTTTACGCCAGGGGGCAAACCGGGCAGCAGTTGCTGCTGGGGGCCTATCAGTCGCTGTCTCGGCAGATTTCTGCTGGCAGCGTTAAAATGTACAACCGCCACGAAATGCTGGATGTCGTCATTCAAGACGGCAAGGCACGGGGCATCATTGCCCGCAACCTCCTTACCGGAAAACTGGAGCGCCACGCCGCCCACTGTGTCGTACTGGCATCCGGTGGTTACGGCAACGTCTTTTACCTGTCAACCAATGCGATGAACTCCAATGGCACCGCTGCCTGGCGTGCCGTACGTCGCGGCGCTTACATGGCGAACCCCTGCTTTACGCAAATTCACCCAACCTGCATCCCGCAGTCTGGCGAGTACCAATCCAAGCTCACGCTGATGTCGGAGTCACTCCGTAACGATGGCCGGGTCTGGGTGCCTAAGCAACAGGAGGATGCCAAAGCCATACGGGAAGGGCGCAAGACGGCCAATGACATTCCGGAATCAGAGCGCGATTACTACCTGGAGCGCCGCTACCCGGCCTTCGGCAACCTGGTGCCGCGTGATGTGGCCTCCCGGGCTGCCAAGGTAGCCTGCGACGAAGGGTTGGGCGTTGCACCGACCGGTCTGGCTGTTTTCCTTGATTTCGAATCGGCCATCATGCGCTACGGCCAGGCAGAAGCCAACACCAAAGGCATCAGCAACCCGAGCGAAGCCAAAATCAAAGAGCTTGGCCAAAAGGTAGTGGAAGAAAAGTATGGCAACCTTTTCGAAATGTACGAGAAGATTACCGGCGACAACCCTTACCAAACGCCAATGAAGATTTACCCGGCTGTTCATTATACCATGGGCGGTTTATGGGTCGATTATAACCTGGAGACCAATATCCCGGGCTTGTTTGCTACCGGAGAAGCCAACTTCTCGGACCACGGCGCAAACCGCCTTGGGGCATCCGCCCTTATGCAGGGGCTGGCAGACGGCTACTTCGTATTGCCCTATACCATTGGGCAATTCCTGAGCAAGGAAATCCGTACGCCAATGATCGACCCCAATACGCCCGAGTTTGAACAAACCGAAAAAGAGGTGGAGAATCGGCTCAATCAGCTGATGAACATCAAGGGAAATCAGTCCGTAGAAAGCTTCCACCGCCGGCTGGGCAAAATTATGTGGGACTACTGTGGCATGTCGCGCAATGCAGACGGCCTGAAAAAAGCCCGCAACATGATCCGCGAGCTGCGGGAAGAGTTCTACAAGGATGTCTTCATCCCCGGTGATGCGATGGACTACAACCCCGAGCTGGAGAAAGCCCACCGCGTCGCAGACTTTATGGAGCTCGGTGAGTTGATGGTCGTAGATGCGCTGGACCGTCAGGAGTCTTGCGGCGGCCACTTCCGGGAGGAGTACCAAACGGAAGAAGGCGAAGCCCTGCGGGACGATGAGAACTACGCTTACGTCTCGGCCTGGGAGTATACCGGCTGGGAAGAAGACCCCAAGCTGCACAAGGAAGAACTTGTATTTGAAAATGTAGAGTTGAAGACACGTAGTTACAAGTAAGAGCACCCAATTTCTTCAACTCAGAACGTTTGCAGAAAATTTAAAAAGATGAAACTTACACTAAAAATATGGCGTCAGAAGAACGCCGACACCAAAGGGCGCTTTGAAACCTACTCGGTTGAAGCAAGCCCGGATATGTCATTCCTGGAAATGCTGGATGTACTGAACGAAGACCTCATCTCCAAAAAGGAAGAACCGGTAGCCTTCGAGCACGATTGCCGGGAGGGCATCTGCGGTACCTGTAGCATGGTAATCAACGGTGAGCCGCACGGCCCAATGCAGGGCACGACTACTTGCCAGTTGCATATGCGCCACTTCAAGGATGGGGATACGATCGTGATCGAACCTTTCCGCGCCAGTGCTTTCCCCATTATCAAAGACCTAGTGGTTACCCGCGACTCCTTTGACCGTATTATTCAGGCAGGAGGATACATTTCCATCAACACCGGACAGGCGCAGGATGGCAATGCCATTCCAATTGAGAAAGAAACCGCAGCAAGTGCCTTTGATGCAGCAGCCTGTATCAGTTGCGGGGCCTGTGTGGCGGCTTGCCCTAATGCTTCCGCTATGTTATTCGTAAGCGCGAAAGTGGCTCACCTGGGGCGTTTGCCACAGGGTAAAGTGGAAGCCAAGCGCCGCGCGCAAGCTATGGTCAAGCAGATGGATGATGAAGGCTTCGGCATGTGCTCCAATATCACAGCTTGTGAAGCCGAGTGCCCCAAAGGCATTTCTGTCGAAAATATTGCAATGCTGAACCGGGAGTACCTGTCCTCTTCACTGGGGTCGGAAACCACCGTTTAAGCTAGATTATAAGTGGATTAAGAAAAGCCGCTGTCCGTATCGGGCAGTGGCTTTTTTGTGTGCCATGCATGCGTACTACTTATAGGGTTAAAATCCCGAACGG
>CAZNSK010000097.1:0-23997 GCA_964575505.1 uncultured Phaeodactylibacter sp.
GTAAAGGTTCATGTTAAAATAGTTATTAAGGTAAATAAATCGGTTGAGCGGTGTTGTTGAGCTTTGGTTTCGGATGTGCTGCGCGCAATTCTTTGTGTTTGTTTAAAGATACATGAATTGCGGTGGTGTTATAGCAATTGTCGGTGTTTGTTTTTTCCCGACTGGGGGTTTGTCATATTGGTGACAATGTTAACTGTGGGTTAAGCGTAAGCAAAAATGTCCCGAAGCGTTTGCCCCGTTTGCTAAATTGTAAACGATTGAAGGAATATCGACCAGGTCAATGCCACCGGACCAAACCTAAAACGGGCATCCGAAACCCTTCGGATGCCCGCTGTCATTGCAGCTCAAAATAAAAATGCTAAATCCGCTTCGCCCGCGGCTGCAAGTTCGTCAGCTCCGCGATGCGTACCGGGTGGCCGGATTCAATGCTGTTGCGGGCAGCTACGCCAATCAGTATGGACATGGCGCCGTCGCGTACGCCTGCAGCCCGGTCGTAGGGGTCTTTTTTCTCCGGGTGGACAAAGATTTTATCGTGCAGGCGCTTGTCGCCACCGCCGTGGCCGCCTCGCTCGTAGCCCACCATGATGCGCTCGTAGTCATTCCACAGATTATGAGTAATGAGGGGCTTGTAGTATATTTCGCCTTCCTTCTGATTCATCTCCTGTGCGTGCAGCTCTGCCTGACTCACGTCCTGCTCTTCCACGTAGGGGATGTCCTGCCAGGCTTCCAGGCGGCCATCCGTGCCGTTGAAGGCGATGCGCCAGCCCTCGAAGGGGGAGTAGGTGGTCAGGGAGTAGTTGACGAAGACATTGTTGGCGTATTTGATCTGTGCCGACATTTTGTCGTAGATGTTGATCTCGTGCCGGAACAGGCAGTTGTCCCGGATGTACCCGTCGTGGTGCTCGTTTTTGACGTACAGGTTCATCAGGAATTCGTTTTCGGTAATGTCCCAGTGGAAGGCGCATTTGTCTTTGTGGCCGCAATCGCGGCAATTGTTGCCCCGAAATGGGTTATTGCTGCCGTAGTGCTCCAGGTCGCCGTAGGCGAAGACCTCCTCGGGGTCGGAGTTGAGCCACCAGTTGAGCAAATCAAAGTGGTGGGTGGCTTTGTGCACCCATAGCGTACCGCCCGCCTGCCGCAGCCCGTGCCAGCGCCGGAAGTAGGACGCCCCGTGGTAGGTGTTGAGGTACCAGTTGAAGTCCACCGAGGTCACCTTGCCAATCTTTTCCTCCATTAGGAGTTCCTTGATCTTGGTCATGTACGGGCTCCAGCGGTAGTTGAAGCCGACGATCAGGTTTTTGTTGGACCGGCGCTCGGCATCAATGATTTCCTGGCATTTGAATTCATCGGTGGTCATGGGCTTTTCCGTCAGCACATCACAGCCCATGTCCAGCCCCTTGATGATAAACTCGTGGTGGTTGGAGTCTTTGGTGGTGACAATCACCAGGTCGGGCTTCCTTTCCTGCACCATCTTTTCGAAATTGGCGTAGGTCGGGCAGCTCACCTGCATTTCCTTGAGGGCAAACTCCAGCCGGCCCGGGTTGATGTCGCAAAGGCCTACAAATTCGAGGATATCGGAATATTTTTCCACCAGCCGCCGCCCCCAGAAAGTGATGCCGCGGATGCCGGTGCCCACGAGGGCAATTTTGAGTTTTTCTCCCTTTAGGATGGGGCTCCAGAGGCTGCTGCCTGCCACAGCGGTACCTGCGGAAAGGCTGCTGAGCATGGTCAGGAAATGCCTTCGGTTGATTTCGGTTGGCATAGTTGGATTAGTTTAGCTGCTTCAAAAAAGGTTAGTCTTGCTATTTATTGGTTTTTATTTGAAAATCTGTCTGCCACAGTGCTGCCTCCTTCGCCAAATGCTCCCGGAATTGCACAATGCCTCTGATCTCCATCGGGTCTTCTTCCCAAACCGCCATGAAGCGGTAGGCCGCAGCTTCATTGCTGGCATTGAGGATCATGAGGTGGTCCAATTTGCTGTCGTACAAGACGGGCTCCTGGCTTTCCTCGGCCATTAGCGCAAAGCCCAGCTGCTGGCTGTGGTACGATTGGTGGTCCCAGTTGTAGTAGGCCTGCACGCCATTGTACCGCTTGGCATTGATTTGGTCGGTATGCTTGACGATGCCGGTGGCAAACTTCATCCCTTCTGGCAGCGGGGTTTTAGACTGCAGGCGCACTTCCGTCCACTGATGGCCGGCCTGAATTTCAAAGTCTACGGACAGGTCCAGCCGGAAAGTATCGATCTCCAGGCCTTCAAAGTTGACCCGGAGAATACTGCGCAGGGGGCCGCTGGCTATGACGCTGATGTCTTTTTGAGCCGTTTTCGAAAGCGCATAGGCTTTTTCCTGGTACCAGATGGCGGGGCTGCCAATGCCCAGGGAGTTGCCCACTTTGAGAATGTCAGATCCCCAGTCCTTCAGGTCGTGATAGTCCCAGCCCACGGTGTCCATGACCATGTCCCGGACTTTCTTGCCGTAAATATCGGTGCGGAAGCGGTCGTCCATGTAAAAGCGGTAAGCCACCAAGTCGTTTTCCCATACCGGGCCTTCGAACATGACCCACATGTTTTGGGGCGTGAGATCGCTGGGGACTGTCAGCGACTGGCGTGGCGTATAATCCGCCAGCATTTCCCGGGCGGTCTTCGGGGAAAAGGGGCGGTCTTGCACCTTGAAGACGATTTGCGAACGCTTTTCGGCCGACAGGCTTTCCGGAGCCGGCTTGTAGGTCAGGGTACGCTCGCCTTTACCTTCGAAGCCGGCCAGAAAAAAGAGGGTTTCCGGATTGCCATCGTTATCGAGGTCATCCTGCTGTGCGGGGAGCCAGGTATCAGACTCGGCATCGTACAGCGTCCATCCTGGCTTGCTGTCTTCCGGGATGGTGGTTTCGAAGCCCACATCTGTGAAACCTTGATCCGCTGAGTTGCGGATGGTAATGGACGTGTAGCTATCGTCTTGGGGGGCTTGGCCACTGCCGCAAGCCCACAGCAGGGCGATACCAGTTAGCAGTAGCATTAGGGGCAAAAAGCGGTTTGTTTGCATAATCCGGAATAGTTGTTGGTTAAACTCGGAATGAAGGAGTTGGGTCACCCCACCCGGCGCAGGAGTTTGCCGATACGCAAAGGTACGTCAACCCGCAGTCAATTTGCCCCGGCTTTAATCGGGGAAAGGACTTCGTTGCCGGTATAGGTTATCAAGCATGGGCTAAACCGGGTGAGGCTTGCCCAAACCCGTTCATTTGTCGGGCTCAGGCTAACTGTGTATTGCGTTTCTGCAGTTGCACCAGCAAGCCCTCGCCCTGCCTTCTCCTTAAAGGGGGCATTGGAGGTTTATCTTGTAACCATCAGGCTACCGGATTTAGTCACTACCGCTGATTCGTGGGGCAGCCGGTATTGCACCGCATAGGAAAAAGGGCTATGCCTGGCGGGTGAGCCACCGATGTTGCCATCCCACTGAAAATCCGCCGCCTCAGATTCGTACACCAAACCGCCCCAACTGTTCAAAACGCGCGCGGCACAAAATCCGCATCATTCACAATATACCAATAAAGAAGTATTTTTCACGATTGGAATGGGGGGTGTGCCTGCCCGCGTCCCGTCCCCGAAGGCTTTGGGCACCGGTGACGGTTTTAGGTACTAGCGGCCTCGCATATGCTATGTCGCCCGAAGGAGGCAGGTGGGTCGGCAATTGGTAAACTGGTGCATTGGGGCCTCAATTGGCGTACAGTACTTCCTGCAAAGAGAAAATTAGAAAGCGAAACCCTTACGGTCATTCCCGCTGCCTGGGATCTATATGTATTTCCTGCGCTCCACTTCGGAATAAAAACGGGCCTGCATCTATGTCAATGGCAGGTATGTTTTCCCATCGGAGCCGAAGCTCATCGGTATGCAGGACCGCGTGGGCTTTGACTTTTTTGCCCTGCGCTTCCCATCCGAAGTAGTCCTGCCAGGCTTTCAGATCGAGCAGCAGGGCGGGGGGCGGATTGGTCAGCTTTAGAAACCCACTGGGCATTTGGGCGAATAGATTGCCATCCGTATGGTTGTGGGCATTGGGCAGCTCAATGGCGTGCTTGCGGCAGTCGATGAAAATATCGTCGGTTACGCTTTGCGCGCGGGCCGTTCCACCTCGGCCTGCCACGATGCGGGTCGGATTGAGGTAGGAGCCGTAACCGGTATTTTCAATATCAATGGCCAGGTTGTGGTGGAAGTGGATGCTGTCCGAGCCATCCGTGTAAAAGGCGTTGCCCCCTGCACCGTAGTCGCCGCTGATCCAGTACTGGCTGCGCAATTTGTGGAAGACGTTGTGGTCGACGTAGATCGCACCCCGGCTGACTTCCACATAAATGGCGCCCCGGGCGGTGGTAATATCGGAAAAGACATTTTGGGTGACCCGGCAGTTTTCGCTCGAAAGGTAGTCCAGCCAGATACCCGTCGCGTAAGTAATGTGGCGGAATACATTGCGTCGGATCAGCGTCCCCCGGGCACGGTGGAATTTAATCGCACCGGATTCCCAACCGTGCTCCGCATCGTGCCAGCCAATGTGCTCAAAGAGGTTGTCCTCCACCAGCAGTCGGCGGGCACCGTTGGCCTGCAATCCGCCGGTGCCGCAGTGGCGGAAGGTATTGCCGCGCACGATGTGGTCGCCCAGCCCGGGCTGTGAGTTGGTATGCCACATTTCGTTGCCAAGGTCCAGCGCGATGCTATTGGCCCATTCCAGCGTACAGTCCTCAATGATCCAGTGGTTGCCCCGGCGGGCAGAGACCATGCCGCGCTGTGGCATCGCAAACCCATTGCCGGCCTTCTCAAAGGTGAGCCCCTTTAGCCTGATGTAGGGCAGCCCGTAATCCGATGGCGTAAAAACCTGCTCTTTCACAGCAGCCTCAATTGAGCTGTAATCGGTAGGCCCGCTACGCCCGGGGAAACGGACATGCAAGCGCAGCCCGTTGTGCTCAATCCAGTAAGCACCTTCCTCCGCTTCGGCAAGATCTACCGGGTGCTCCGCCTGCTTCAGCAAATGGCCATCCAGAAACAGGCGGCCGCGGCGCTGAAAGTGGGCCTTCATATTGATATTTTTGTAATCCACCCATTCCAAATCTTGAGCAAGATTGCGCAAGGCAAAAGGATTATACCCCATGAACCACTCTGGGGGCAGGTCGTATTGCCAGATTTGAAGCGGCGGCTTCTCCGTGTCTTCGTAAGTGTGCCGCGGGCCCGTGTAGCGCCATCCTTTGCCCGGTTCCCATCCTTCCGGCGGCAACTCCCGGGCACCGCTAATCACCACCCGGTGGCCGGGCGCAGCCGCGTACGTGATCATCTTCTCCGGACTTGTTCCGCCCCGTACAGGATGTACCGCTTCCCGGTAAGTCCCGCTTTTGATCAGTACCCGCTCCCCGGGCTGCAAAGCCGCCGCCGCTTTTCCAATAGTACGCCAGGGCCGCGCCTCTGTACCTTGGTTGTCATCACTCGCCTTCGGATGATTTTGGTCCACGAAGAAAGTACGGTTAGGCTCCGTCTCCCTTTCCCAGCTTTCAAAAGCATTTCCATGCGGCATCAGGCTGCTGTCGAAATCCCGGTAAGGCGATTGGCCGTACACGGAACCATGGCACATCAGCATCAAAAGAAAAACACAATAGCGAAAAGGCATGATAGATATTCGTTGTAATGGCTTTACTAATTTGAACATTGGGTTTGTATTTTACAATTGACTCCGTTAGGGGTCTGATGTGGGTAAAAATCACACTAAAAGAATATCCCGTGCCGTAGGCCTGCCTGGCAGGCCATGGCAGACAGGTACGGAATGTAAAACTATGATCACCAAAAGCCTGTGTCTTAAGGTTATGCCCATCCCTTTCTCACTACCTCCAACCCAAGCTCTACCGAGGCGCAGCCAGCTCAAACGCCGCTTCCAAATCCGCCTCCGAGCTATTGCCCACAAAGACCGAAAAGTGCCCCGGCTCCGCTTCCCACTCCCCACTGGCCGTATAAAAGGCCAGGTCAGCCTCCGTAAGCTCAAAGATGACCCTGCGGCGCTGCCCGGGTTCAAGGAAGACCTTCTGAAACCCCTTCAGCTCCCTTACCGGGCGGGTGCTGCTGCCCGTATGATCGCGCGTGTACAGCTGCACCACCTCGTGTCCCGACCGGTTGCCGGTATTGGTAAGGGTCAGGCTGACCTTTAGCACTTCGCCTGGTGTAAAGGTCGAAGTGCTGAGGCTTAAGTCGCTGATGGTGAAGTCGGTATAGCTCAATCCGTAACCAAAGGGATAAAGGGCGTCATTGCGCTCATCAATATAGCCCGACCAGAAAATATGGGGATGATCCTCATCTCCCGGGCGGCCGGTATTTTTCTGACTGTAGTAAAGCGGCAGCTGCCCCACGGAGCGGGGGAAGCAGGCCGGCAACTTCCCGGAAGGATTGTACGCCCCGGTCAGCACATCGGCAATTGCATGCCCGGACTGACTGCCCAAAAACCAGGTTTCTACTATGGCGGGCAGGCGCTCATCCATCCAGCTGAGGTCCAGCGGGCGGCCATTCATGAGCACCAGTGCGATGCTTGGGTTGACCTCGTAGACCGTTTCCAGCAGTTGCTGTTGGACACCGGGCAGGTCGAGGTGCACCCGGCTGCGGGCCTCTGCCGACATAAAGCAGTCTTCCCCCAGCGCCAGCACCACCATATCGGCCTCCGCTGCCACCCGGCGAGCTTCCGCAAACCCCGAGGTATCGTAGTCGATTGTCAGGCGGTCGCGGAAGCTGCGCGCACCCCTTGTGATACCACAGCCTTTGGCGTAGGCCCACCGGGCATCCGGCCAGGCCGCCTGCAGCCCTTCCCAAATGGAAACGGCGGAACTATCGATGCCCCGTGCCCTCCAACTGCCCAGGGGGTTGTCCTTGTCTTTGATCAGCGGGCCAATCAGGGCAATGCGCTTTTGCCGGGACAAAGGCAGCAAGTCTTTTTTATTTTTAAGCAAAACGATGGACTGCCGGGCGACTGACCGCGCCGCTTCCTGATGTTCAGGGGCGGAGAGCCAGCGTTTTTCCCGTTCAGGGGTACAGTAGCGGTAGGGGTCTTCAAAGAGCCCCAGCTCAAATTTGACCCGCAGGATGCGCGCCACCGCCCGGTCGATGACCGATTCGTCCAATTGGCCAGAAGCTACCAGCTCCTGCAAATGGTAGTAGTAGGTCAGCGAGCCCATATCCATATCGCTGCCTGCTTTAAGAGATAGCGCAGCCGCCGCTTCCAGATTAGCGGCCTGCCCATGGCTGGCCACCTCCTTTACCGAGTTGTAATCCGAAACGACAAACCCTTCAAAGCCCCAGTCTTCCCGCAGCACCTCCTGCAGCAGGTAGGCATGTGTGGTCACCGGAACGCCATTGAGTTCGTGGTAGCCGCCCATGAAGGTGGACACGCCCGCATCCACACAGGCTTTAAAAGGAGGCAATACGACGTTGTGCAGCGTCTGCCGGCTCATATCCACCGTATTGTAATCCCGGCCAGCTTCCACAAAACCATACCCGGCAAAGTGCTTGGCGCAGGCCGCTATAGTCGTGTTGGCAGACAGGTCATCGCCCTGAAACCCTTTCACCCGGGCTGCGGCTACCTGCGCGTTCAGGTACGGGTCTTCCCCGGCACCTTCCATGATCCGGCCCCAGCGGGCATCCCGGCTGACATCGACCATTGGGGCAAAAGTCCAGTGGACGCCTGCAGCGGCGCTTTCCCGGGCGGTGATGCGGGCGGAGGTGGAAA
Source organism: uncultured Phaeodactylibacter sp. (assembly GCA_964575505.1). Lineage (GTDB taxonomy): Bacteria > Bacteroidota > Bacteroidia > Chitinophagales > Saprospiraceae > Phaeodactylibacter. The sequence goes on from CAZNSK010000097.1 coordinate 7,737, forward strand.
TAGCTTCCAAATCCCAGCTGCTGGCTTCTGCGATGGGGATGGGAAAAACTGTCTCGTACCCATGCAAAGCATCTAACCCAAAAAGCAACGGAATGCCGTGCCGGTTGCCCTTCAGGTGCATTTCCTGGACTTTCCGGGTGTGCTCCGCTCCGGTAATGTTGAGCATGGCGCCCAGCAAGCCATTGCTAAGCAGATCGTACCGGATTTTGTTTTCCCCTTCATCGGGCGGTGGGCCAGTGATGTCAAAATGGTTGCTGATTTGCGTCAGCTGCCCGATCTTTTCTTCCAGAGTCATCACTTCCAGAAGGTCTTGGATACGGTCGTCATACATGGAGCCAGCAGGAGGCTGCGCCGGAGCAGCAATGACTTGCAGCGCCCAGGCCAGCAGCGGTAGGGCAAAGTACTTCATGGTTAAGGCTTTCAGTTATCGATTCAGTAGTTTTTGGACTTCGATGCCGGCAAAAATCAGCCCGAGCAACCCATGAGAATCGTCCTTGACGACCGGGCGCTTGTAGTAGTATTGCACATCTTCGGTGCACATGGTGCCCATACAGATTTGGCTTACGGTGCCATCGTTGGCAACAACACTGTCCAGTGCTTTCCAGCCCTTAAGTGCGTAAGGGCGGTACTTTTTGTCTTTAAGCCATCCTTCGTTGATCCCACGGGCGATAGCCATAGTAAAAATGGCGGTACCGGAAGTTTCTTCAAAGGAATCCGGGTGGTCAAGGACGTTATGATAAAAGCCGGAAACGGGGTCCTGCATCTTCACCAGCCCGTCTACGTGGTTGCGGTAAATCTGCAGGATATCTTTGTACTTCGGATGGCTCTTGGGCAGGTGCAGCAGGACCTCCGTGGTGGCCCAGATGCCCCAGCCATTGGCGCGCGACCAGTAGGGGAGTTTTACCTCGGGGCGCTCAGAGTACTGGGCATGCATGTACAGGTTTACTTCCGGGTCATACACCCGCTTGTGGAAGCCCAGCACCTGATTGGCCGCATCGTCGAAATACTGTTGCCGCTCGTCGGGGTCATCGGCAAGCAAAGCCGATTGCAAGAGGAAGGGGATGCCCATAAACATATCATCCACCCAGGTGGTGTATTTGAAGGGCGTTTCCCGGGTGAAAGTACCATCGGGCAGTCGGATTTGCTCGTTCATCAGGTAGTCCTGTGTGGCTTCTACCAGTTCCCGGTAGTCTTCCCGCCGGTCGAAGGCGGCATCTTTGCGCAAGCGGTAAATAAAGGGCAGGGCGGGGGCGGAGGTAAAGTCCAGCAGAGGCGTATTCCAAAGGTGGGTGTGGCGGGAATAGGGCCGGTGCAGGGTGTACTTCTCGTAGCCGATATAGGGCTTGATGTCGAGCATGAAATTGCAGTAAGTGGCCAGGTAGTCCACATACTTTTGTTCTCCGGTATATTCGCCCAGGTTTCGGATGGCCCAGGCGTAGCCGGCCGTGTGGTAGTTCCAGTCGTAGAGCGTGCCCCAGAGCGGGTCGGCATCAATCACATCCGCCAGGATTTCTACTTTGGGCAATTGCCAGGCGATTTCCCGGCCCCCGTATTCATACAGGCGCCCGAGCACAAAGCCTTCTTCCGGCGGGTAAGTGGTGGTCAGCCCAGACCGGCCCGGGTTGGGGAAAGGGCCAATGACCAGCCAGTTGGACAGCTCTGCCACCTCCTCGGTGATGTGCGGCAGGTAGCCGATGGACAACTTCATCCATTCATTGTCCTGCTTTTGGCCTTCATGCACTTTTGGGAAACGGGGGCGCAGGAAGACTTTCCAGTCCGTACCAGCACTTTCCGATTTAATCAAAAGCTCGTTATGGCCTTCCTGAACGGGCAGTTGAATAGTGTTCTCCAGGAAGACATCCCGTTCTTCCTCCCGTACTATTGCCGGCCCGGTTTTTTGTTTTTCGTAAACGACTTCTCCGTTTAGCCAGATTTTTAGCCCGTCGCTGTGGCTGACTTCCAGGGGCAGGGTAGAGGTGCGTTCGCTTTTTATTACGCTAAGTGCGTAGGCTACACCAGGCTCTCCCATCGGGAAGGTCCGCTCCAGGTTGAGGGTATTCATGCCCCGGAAGTAGGTGCCCGGTTTTTGGAGGATTGCCCGGAAGGCAAAGGGCACTTCCCGCAGCGTCTTATCGGCTACGGCTTTTACGGCATCCACCGGCTGCCGATCAAATTCCTGGGCCAAAGCGAAGAGGGTGGAAAAGAGCAGGCATCCCATCAGGAACACCTGCTTTCTATCAACACGTCGTGTATGAAACTTATCCATGGTTGGTTATTTTTTGAACTGAAGGGTTCGGCTTTCACCGGGCTTCAGGGTTATTGTTGAAGTATTCCAGAGGGCAAGCTCGCCGAGGGGGCGGGCCCGGCCGGCGGCATTTTCCACCAGTATTTTGACGGTGGCTATACCTTCGGTTGGATTGTGAAGGACAATCTCGAGAGCTTCCGCGGTTTCGGTTTGGCTTGTGACTTCCACGTGGTCAAAGGGGATGCAGACACCCCGGTCGGGCTGCACGTAGAGCCCTGGTATTTCCACATAAGTGAGCATAAGGGCGGTTTCCGACCAGGTGGTGAGGTAGGAAATCTCCCCGATGCCCTCCAGCCAGTCGGTGGTGCTGACCCGCTCGCACATCCAGCCTTCCTTCGTCCCCTCGATGGGGTTGAGGGGGTGGGGCAGGTACTGCGGCATATTGCGGGCAATGTCTTGCAGGAGCTCAGCGTAGAAAGCATCGCCCGTAGCCCGGTAGAGCTTAAGCAGGGCCTGCCCGGAGTGGGTGCAAATGCCGGGCGCGCCGTGCTTGTTCTGCGTGTTGGCATTGACAGCACCTGTAGAGTGCATCCCTTCCTTGCCAAATAAAGAATTTTCCGGAAAGGGGTAATCATAGGCAATAACCCAGGTTGAGAACTGCCGAGCGACATCCTCGCCCATTTTGAGCCACGCTTTATTCCCAGTAGCTTCGTAGAGGCTGGCGTAGGATTCGATCAGGGCATAGCAGGATTCGCTGTCAGGGTTTTGCAGGGCATCGCCGGGCCCACCGGTGGTCAGGCCGCGTTGCACATAGTTGTCATAGTAATACCGGGCGGCAGCTTTTGCAGTTTCGAGGTAAGCGGGCTGGTTAAAATAGTTTGCGGCCAGGGTGAGGGCTGCCGGAATGATGCCGCCGCTTGTGGAGCCGCCCACGATGACTGTTCCGGTGGGGTTATCGACGAAGTGCCCAAATTGCCCGTGGCCTTTCCAAATTTTTACCAGGGCATCGGCAACGCCCCGCGTGCCGGAAACCCAGTTTGGCTTCGGCGTAATGCCCAGGCTGTCCATCAGTATCAGCTGCTTGAGGACGTAGTAGAGCCCGTCTCCGCTTTTGCGGATCAGGTGCCAGTTCTTGGTGTGGGGTTTGCGGATATCCCCGCCGTACCATTGGTCGCCATGCTCGCCGGAGTCCCAGAACAACCCGGATGGGGCCAGCCCGTCCGGAAAGAGCCAGTCGAACTGCCGGAGCACCCGCTGCCGGGTGGTATCATGCCCTTCCCAAAGCAGGGGCAGGGTGGAAATCATGCCGCCTGTCCAGCCAATCTGCCAATCCTGCAGGAACATATTGCGGGGCCCAACGGAATAATAGCCGTGCTCCTCTTCCCAGTTCAGCCGGTTGAATTTAGCTTCCTGTACGGGAAAGGCCTCGGAAAAGGGGAGGATCAGATGGTGCTCACCGGGCGGCAGGTAGCTTTTGCGGATTTTGGTGTAGTAATCGAATAGCTCCTGTAGCTCAGGCGCTGAAAAGTGGTGCAACTGAAAGGTAATCTGAACCGTGTCCCCCGCATTGAAATCTACAGGCTCATCATCGGAAGGCCAGCGGCTGTCCGTAATCCGGTATTTGTATTGCTCGCGGACCACGGGAGCGGTGATGCTAATGGTTGCTTTTCCCCGGTCTTTACTCTCAGCAATGTCTATGCCGGAATCGCCAAGCCGGGTCTGTGGCGGGGTCAGCAGCCATACGCCTTGCTGTTTTTCCGGTTCATGGAAACCAATAGCGGGCAGGGTCATATCGCCCGTCCGCTGTTGGATGCGCGAAGGGCCGTCGCTGACGTTGAGCTTGGGCACATCGCTTATGATCGTGGGAATGCCGGGCCCGATATCCCTGGGGTCCAAAAGTTTGGGCGAGTATCGGATGCGCCGATAGGGGAAGCGGTTGCCGTTGTAGGCCGCTCCGGGCATCAGGACATAATTGTCGGTGGACCAGCCCGAAAATTCAAAATCAATGGATACCGACGCAGAGGGCGTTTGCCCGGATTGGCAAATAAAGGTAGCAGTGCCCTCCAGTGTACTGGATTGGTCAGGCAGGTCATTCAGTTCAAAATGAATAGCCCACTCACTATCGGGAAGCGAAAGCCGGTTGAGACCCGCACCCACCTTAGTCCCGTACCGGTGGAAGAGTAAGTTGTGGTGCTCTGTATCATACTGATTGATCCGGGCTTTGAGGGTTAGATCAGATGGAAGCCGGGGAGCCTGCGCAGGCAGCGTCCCCACTGCGCACAGCAGAACAACCAGTAAAGGAATGGGAACAGTACCCCAAAAGCGTCTTGGGAAGTTCGAAAGCATATCCGAAAGGTTAAGCGGTTGAAAATTACGAATGTCAACCAAAGGATAAGCAGTGGAATATCTTGTAATGATAAAGCATAGGCCTTGGCCGCAGGTCATATGAAAAAACAGAAGGGTGCCTTTCCGAAGACGGAAACGGCACCCTTCTTCGTTCTGCGATTAGTACTATTGCTTGATCACTTTGCGGATCGCCTGGAAGGAGCCTTCCTGCAGTACTCTTACCGTGTACATGCCATTAGGCAGCCCGTTCAGGTTCAACGTTGTTTGTAATACCGGGCCGGCTTTTTCAATACGCTGTGCGCGCACTTCGCGTCCGGTATAATCGTATACGCCAATTTGGACTTCGCCCTGAGCAGTGTTGTCGAGTCGGACGTTCACGGCTTCCCCGTTGCTGGGGTTCGGGAATACGCGGAGCAGGTCAGACTGGTCCACTTCCTTTGTGCTGACTACTGTACCAAGCCGGTACTGCCCAGATTGCAGGCCATCTACGGCAAACTTTACGGTGCCATCTCCGGGTACAGGTACCAATTCGAGGTCAACCCAGTCGTCGCCATCGTGATAAAGCAGCTTCAGGTTGTCGATAGAGCCCGGCTCATCTACGCCTGCGGCTTCAAAGTCGAATATAAGGTCGACATTCGGGCTGTTGCCAATGACTTCGACATTCCAAACCCGGTCCCAGTCGGTGGGGTCGTCTACCGCTAACCCGTTGTGGGCTGCCATCACAAAGTCGTCAAGGGCAAATGGCGAACGGACGTCAATTTGCAAGCCCGCGCCTGAGGCAGAGCGGTGCTCGTGCTCGGTGGTGCCATCTAGGTATAAGGTCTTGCCGACGCCGATGAGGTCTTCTGTGTATTCGGTGTTGGTATAGAGCTTCAGGTCATTGTCTCCATCCATGATGTCCAGGCCATACTTGACGGCCAGGTAATTGTGGACGATCAGGTTTTGGGCAGCGTTCAGCCCTTTCTTGTAAACCACAAGCTCCGGAATGCTGATCGGCTGGAAGCCGGCAACGATAGCCGGGGCGTCTACTGCCGGAATAATCTGGTTAAAGCTGTTGACCTTCTCTATCGCGCCATTGCTGCGCAGAACAGCCTGGCCAAAGTCGCCCTGCAGCTCCGCATTGATAATATAGTAGTCTTCCGCATTGAACTCGGAGTCACTGCGCAGGAATAGGGACCGCTCAATGACAAACTGCATAGTATGCGGATTAGCGCCACCGTTGAACTCCAGTACATAGGCTTGTGCAGCGGCACCGCTCGAAATATCCCGCTTTTGGAACACGGCCGCGAAGTCAGCGAAAAACTGATTCCGCTTCAGGACGGTAAAGATGGAAATACCCGCACCGCCGTCAAGGTTGTCCGCATCATCAATAATGAGGGAACGGTTGATGGGGTCCGAGCCATCATCCAGGCCAAACTGTAGTACAGGCTTCCCATTCAGGGCATCTGCAATGTAAGTTGGGGCTGGCTTCTGGCTTTCACCGGTATTCGGGATGCCGTTGTCGCCGCCTTCCACGTAAGTATTGTAGGCGTCGTTGCCGTTGCCGGATTGGTCTTCCCAGGTGAATACCTGTTCGCCATCCGGCACATCAGCAATCGCATCGGCGCGTAACCACAGCGCATTTTCGGGTTGGCCGGCAATGGCGTTGTCGGAAGCCCCCACACCGCCCGGGCCGGTACCGGTGCCGGGTACCGTATTCACAACGGTGTAAGTCGCCTCAAGGATAGGGCCAAATGCGGTGCCTTCTGCATTCACACCTCGTGCCCGAATGGTTGTCGTCTCTGTGAGCAGGATGCCACCACCCGGATAGGGCGTCAGCGGGTCGCTGCCATCGTCGGAGTAGAAAATGAAGGCATCATCCGGCTGTACGTCGATGGTCACGTTGACGGCGTCGCTGTATTCCACCAATGGAGTAGGAGTGAATACAGGCAAGCCCACCGGTGCCACATTATAGGTAGCGGATACCGCACTGCTGGCTACCAGCCCATCCGCAAATGCGCGGGCGGTAACGGTTGCCGTATCGGTCAGCAGGATGCCATCTTCGTACAACAGGCTTTCTTCTGTAGGTTCGGTGCCATCGAGGGTATAGTAGATGGTTGACCCCGGAGTTTGGGGGACGATTTCCACGGTAACCTCAGGGACGTAATCCCCAGCGGGGGTAATAATCGCCGGTGCCGCTACAATCTGACGGTAGTCCAGGAAAAGGCGGGCAGGCTGCCAGCCCTGATCGGAAATCCAGACATTGGAGCCCGGCGTGTTGTCCCGGCCATGGATCACAAAGGAAATATGTTCGTGCCCCTGGCTAATCGCGGTCTTGACAAAGTTCGTCAGTTCAGGGCCGGACAGTTCGTGGAAGGCGCTCTCGGTAACGTTGTACTCCATCAGCGGGCCGGTAACGTCTTCTGGCCGGTTATTCCAGGTCACCGTGGTTTCATCCCAGGAGTTGTCGGTTGTGCCGTATACCTCAATCCAGAAATTATCAAGCGGGATGCCGGTATTTTCCTGATCGCCCCGGACGATGAGAGTGGCTGTAACGATATTGGAACGGGCGCCGTCCAGGTCAAACTTCACGAGGGTTTCGCGGTCGTTATTGGCATCGTCGTCCATAGCCACCTGCATGGCGGTGGTGCCATCGTAGTTCTCATCCGGTGCCCCTTCTGCCACGTAGGAGTCTTCGATCACCCGCTTTTCCTGCGTGGAATAATCAAGTGCCAGTTGGGCCGGGACCCAGTTTTTGGAAGAAATCCAGCCCCGGAAGGCCGTTTCGTCCCGTCCGCGCACTACAAAAGTCAGGTGCTCCCGGCCAGCCTTAATGGCTTCATTGACGTAAGCGGTCAGCGCTGCGCCCTGAACCAGGTGCATGGCGCTTTCCGTGATGTTGTACTCCGCCAGAGCATCGGTAGTAACGGCCGGCGTAGTGTTCCACGTCAGGGTGCCTTCCGACCAGTCGTCGCTGTCGGTACCGTAAATCTCGATCCAGAAGTCTTCCTCCTGCGAAGGCGGGTCCTTTTGAGCGCCCCGCAGCATGAGGGTGGCGGTGCCAATGCCATTCTTAGAAGCACTGATGTCAAACTTCAGGAAAATGTCTTTGCTTTCGTTGGTAGAAGCTGCATTGATAACATGCATGTCTGCGTCGGCGATCTCGAAGTTGGTGTCGGCTTCTGCCTCCGAGACAAACACATCCTCAATGACGGTTAGGGTGTCATTCTCCACCCGGAACAAGTTAGGCCGGCTAAGGTCGAGCACCGGGCCGTAGTTGCCGTTTTCTACGCCGCCGATCCACATATTGGAGGTAGAGTCTTTGGCAGCAGAACGCACCAGGAAGCCAACGGTAGTGGCGCCTTTGCGGATCTCCTCGTTGATGTAATCCACTAGGCGGCTGTCTGTATTCACGAAGTCTTTGCGGGCCGAGCTGCTGTTGAGCAAGGAAGTAGCCAGGACTTTATCTTTGCTCGGGCGGTTGTTCCAGGTGACGGCTTCCGGGTCGAAGTCGGCCTTCACACTCTGCAGTTGCAGTTCGAACGCCTCTTCGAAGTCTGCCGCGCCGGTTTTGCCCCGGTAGCTGAAGGAAGCCGCTTCGATTTGTTCTCCATTGAGGCCGGAGAGGTCGTACTTCACGTAGGACTGCACCCGCATTAGTTCACCGTCCACTGATTCCCGGTAAGCCAGGATATTGCCGCCCACCTGCGACTGGTCGAGGGTGGAATCTGGGTGCATTTGCAAGACCACGGCATCCCCAAGGCCGTAGGTGCTGGCCATAGGCTTGGTATCGTATTCGAGAATTGGCCCGTAGTTCCCGTTATTGGCACCGCCGATCCACATATTGGAGGTGGAGTCTTTGGCAGTGGAGCGGACCAGGAGGTGCAATTCCGTTGCCCCTTTGCGGATCTCTTCGTTGATGTAATCCTCAAACCGCGTACCCTCGTTGATGAAGGCTTTGCGGGCGGAGCTGCTGTTCAAAGTAGAAGCCGCCAGCTTTTTATCGCGCTGGGGTTTATTATTCCAGGTTACAGCTTCGGGGTCGTAGGCGGCCTTTACGCTAAAGGCTTCGAGTTCGAAGAGGTCTTCAAATTCCGCTGACCCGGTTTTGCCCCGGTAGCTGAAGCTTACATTTTCTACCTGCTTGCCCTGTAGTGAGCTGATATCATAGGTCACATAAGACTGTACGCGCATCAGTTCGCCGTCTACGGATTCGCGGTAGGCCAGGATATTGCCCCCGATATTGGATTGGTCAATTGCTGAATCCGGGTGCATTTGCATCACAACTGCATCCGCCATGGCGTACTGACTGCCCTTTGGCGCGATGGTGTAGTCCAGTATAGGCCCGTAATTGCCATTATCTGCGCCGCCAATCCACATATTATCGGTAGAGTCTTTGGCGGCAGAACGGATAAGTAAGCCTACCGTGGTGGCACCTTTGCGCAACTCTTCGTTGATGTAATCGACAAAGCGGGTGCCTTCGTTGATGAAGGCTTTGCGAGCGGAGCTGCTGTTTAGGGCCGAAGCTGCCAGTTTTTTATCTCTTTGGGGTTTGTTGTTCCAGGTTAGGTTATCTGCGTCGAAACTGCTCTTCAGGCTATGCACTTCAATTTCAAAAAGGTCTTCAAATTCTGCCGCGCCGGTTTTGCCCCGGTAGCTGAGGCTGACGGTTTCCAGTTGCTGGCCGGCCAGATGGCTGATGTCATATTCCAGATAGGATTCTACGCGGTTTAGCTCCCCGTCCACATTGTGGCGGTAAGCCAGGATATTGCCGCCGATATTCGACTGATCGATGACGGAATCCGGGTGGGCTTCCATGACCACTGCGTCGCTATGTGCGTAGCCGCTCTTTTCCGGCGAAATGGTGTACTCCAGAATTGGGCCGTAGTTGCCATTGCCAACGCCCCCGATCCACATGTTGGAGGTGGAATCTTTGGCAGCAGATCGGACCAGGAACCCGACGGTGCTTGCTCCCTTGCGGGCAGCTTCATTGAGGTAGTCGACAAATTTGGTGCCATCGTTTATAAAAGCCTTGCGGGCGGAGCTGCTGTTGAGGGCAGAGGTGCCCAGCAATTTGTCTTTCTGTGGCTTATTGGCCCAGGTTAGGCTGCCGGCATCGAAGTCGTTTTTCAAGCTATGGAGCTCAAGCTCGAAGAGCTCCTCAAAGTCAGCTTCGCCCGTTTTGCCCCGGTAGCTGAAGGAGGCGCTTTCCACTTGCGTGCCGTTGAGGTGGCTGATGTCAAACTTTACATAGGAGTAGACCGCATAGAGGTTGTCGCCCTCCCGGTGTTTGTAAGCCAGTATATTACTGCCGATGTTGGATTGGTCTATGATGGAATCCGGATGGGCTTCCATCACCACTGCATCCGCCTGCCCGTATTTGGAAACGGTTTGCCCCCACACCGGAGTTAGGGACAACAGGCTGAGGATCACAGCGGAGATCAGGTATCTAATTGCCATGCCTAGTTGGTATTTGGTTAAGAAATATCATGCCACCAAGGTGGGCAGCTTTGCAGTAAGAAGTGTGTAAGAATGTCCCTTTCAACCGGTGCAATTGTCCCGAAAGCGCCCAGTTGCTGCCCAATCCGGCCGTCTGGTACATTCTTCCCGGTTGATCGGGATAATATTACACCCCGCCGGTGAGCCTGAAAATTATATTTGCCGTTGTGAACCTAACCAGCCCGATTTAACCGGTCGGGAAGTGCATACCAAAAAGACACAACCATGAAGCATTTTTTATTCCTGCTCTTTACGCTATCGGCGCTTCAGGCTTACGCGCAGCGTACCCTGACCGGGCAGGTGACGGATACGGATGGGGAGCCCCTCATTGGCGTCAATATTATTGCCGAAGGCACGGAAGTAGGCACCATTACTGATTTTGATGGCAACTATACTTTGCGGGTCCCTGACGAAGCCGAAGTGCTGGTTTTTAGCTACGTAGGATATGCCACCAAGGAGGTGCCCATCGGGGCCCAAACCCGCATCGACGTGGAACTGTCTACTGATGCCGAGGCCTTGGATGAAGTGGTGGTCATTGGCTATGGCACCAAGAAAAAACGTGACGTTATTGGCTCCGTAGCAACCATCAAGTCGGAAAAAATCACCAAGCTGAAAACCACTTCCTTTGTAGACGGGCTGCAGGGCCAAGCCTCTGGCGTGCAGGTAGCCTCCAACAGCGGCGTGCCTGGAGCCCCTTCCACGGTTAAAATCCGGGGTATTAGTTCTATCTCCATTGATACCGACCCGCTTTGGATCGTCGATGGCATGCCTATTTTCACGGGTTCTTCACTGGGGTCCAGTAATGGGGCAACTGCTCAAGACCCGATGAGCCTCATTAACCCAAACGACATTGAGTCGATTCAGGTGCTGAAAGATGCCGCAGCCACTGCCATTTACGGCTCCCGGGGTTCTAATGGCGTTATCATCATAACGACGAAGTCAGGCCAGAAAGGCAAAGGCTCCATCACAGTGGATTACTCCGCAGGCCTGACTGAACCCTCCCGCACGGCAGAGGACATCGGCTTTACCAATACCGGGCAGTGGTTTGATTTGGTAGAAACCGCCCGCCGCAATTCCTTTGGGGATGGCCCGGAGGCGCAGTTCGACCCCAATTCCATCCTTAACCTTTTCCAGGATGACCCCATTGCCCGCCTGAGCCGGGAGGAAGCCCTGGCGATTAATACCAATTGGTTTGACCAGATTTTAGACCAGGGCAATTACCAGGATGTCAATGTTTCGGGTACTAAAGGGTTTGAGGGTGGCAATATGTATGTCTCTTTCGGTTACCGAAACGACAATAGCGTACTGCGCAACAACGGCCTGGAGCGCTACTCGGTCCGCGCCAACCTGCAGTTTAACCCTTTTGAAAACCTGAGCATAGAGACCCGCCTCAACTTTAGCTTTACCAATAATGACCGCGTGAAACAACAGGTAGGCGGCGCCCTTGGCAATAACAGCGGCGGCAACAGCGCCGGCTGGGGCAATGCCAACCGAAATGCGCTGCCCTGGTATCCTATATTCAATTCTGATCATCCCAGTGGGTACTGGAACCCCATGTCGGGCAGCAACCTCGTTGCCGCCATCGACCGGGACCTGCTGGTGGATGAGGTGACGAGTTACCGGGGGCTGGGCGGCCTGGCTATGGAGTACCAAATCCCGGCTATCCGCGGGCTGTCCCTTCGCGCAGAAGGTTCCTTCGATTTGCTGCAGTCCAATACACTGAACTGGGTGACAGCTACCCTGCGGGAGTTTGGTTCTTTCGCTTCGGACGAGAGCCGTACCCGCCGCAGCATCAACTACAACCTATACGCAAAGTACAACCGGGATTTCGGCAACCATGGCCTTAGCTTTACTGCTGGCACTGAATCCCAGTCCATCAATCAGGAACGCCGGTTGATGGAAGGCCAAAACCTGACCGGCACTTACAAGGAAATTGGCAACCCGCAGGATTTGCTTACCCTTTCGGGCGGCCTTTCCTACGAAGAATACCTGCGTGCGTTTTTCGGGCGGGCAGACTATAAATTTATGAACCGCTATTTTCTGGGGTTGAGTTTCCGGCAGGATGGCTCCTCCAAATTTAATGAGGACTATCGCTGGGGTACTTTCCCGGCCGTTTCTGCCGGCTGGGTCATCAGTGATGAGCCTTTTTGGGCCAATCAAACCTTTAGTCTGATCAAGCTACGAGGCAGCTACGGTCAAACCGGCAACAAAAACATACCCAGCAACCGGTTCGTCACTACTTATGACAACCGTACTCAGTGGCGTTATGGCCCGGCTGATGTCATCCTGGAAGGCACCCGGATTACCAATATCGGCGTGCCCTCCCTGACCTGGGAAACGACGAGCAGCTACGATGCAGGCATTGACTTTGGATTGTGGGAAGGCCGGGTGTCAGGGTCGGTGGCCTACTATCAACAGGAAGCAACCGATTTGTTGCTGGCCTCGCCATTGGCCACTTCTGCTGGCCTTCAGGGCAACCGCATCTGGGGCAATATCGGCGATATGTCTAACTGGGGCATGGAATTGGAACTGAGCTCCACCAATATCCGCCGGGGCGATTTTACCTGGAGTACCGACTTCAATATTACTACCAACCGCAATCAAGTTGACCGGCTGACTCCTGACCTGGACCGTTCCGGGCGGGGGCTGCTGAGCGGCAACCGCATTGCCCGCACCGGCGGCCGGTTGTGGGCTTACTACATGGCTGAAGATGCAGGGGTAGACCCGGAGCGGGGCGTCAATATGATCTGGGAAATCGATATCGACCGTTTTGAAGAGACGGGCGAAACCGTCAAAACCGGCAGGAAAATCCCGGCTACCTTGAATAATTTGCAGAACCACCGCATCATACACGAAGACAAAACTTCCATCCCTACCGTATTTGGCGGGTTCAACAATACCTTTAGGTATAAAGGCGTCGACCTTTCTGTTTTCTTTAGCTTTTCAGGAGGCGACTACCTCTACGATTACGAAGAGCAACGAACCACTGATGTGCAGTATGGGCAAGTGGTCTTGCGCTCCGGCCTGATCGATAACACCTGGACGCCAGAAAATCCGGATGCCAAGTACCCGCAACTACGATGGCAGGGCGCCTACCCCTATGGCTGGGACCCGGAAGTGGAAAACCCGGATTCACCTACCGGCAAGGGCGATTGGACCGACGCAACCGGCAACTACAAAACAGAAACAGTCAACTGGACGAAATATTTGTACCGAGCTGATTTCCTGCGGCTGCGAAACTTACAATTGGGGTATACCTTCCCATCCGAACTGGTGCAGCGTTGGCGGCTACAGAGCCTGCGTGTATACCTCACCGGTACCAATCTCTGGGTGTGGGCGCCTCACTACGATGGCTGGGACCCGGAATCGGGCGGTGGTGTGCTGCCCCCCCTGCGCATGTATGCCGGCGGCGCAACTGTGAAATTCTAACCAAAAATGAAACCAATCATGAAAAAAATAAAGTATCGCATCCTGGCTTTCCTCCTGCTCCTGACTTTTGCCGGTTGCAATAACGAGGAGTTTTTTGAGCTGCAAAACCCGCCTGAATTCCCCTGGCTGAATATGGAGGAGCTCGAACGGGGGGTAGTGACGCCTTACAATTTTGCCTTCACGGGCTCCTGGAGTAATTTTCTGGGTGACGACCGCCTGATCTTTGAGTGTATGTCGGATGCGGTATACCTCTTGCCCAATACCTCTGCGGATATTCCCTTCGAGGAGATGTACCTGCGGACTACCGGCGTGGAAATGAGCAAAGCCAATTCTGGCTTTTCGCTAGGCTACAAATGCATAACGCATGCCAATGCCGTACTCGACTTTTTGATTGAAAACGATCAACGCCCCTACAGCAACCCTACTGAGGCCGACCTGGCTAACCTGGAGCGCATTCAGGGAGAAATGCGCTTTATGCGGGCCTATGCTTACTTTTACCTGACGCGCCGGCACTGCCCGGTGCCCGGTGCGCCTAACTTTGCCACTGAAGAAATCCTGCCGCTCCGGCTGGAAACCCCGCTATCCGCAGAGGCAGCTAACAGCCCGGAGTATGTGGCTACAGATGTGATCTACGCGCAAATGATTGATGACCTGAAAGCAGCGAAAGGGCTATTGCCGGAAGCTTATGACCCAGGAATTCACCATCCTTCCTATATACAGGGCAGAGCTACCCGGTACGCTGCTGCCGCTATGCTGGCCAGGGTGTATTTTCAAATGGGGGACTATGCCAATGCCAAGCCGGAGCTGGATTATGTGATCAACGGCCCTTTTTCCTTGTCGGAAGACCCTATCGAAGCTTTTAATAAAGACTATGCCGAAGACGGCGCAGAGGTCATTTGGGCCACTAACAACCACGACCCTGAGATTATCCGGCCCAACAAAGTGCCGACGAGCATGAACTGGAGTGATTACCGGGCCACTAATGGTGGACGTGGCGAGTACCAAAAGCGCTGCACCTGGAACCAATTCCCCATGAGCCACAGCCTTTTGCAACAGATAGGCTGGATGGACGCTGGCCTCAACGAAACCGAAGCTGCCCTGCAAGACAAGCGCTACCAGCAATTGTTTTGGCGCATCGAAGGCAACCCGGGTACCAACTCTGCTGACCCTACTGAATACGAGATGCAGTACCCCCATATTAAAGTGCCCAATGTATGGGGCGATAAATACTACCGGGCTACGGATGGCCAACGTTCTAATGTGCCGATCATACGGCTGGCGGAAATGCTGCTGACCCGTGCCATCATCCGGCACAAAGAGGGCGATGTCGCCGGCGCTACCGAAGATGTCAACCTCGTACGCCTGAGAGCTGGGTTGGCAGCCCTCGAAGCTGCTACAGAGCAGGATATCCACAACGAGCGCATTAAGGAAATGGCCTTCGAAGGCGACCGCTTCCACTACCTGCAGGCCCTGCAGTTGCCGATTTTTCCCGGCGACCGGGAGGCTGCCCCGATTGAGTACCCGTACACCGGTTTATACTGGAAATTGCCACAGTCTGAACTTGACTTCAAATAAGACCACCATGAGAAAAACAATCCTTTTTATCCTTTCGGCTGCGGTAGTCATTGTTATGGCGGTAGCCTGCAATAAGGATACGATCAATATCCCTTTCATAACTATCACTGGTGAAGCTGTGCAGCCCAGCGCCTTTGGCGCAGCGGATGGCGCAATCGATATATCCGTGGAAGGCGGAGCGCCGCCCTATCAGGTGTTCTGGAGCCACGGGCCGGACACTGAAGATGTATCCGGATTGCCGGCCGGTAGCTATACCGTCAAGATTATTGACACCAAGTCCACGGTAGCTTCGAAGACCTTCGAATTGCTGCAGCCGGAGGCGACGCCCCTTGGCCTGAGCTTTACAGTGGAAGAGGTGACCTATTTCGGCGGTGACGATGGCGCAGCAGCCGTTTCAGTCAGTGGCGGCACAAGCCCCTACACCTTCCTTTGGAGCAACGAAGAGGATACGGAGCGCATCGAAAAGCTCACAGCGGGCTGGTACACGGTAACCGTGACCGATAGCGGTGACCCTGCCGTAGTTACCATTGACTCTGTGCTGGTCGGTCAGCCGGAATTTGTCTGCGGCCGCGACAGCATCACCGACGTGGATGGCAACAAATACCCAACCGTTGATATAGGCGGGCAGTGCTGGACCACGCATAACCTGCGCACGGAGCACCTTCCCAAAAATCCGGAAGTTGCGATTGACGGCCGCTTCTGCCGCGACCTGAACTGCACAAACGCCATGGGGGCCCACTACACTTGGGAAGCGGCTATGAATGGTGCGGTTTCCGCTTCCGGTAATGAAGAGGTGCAAGGGATTTGCCCCTGCGGTTGGCATGTGCCTACTAAAGAAGAGTGGGAGGCTTTCAATGCTTATCTGTCAGTAGATGGGCAGGGGGGCAGCGGCGTGAATGTGCCCAATAAGATACGAGGAGAGGGCAGCCCCTCCGGATTCGATGCCCTGATGGCAGGAAACTGGGGATACTCGGTTTTCGAGGGAGAGAATGCTGTCTTTTGGACGGCTTCCGAACAGGCTGAGGGCCGTGCTTTTTACCGTTTGGTGAATAATTTCCCGCTGCTGGGGCAGGGGCATGTCAGTAAAAACAGTGGGCTCAGCCTGCGCTGCGTCAAAAACAGGGAGTAAAGTTTTTCAATTTAAGTTTTCATCCCGGGGGTGACTTTTGTCATTGCCCCCGGGTTTTT
>CAZNSK010000098.1:0-23579 GCA_964575505.1 uncultured Phaeodactylibacter sp.
TCTCGTTCATAGTTCGCAAAGTTACGGCTTTCCGCCTAAATTGTCAGAGAACCAATTGTTTATTCATAATTACAATACGTCACTTACTAATTGACACTACCCTTTTAAGACACGGAAGGGACCTTTTCCCTCTGATTGGCTGGCTTTTCGTCTGCCGATAATGAGTGAATACCTCAAAAAGTTATAAGCGGCCTCGGCTACCTGCCCAAGTTCATCCACGCCTTTGGCCAGAATGATCATTTCTGCTTCCAGAGAAATCTTATCGGCCACATAATCTCCTACACTGTGCAGTAAGCTGTTGACAGAGCCGGGAAGTGTTTGAAATTCCTCCCCCTTATTCCTCACCTGATTGGCTGCATCAGCAATAGGGCGGTCCGCCATTAGACTGAGAAATTGTATAGCATCAAAAATATTAGATTTTCCAACACCGTTTCCACCGGCGAAGCAAGTAAAGGGGCCGAAAAGAATATCTATGTCTACCAAGTTTTTAAAACCGTCTACCTTGAGTCTGGTTAGCATATTATTGTGATTTCTCTGGCTGAAAGGTTTTGGGAGAGGCTTTTTGCAAAAGAATGTTTTTTCCGGAAGACTTGTTCTCTTTAGGGTATTACATGCTCTTTTCCCCAAAAATGTGTTACCCCTCCCCGGAAAAGTGTTCGTATCTTACTGTTTATCCCTGCACCTTTGTACCAACAATACCGAAGAAATGTCCAACTCATTCTTAAAACTAGAATCTATATCCCGGTTGCACGAAATGCTCGGCTGCAGCAAGCCTAAGCATCCGCTTATTACGGTACTTGAGCCAAAGCAGCTGCAGATGTCTGCGGAGCTGCGCAATGTACGGGTCGTCTCCAGCTTCTATGCCGTATGGCTGAAGACTACGAACTGCGGTCTGGAGTACGGGCGCAACCACTACGACTTTGAAGAGGGCGCGCTTGTATTTACCGGGCCACAGCAGGTGGTCTCCGTCAGCGGCGAAGTAGCAGAAGATGAAGAAGGCTGGATGCTGTTTTTCCACCCGGACCTCATCCGCCGCACGAGCCTGGGAGAGAAGATTGGGCAGTATTCGTTTTTCTCCTACGATCTGCA
This sequence comes from uncultured Phaeodactylibacter sp., assembly GCA_964575505.1. Taxonomy (GTDB): domain Bacteria; phylum Bacteroidota; class Bacteroidia; order Chitinophagales; family Saprospiraceae; genus Phaeodactylibacter. The sequence continues at coordinate 1,090 of CAZNSK010000098.1, forward strand.
CGAAGCCCTGCACCTGTCGGATGACGAAAAAGCCACCATCACTCAGTGTATCGATAACATCAAATCGGAGTACGAACAGCGCATCGATGACCATAGTCAGAGCGTCATCGTAGCCAATATCGAGTTGCTGCTCAACTATTGCTCCCGCTACTACGCCCGGCAGTTCAATACCCGCACCACCGCCAACAAGGATGTTCTCACCCGCTTCGAGCGCGCGTTGCAGGACTATTTTGAATCTGAGCAGTTGCTGCAGCAAGGCATACCTTCTGTACAGTATCTGGCAGAGCAGGTCCACCTGTCTGCCGACTACCTCAGCGATTTGCTGAAAAAGGAAACCGGGCGCACGGCCAAGGACCACATCAATGATTTCATTGTGGAAAAAGCCAAGTATCTGCTCCTCAACAGCGAAGACAGCATCAGCGGTATTGCCTATGAGCTGGGCTTCAACTATCCGCATTACTTCAGCCGGCTGTTCAAGGCCAGGACAGGGAGGACGCCGGGGGAGTACCGGAGTTTGAATTGAAGGGTTTAGGGTTTAGAGGGGAGGGTTTAGAGGAAGCGAAGCGCGGAGGCTTATGGCCCCGGCAGATTCCAACCATCAGGGGAGTGTACACTCAACTGTGTCTATTGCAAAACTGCTGCAGCTAAGTCGTTGATAGCCAAGCGCTGCGCACTCTGCGCCTTTGCGTGCGGCACCCATTTTTAGATACTCTCCCATCAGTAACACCAAACACGAAAATCATTTGTCGGCCTCAGCGGGCCTGTCTGGCTGGCCTTAGCCAGGTAGAGTCAAACAATAAATTACAAGATCAAAAACAACTACAAGATGACTACCATAGACAAGAGCAAACCCGTAATGGTCACCGGCGCTACCGGATACGTCGCCGGCTGGCTGGTCAAACAACTACTGGAAGAAGGGCTGACGGTGCATGCTGCCGTGCGCAACCCGGGCCGGACGGAAAAAATCGCCCACCTGGAGCGCATCGCCGCTTCCGCTAAAGGCAACATCAAATATTTCAAAGCTGACTTGCTGGAAGAAGGCTCCTACGCGGAAGCGATGCAAGGCTGTGAGCTGGTGTACCATACCGCCTCCCCCTTCACCTCCAACTTCAAGGATGCGCAGCGCGATCTCGTAGACCCCGCCGTGCTCGGCACCCGCAACGTACTGGAACAGGCCAACCAAACCATATCCGTCAAACGGGTCGTCCTGACGAGCAGCTGCGCGTCCATCTACACCGATGCCATTGAACTCAGGGACACGCCCAACGGGGTATTCACCGAAGATATTTGGAATACCACGGCTTCCCTCGACTACCAGCCCTACTCTTATTCCAAAACCATGGCAGAGCGCGCCGCCTGGGAAATCAACGAAAAGCAAAACCGTTGGGACCTGGTCGTTATCAACCCCTGCCTGGTCATGGGCCCGCCGCTTAATCCTAAGGCGACCACCTCCGAGAGTTTCAACCTGCTGAAGCAACTGGGAGACGGGACGCTCAAGACCGGCGTACCCAATGTAGGCATCGGCCTGGTGGACGTACGTGACGTAGCTGAGGCGCATTTCCAGGCTGGTTTCCGCCCGGAAGCAGAAGGCCGGCATATTACCTGTGGGCACAACAGCAGTTTCCTAGAATTGGCGAAAGCCCTGCAACCAAAGTACGGCAGCGATTATCCCGTGCCGAAAAAAGCCTTGCCCAAATGGCTGGTGGTACTCGCCGGGCCCTTGCTCGACAGCTCCCTGGACCGCAAATTCCTGCGCAACAACGTCAATCACCCCTGGCGGGCAGACAATAGCAAGAGCCGTGAAAAGCTGGGCGTAAAATACCGGCCTATGCGGGAGACGATGGAGGATTCGTTTGCGGCGCTGATTGAGGCCGGGGTGTTCAGCAAAGCGTAACCTGAGCAGCGAGCGGTACAGGATGGAAAAAAATCAGGGCAGAAGTGAGCCGCAGGGAATACTTATTCCAAGCCGGGAAACAATAAATTCACTACTTTTATCCGGTGAAAAATCCTGTGGCCCATATCTGTTCCCCAGCCTTTTCGGTTGCTGCCCTCCGTTTGGTATTCCTGTTTTTGGTGAGTATAATCGGGCAGGAAACCCCGGCACAGCCCGGCTTGCCCACTTATCGGTTTGGTGAGGCATTTACAGCGACAGTCGAGTTTAAGGATTCGATGATACTCCTTTCTGCGGAACAGCAGCGCGCCTTCCTCGAACAATGGTTGCCGGCAGGAGCGCAGGCAGATACGGGCGGTGTTTGGTCGGCTATCCGTCTTAATAACCCGGGGCAGCTTACCTAACGGGCAGCGTTGCATTTCTGCTATCAGGCGGAAGCAGTGTGGATGTATACCGTGCAGGATGGACAATTGGTCGATCAGCAGTACAGCAGCCTGCAGGAAAGGTTACGGCTGCCTTCTGCCTTTCAGTACGTATGGCTGAGCATTGGCCCCAAACAACAGCAGACACTCTATTTCCGGACATTCTACACGGAAGGCACGGGTGCAGAACACTACACGCACTTATCTATAGAACCCATGCAGCCTATGCTGGCCAACCTGGTCTACCGGCATGCGGGGCAGGCTCTGTATGCCGGCTTTATGCTTTTGCTGTGCGTAGTGGGCGGTCTGATGTACTTTATTTTTCGGGAGCGTGTTTTTCTGTACTTCTCCGGCATGATATTTTTTGCAGTGCTGTACTTTGCCGACCGGTTTGGGCTGTTTATACTGCTGACCACTGTCTCGCGGATTACCAGTTTTTACAGCCTAATGCTATTCGCTGTTACCGGGATTGTGGTATTCACCAGTTTGTTTATCAGTACTTTCGTACAATTCAGGGAGAACCTGGGGGGCTTCAGCCGGTTCTACAACGGCTTCGCTGTCTTTACAGTGTTATTCCCGTACCTTTTCAGAGGGCTGTTCCCGCAGCTGAAGATGGTACAGAGCACCTATGATGCTGTGCTGATTGTCTGGGTGCTGCTCACCGTATTGCCGGTATTCTTGCTGGCCTGGCGGGGGAAAGGCACAGCCCGCTACCTCATCTATGCCAAAGGGCTGCCCCGTACTGCCGCCAATATTGAGGTAAACAGTGAGGGGGAAGTCGTTTTTTTTACCATCTCCGATGATATCGTGCAATTCATCAACTCCACTTCCAACGCGGCTGCAGCACCGGCGGTCACAAAGGCATTTCCCAACCCGGCGGCTGCCGGTGCCCTGCTTTCCGTCGAGATGCCGGCCGCAGTGGACAATGGAGTGCTGGAGCTCATTGACGCTCACGGCCGTCAGGCTGCCGTATGGCCTGTCAATGGTTTGAAGGGCCAGATCGTGCAGTACACCTTGCCCGTCCACCTGCAAACGGGCATATACATGTACTGCATCATAGAAAATAATCAACAAGTAAGGGGAATCGGGAAGCTGAATATCGTACGATAGGCAAGCTTCCAGATGCTAATCTGGCCGCTTTCGCCCAATGGGGGTGGAGGCGGCTTTTGTTGTTTGGTGGGTACTGTGCTGTGTGTGTGTCGGTTTGGTTGTAAGCTTGCTTAATCAGGTATCACCCTACTCCACATACAACTCTCCCAGTGTAATCGTCCCATACGGCAAAGCAATCTGATCACTCTTATCCGTATAGATGCCCTCCAGCCACAGGCCATCTTCCCGGCGGTGAAAATGGAAGACCTTGACGTTATCCGTTTCCAGGTAGATGATGTGCTGCAGGCTGGGGATTTGCTTGTAGCAAGGCAGTTTTTCGCCAAAGTCTCTTATGCGGGTGCTGGGCGAGAGGACTTCGAAGAGTAGCAGCGGAGCGCGTTCCGCATCCATGCCCGGCTGGAATTCGTAGGGGTCAAGGGGCAGCTGCAGTACAGAACCGTCGGGGATGAAGATGGCGTTATTGCAGGATTCTATGCATACCGGTCGGTTGCTGGTTCCGAAACGATAGGGCTTATTGCGAAACATCGTTTTCAATTGAAACATCATTTCGCTTACTAATTCTGAGTGGAGCGCATTTTCATATCCCATAGTAGCAACGATTTCCCCGTTGGCATACTCTGCCTTGTAGGCCGCGCGTTGCAGCAATGCCCAGTACTCCGCTTCTGAGGCTTCGAAGCGCACGGGTGCTTCACGGACACCCAGCTCGAGGAGTTCTTGGTTGGTGGTAGGCAGTTTTGCGATATCGGGCATAAGGGTACGGATTGTTGAATCTACTCTGAAATATAGGGCTTTGAAGGGGGAAAAGCAATAGGGGGGCTATTTCGCTTCGCTACCCTTAAAGACTGTTCCCCTCTTAGTTTCTCAGTTCTTCAACGTACGTCTGAGCATCGGTTTGCCAGAATCCCTCCCCAAGGCCAATATATTCGTCTAAGATTGACTCTATCCGTTTTTGTTGGTCTATGCGCTTCAATAGTTCCCTCAAAACGATTTCAAGCTCTTCTGATTGCAGATGATTGATTTCTTCGATAATATGTTGTGTGCGCTTTGTCATAGGTATCTAGTTTGACCATTACAATTTACAACAATCTGGCTAATTATGTTCCAAATGTGGTGTCTACTTCCTTCATTCGCCCTTCTTCTTGCTCCGGGGGATGATGCGCTGCACATTGCTTTCTTCGTCCAGCTTTTTGACTACCCCATCTATCCAGCCGAAGCAAAGGCATTCTTCCACCAGCTCATCGTAGGTGATGCAGGGCGTGACGGTGGCTTTTTTGAAGCGGCGCAGCCAGATTTCGGTTTGGGTGGAGTGGTTGGCTTCCAGCCACTGCCGCCATTCCCGGCGGGTTTTGGGGTAGAAAATTTCGGTGATCTCGACGGGCATGGTAGGCTTGGGTTGGTTGATGGAAGTAATTTAACGTGGGGTTAAGGCATAATTTAGCGTTTTGGCGAAGTACTATTGCGTGTTAATATGCGACTTCTCCGAAGTCGTATCAAACTTAAACTTGCCGGGATTACAAAGCTAGGACTTCTGCCGAAGTCCAGCTCCTAACTGGGCAGGATAATTCCAACGCTTTTAACTCTAAAGCCCCATCTATGGCCTATCGACCTTGCAGAAGTCGCATATTCGCCTTAACAAGGTCAAACTTCACATTAATTAATGACTTGTCAGCACTAAATACCTATACCTGACACCCAGCGAGCCAGCTTGGCGAACACATAAATTCCCAGCAGATCACACAGCATATCTGCGGCCTCAAAGGATCGGCTGGCAATAAAGATTTGAGTGAATTCCTCCGCTATGGCAAAAAACAGAACCAAGGCGCTTCCCTTGAGCACGGTTGTGCCGAAAAACTTCCAGTAGGTATTGTTGAATGCCAGATTGACCAAAAACGCCAGCGTGCCGTACAGCAGGAAATGTGCTGCCTTATCGCCAAAGGGTAAATTTCGGACTTGACGCGTTAAATGCCCGGACTGCCCTGTGTCTGCGCAAACAATAATGTAGCATATGAATAGAAAGAAGAGAACGGCTATTCCAGTGAAGAGCTGTTGTTTGGAAAGTGATAGATGCATAGCTTTTGGTTTCATTGTACTTTGAAATACAAAGTAAAGCCATTTTAAGCATTTCTGCAAGTGCCAATGCGTATTTTGCCCGAAGGAAGCGTATAGGCATTTTCCAGAAGCTCACCTTTTGCAGGGGAAGGGGAGTACATCCTGCCTTCAAAATTTTCCCCACCAATGTTCCTGGGGTAATTTATCTTCTGTCGTATAAATCGCCCCCAACCGGGGCACTGCAAATTCCACTTCTTGTTCGGCAGCCGCTCGGCAAAAGCGCTCTGCCCGTTCCTTCCAGTGGTGCGGCGCCAGCTTGAACGCCCCCCAGTGTACGGGAAGGCCGATTTTAGCCCGCGCGTCTTTGACCGCCTTTACCGCTTCTTCCGGCAGTTGGTGGACCTGTGTCCAAAGCTTGTAGTACTGCCCGCACTCTACGAATGCCCAGTCGAAGGGGCCCAGCCGCTCACCGACCTCCTTGCAGTGGGGCCCGTATCCGCCGTCGCCGCTCCAGTAAATGCGGTGGTTGGGGGTGTGAAATGCCCAGCCGCCCCACATGCACTTGGCGCGGTCATTAATGCTCCGGCCGGAGAAGTGGCGGGAAGGCGTAAATGTGAAATCGATATTGCCGAGGCGCCCCGCTTCCCACCAGTCGAATTCCGTGATCCGGCCTTCCGCTATGCCCCAGCGGAGCAGATGGCGCTTGACACCGAGGGCTACGTAAAAGTGCGCTGTTTTGCCCTTTAGCCTGAGGATACTCTGATAGTCGAGGTGGTCGTAGTGGTCGTGCGTAAGGAAAATGGCTTGCAGCTCTGGCAGTTCCTCAAGAATGTCCAGGGTGTTTTTGCTAAAGCGCTGGGTATGGACAGGGCCTACCGGCGAAGCATCCGGCCCGAACATGGGGTCGATCAGGAAGTTTTGGCCGTCGAGCCGCATCAGGCAGGCTGCGTGCCCGTACCAGATGAACTGAAAGCCAGATTTTGATTGTGCCCACGCCTGCCGGTCAAAGGGAACGACCGGAAGCGGTGCATCGGGGGTGTGCGCCTGATGGTACTGTATGTTTTCCCGTATCAGCTCCGGTACTTTCAGGAGGTCGATGTCTACGCTAGTTTCCTGTTGGTTGACAAACTTTTCGCCATCCCACTGCGGGGAGCGGGCGTACTTCTGCCGGTAGGCCGCTATTACGGAGCCACCGAATTGGGGGTTGAAGAAGAGGTAAGCCCAGAGGGCGGCCGGAAGCCCCAGGAAAAGGGCAGATAGGAGGAGGAAAGTCAAAGCGGTTTTAATTTTGTGGGTATACATTTTCCAGGATAGGTGCGATAGCCAAAAACCAGCACCCGCCGGGTTGTCTTTCTTCCAACCCGGCAAATGCGGCTAAGTTTACCGGGGAAGGCTCCCTTTTCCGCTTCGTTGGAGCAGCGGCTATCCAGCCATTCGTTACCTGACGGCACGGGCGCTTCTGTTCCAGGTCTGAGGTTACCGACGTTCCGTACCTGGCGGCACGGGCGCTTGGGTTCCAGGCTTGGGGTGCGTACCTATGGCACGTTTTCCTCATGTCAATTAAAAACCGGAAAAGGATGGCGCTTTCGGCTTAAGACTGTAACTGTGCCCTTGCGTAAAGGACTGCTTGGTATTCCGTGGTCACTATAGGCGGCGTTTGTACCGAAGTGATCTTCGTGCGTTTGCACTAGTGGAGTGTTTCAGAAATGACTAACCGAAGAAACCCAGTAAAACCAGGGCGCCCAAGCGTGAAATACGCTGTGCTATTTCGGACTAGTCGCACTAGTTCTTTCCCGTGTTTCGATGCTTTTTGTGTATATATTTCTACTTTTGGAATACCGTAGTGCGGCCAGTCCAATAAGCCCGATAGTATTTCCACACGTCGCCCCCTATATTCCGGACGGTAAGGCATCTGCGGCTCCAGCATAAGCCCTCGCCATAGCATAATTATTTATCCCATCGTATGAATTGGAATGACAAAGTCGTTGTGATCACAGGCTCGAGCATTGGCATAGGCCGGACATTGGCCGTTCAGCTCCTCCAAAAGGGCGCCTGTGTGGTTATTAATGCCCGTAACGCAGACCGGCTGGCCAATACCTTTAAAGCGCTACAAGACGAGGGGCAGGGCCGCTTGCTGGCCGTAGCGGGCGATGTGGCGCAGCCTTCGGATTGCGCCCACCTCATTCAGCGAACCTGCGAAACGTTTGGGCGGATTGACGCCCTGATCAACAATGCCGGTGTTTCGGCTGAAGGGGATATTAGCGAGCTTTCACCAGCGGTTTTCCGCAAAGTAACCGAGGTCAACTTCCTGGGCAGCATATATGCCACGCAGCAGGCTTTGCCCTATTTGCGGAAAAGCCAGGGGGCTGTGCTATTCGTATCCAGTCTGGCTGCTATACGGGGGATTCCCGGCCATGCCGTTTACAGTGCCTCTAAAATGGCACTGACGGCGGCGGCAGAAGCGCTGCGGCTGGAAGAGCGCGTTAACGGGGTCCACGTGGCCCTCGCTTTTGTTGGGTTCACCGAAAATGACCCCCAGAAAGCTATTTACGATAAGGACGGGCGGTTGGTGGCGCAGCCGGCGCGGGACTTCATCCGGCAGGAACCGGCTACGGTGGTGGCTGCACGCCTGATCCGGATGATTGAAAAACGGCAATTTAAAAGGGTGTTTACGCCCATCGGTAAGCTCAATGGATGGATGAGCCGCTTCCTGCCAGGTATCGTAGAAAGGGTGCTATACCGGGCTTATCAAAAACGCAAATTCTGAGGCCCTGGTGCCAGACTGCTTAATCTACCGTCAGCACTACCCGGAAGCGGGCCTGGTTGGTGATCATCCGCTCGTAGGCTTCGTTGGCTTGCGACAGGGGGTAGGCCTCCACCTTGGGGCGGATGTCGGCTAATGCACTGAAGCTGAGCGTGGCTTCGCTGTCCTTAGCCGTGCCGCTCGGCCAGCCTTTAATGGAAGTGCGCTTGCCGATGAGCGCAAAGGGGGAGACCGAAAAGGTGTCGGGCGTAGCCGCAACAATCAGCAGCTGCCCGTTGATGCCCAGCCCGCCGATGACGGATTCGATAGCGGCACTGCTGGGGGCGGTGGCCAGTATGACTTTGGCGCCGCCCTGCTCCTGCAGCACCTGCGCTACATCTTCCTCTTTGGCATCGATAAAGTGGTCGGCGCCCAGGTTTTCCGCCAGCTCTTTTTTGTCGGCACCCCGGGAAATGGCAACGGTCTCAAAACCCATATTCTGCGCGTACTGCAGCCCCAGGTGCCCCAATCCGCCAATGCCCTGCACCGCGACCAGGTCGCCGGCCTTGGCCCCTGTATTGCGCAGGGCATTGTAGGTGGTAATACCGGCGCAGAGCAAGGGCGCTGCGTCTACAGCTTTGAGGGCTTCCGGAATAAAAGCCAGGGCTTCCTGCGGGGCGACCATATACTCCGCGTAGCCGCCATCGTAGCTAATGCCGGCAATCTTGGCGTGCTCGCACATGATGAAGTCGCCCTCCCGGCAGGGGCCGCAGTCAAAGCAGTGGCCGCCGTGCCAGCCTACACCGACGCGCTGCCCTTCTTCCCACTTTTCTACTGCTGACCCGGTCTTATTGACCACACCAACCACCTCATGCCCGGGCACCCGCGGGTACTCGATGCCCGGGTACTGCCCCTCTTTGACAAAGGCGTCGCTGTGGCAAATGCCGCAGGCGTGGACTTTAATGCGCACTTCGCCGGGCCCCGGCTCTGGCAAGTCCATGTCTACGAGTTCGAACTTGCTGCCGGGAGATTTCACCTGCATGGCTTTCATACGGTCTGTTTTTTTATGGTAGGTTGATGTTTAGGAAAGCGATTTGCCCCCCAGATGTTTGGTCTGCGGGGCAGATATCTCCGTATCCTCCCGGAGCATCTGCCCGGGCTACCGCTATTTCAAATACCGTAATGGGCTGGTAGTGAAAAGCTGGGCGTGTGGCAGGCGCGACGCTTAAGGGCCGGAAGTGTAGACTTATTTGAAAAAAATCCCGATGATTTCAATCCGGTGGGGGCCGCTCTTCCGTAATTACCCTTGAAACTACGATCCAACGGTTACTGCCGGCCATCCGAGATGGTTCAAGCTCCGCCCGACGGCAAAGCTTGAAGAGCCACTGCAGTGCCCATTGGAAGCGTAGGCGCACTATTTTTTCACCTAATTCATGCAGTATGAATTTATTTCGACTTGTGGCCTACACCTTGCTTGGGCTATTGCTCAGCAGGGATTTGGTGGCATCGAGCCACCGCGAAGCCCCGCTGATTGCGAATGACCCGCTGGCCGACAACACGGATGTCTATGCTTTTAGAAGCCCGGACAATCCCAACACCATTACCATTATTGCCAATTACATTCCGGCGGAGTTGCCGCACGGCGGCCCTAACTATTACACCTTTGGCGAAAACATCCGGTACGAGATCCACATCGACAACGATGCAGCCGTACCCGGCGATGAGATGGTCTACCGTTTCACTTTCCAGAAGGTCAATCAAGACCCCACTACTTTTTTCAATATCCGCCTGGGGCAGCAAAACCTTAAAACGACCTACACCATGGAGCGTAGTATGGACGGTGGTGCCACCTTTCAGACTATTGTGGAGGGCGGTGTTGTGCCTCCCAACGATATTGGGCCCCGCTCCATAGAAACTGCGGTGGGCCTGGGCTCTACCTACGCTAGCCTGATGAGCGAAGCGATTACCCAAACGCCCGACGGGGAGCAAGTTTTCTGCGGGCCGGTAGACGACCCTTTCTTTGTAGACCTGGGCGGTATTTTCGACCTGGGCAATGCGCCCCGGCAGAACGGGGCCGCCAGAGACGGGTTGGGCGAGTTCAATGTGCACACCATTGCCATTCAGGTCCCTATTGAAATGCTCCTCAAAGACGGGGCGCCGGAAACGCCCGCCAATATTCTGGACCCCAACTACGTGATCGGCGTTTGGGCTTCGGCGAGCCGTCCGGCAGTACGCACCTTAGGCATGATGGGGGAAGCACCTGAGGATAGCGGCGACTGGATTCAGGTGTCTCGGCTGGGCATGCCACTGACCAACGAAGTTGTCATTCCAATCGGGATGAAAGACTATTGGAATGCCCTGACCCCTTACGAGGAAATTACGGATACTATTCTGGATCCGTTTTTCTACAATCCGGAACTGGCGCTGTACATGGATGATGATCAGTTTGGACCAGCTGTCCCTGCCTTTGCACCACTGCGTATTCAGCGCAACTCCCTCCAAAGCTTCGACTTTGGCAATGGCCAGGACGGTCTGTTCCCGCTGAAAGGGACCGCCGCCGTGGCAGGTACCGCACTGGATGACCAGGTATTTGGCGGTTTGCTGCTGCCCGGGCCAGGTATGCCCCGCTCGGTCGACCTCTGGCCTATTTTTCACACCGGTGTGCCTAACGTCATCCCCTATCAGCTGGCAACCGGCAAGGAAGGCAACCCCCTGGCAGCCGGAAAGCCATTCATCAACAACTTCCTGCCCAATGGAGGCGATATGCTCCGCCTGAATATGGCCGTGCCGGTTACTGACCGCAACAGCCCTGACTTTAGTGCATTAGGTATTGTCGCCGCCGCCGTATCCGGGCTGACTGACCCAGCCTATAACGAAGATGCCGACTTGGAATTCATCCCCAACATGGATGGCTTTCCTAATGGTCGCCGGCTGGAGGACGATGCGACCCGCATTGAATTGCAGGCTGTGGGCGGTATTGCTCTCGCAGCTATTGGTCTTTGGTACGATGACTACACCGCCGGCGATCCTAACCCAGTGACGGACGACCTGCTCGGCGTGCTTACTTACACCACTGGCGTAGAGGCGAACGACAAGCCGTTCACCGATGCTTTCCCTTACCTGGCACCACCGTGGCGGGGGACGGAAACCGATGAACAGTAGCCCATTACATCATTCAAAAAGAACCTTTATGTTGCCTAATAAATTTAAGATTATTTTGGCTGTGGTGCTAGCCATGCTGCTCTTGGGCAGTGACGCCCTCCAAGCGTCGAGCCACCGCGAAGCCCCCCTTATTTCCAATGACCCCCTTGCAGACAATGTAGACGTATACGCGTTTCGCAGCCCCTCCAACCCGCGTAATATTGTGCTCATTGCAACCTACGTACCCATGCAGCTGCCCCAGGGCGGCCCAAATTACTACCAGTTTGGCCAGAATATCCGGTACGAAATCCACATTGACAACGATGCGAACCGCCCGGGAGACGAAATCGTGTACCGCTTCACCTTTAAGAAGCGCAACGAGGACCCCAGCACATTCTTCAATATCCGCCTGGGCCAGGAGAACCTGATGACCCGCTACACCGTGGAAAAAAGTATCAACGGAGGCGATTTTATCCCCATTTTGGTAAATGCCAAGGTGCCGCCCAATAACGTTGGCGCACGCTCCATCAGTTCTCCGGTGGGATTGAATACGGATTACGAAACGCTGTTTGAAGATGCTGTGCGCTTTTCGCATACCGGGGAGAAAATTTTTGCAGGCCCCGTAGACGACCCCTTCTTTGTTGACCTTGGCGGTATTTTTGATTTGGGCGATGCCCCTCGTCAGAATGGCGCCCCCAGAGACGGCCTGGCTTGTATGAACACCAGTGCCATCGCTCTTGAAGTACCCATCCGGACCCTGCTCAGGAAAGGGGCCTCCAGGAGCCCGGAAACTATTTTGGACCCCGACTACGTCATTGGGGTTTGGGCTTCCGCCAGCCGGCCGCGCATCCGCACCCTGGAGCCAGGTAGCCAGTCCTACGGTGGCGATTGGGTACAAGTATCCCGCCTGGGAATGCCGCTGACCAATGAGGTGGTCATTCCGGTAGGCATGAAAGATTATTGGAATGCCCTGACGCCCTACGAGGAGCTGGGGGATACTCTGCTGGACAATTATTTCTACAATCCGGAGCTGGCTCTATACATGGATGATGACCTGTTTGGTGGCGCGGTGCCTGCCTTTGGCCCACTGCGCGTGCAGCGGAACGCCCTGCAAGCCTTTGATTTTGGCAATGGCCAGGATGGTCTTTTCCCACTCAAAGGGACGGCCGCAGTAGAAGGCACTGCCCTGGACGATGATGTTTTTGGCACCCTGCTCCTGCCCGGCCCCGGCAAACCCCGTTCGGTCGACCTTTGGCCTGCCTTTCACACCGGCGTCCCCAACGTGCCGCCCTACCAACTGGCAACGGGCAAAGAAGGCAACCCGCTGGCTGCCGGCAAGCCTTTCGTCAACAACTTTCTGCCGAACGGTGGCGATATGCTCCGCCTCAATATGGCGGTGCCTGCCACCCCGCGGGACAACCCAGCTTTTAGCTCGCTGGGGCTCATACAGGCGGCTGTACTCGGGTTGACAGACCCAGCCTATAACAGCACTGCCGACTTGGAATTCATTCCCAATATGGATGGCTTCCCCAACGGCCGCCGCCTGGAAGATGACGTAACGCGCATCGAACTGCAAGCAGTATCCGGCGTCGTACTGGCAGCCATCGGCTTGTGGTACGATGACTACACAGCAGGCGACCCCAACCCGGTGACGGAGGATTTGGTAGGCGTGCTGTCTTACACTACCGGCGTAGAGGCCAACGATAAGCCATTCCGGCCCGGTTTCCCCTACCTCGCCATGCCCTTTGCCGGCGATGGGGACTGCAACGGCACGCTTGCCGGGCTAACGGGCCCCGGTCCACAGGCTACTGCCCTGAACCTGTCTACCCAAGCGGCCGGGCCGAGGACTATGATGGCTGCTGCACCTAATCCCTTCCAGGGTCAAACCACCCTTCGGTACCACCTGGATGCACCACAGCGGATCAGTATCCGCCTGTTTGATGTGAATGGCAGGCAGCTGTCTACTCTGGTTGACCAGCCGCAGGAAGCGGGCACTTACACAGTCGACTGGCAGGCCAGCCAGTATCCGGAAGGCATCTACTTTGCCAGAGCCGTTGCCGGTGATGGGGAAACCCTGCAGATTATCAAATTGGTGAAGGCGAATTGATAGATGAGGAATCTTTGAGCTTGCTTTGAGATGACTGTGATTTTTTAAACTGCGTGCGGGGCCAACCGCTCCGCACGCCTTTTCTACACTTTAAATTTAAGCACATGAATTTCATCCATACCATATTGTACATAGCGCTACTGGCGATGCTGACGGCCAATTGCCAGCAAGCGCCCCAACCCCAACAACAAAATAATGAAACGGCTAAACTCGAATTGCCCGAGCTCCTGAGCCGCAACGAAGCCCTGCGCAATGGCCAAGAATGGGAGACTGTGCAAAACCGGTACGTTGAATTGCGCAATGCCATTCAACAAGACGATAAAGCCGAAGACCGGATTAAATTGGTCCACCTTTTTATTAACGAAGCGCGGGTGACCGGGGAGCACGGCCATTATTATCCGGCCGCTCTGGCAACCCTGGCCGAGATTCCGGCGGACCACTCCGATAGGGATATCCGTTTCCGGAAACTGGCCACCCGTGCCAGTGTAGAGTTGTCGCTGCATGATTTTCAGCAGGCGCTGGAAACCGCTGAAGCTGCGGTACAATTAAATCCCTACAATGCCCAAATCTACGGTGCGCTGGTAGATGCCAACGTCGAGCTAGGCAACTACGAAACGGCTGTCGCAATGGCAGACAAAATGGTCAGCATCCGGCCCGATATGCGCTCTTACGCCCGGGTAGCCTACCTGCGGGAAATCCACGGTCAGGTAGAGGGCGCATTCAAAGCTATGCAACTGGCCGTTGAAGCCGGCTACCCCGGATACGAAGCCACTGCCTGGGCCCGCCTGACGCTGGGCGAAATGTACGAACGCTATGGCAAAACCGAAGCCGCCCGGCAGATGTACCAGCAGATTCTGGCTGAGCGCCCGGGCTACCCCTTTGCCACCGCTGCACTGGCGAACCTGGAAGCCGAAGCGGGCCAGTATGATAAAGCTGAGCAGATGTTGAAGGAAGCCTGTGAAGCTATCCCGGAATTCGGCTTTTATGAGCAGCTGGCGGAAATCTATAAATCTACTGGCCGGGAGGCTGCCTTTCAGCAAACCATGGACGAACTCTGGGTGATGTTGCAGGAGGATACCGACAGTGGCCACGATATGAGCCTGGAGTACGCCAACCTGTACTCCGATTTGGCAGAGGACCACGGCAAAGCCCTGGCTTACGCCCTGGGGGAATACGAAAAGCGCCCCGCCAATATTGATGTGAACCGGGTGCTGGCCAAAATTTACACCCGGATGGGCAATGCCCAAAAAGCCAGCCTCCACCTCAAAAAGGCTAAGGCTACTCAGGCGCAGTACCCCGAGCTCAAGGCGCTCACGCAGCAACTGGTCAGCCGATAAAGGAATAAGGTTGGATGAAGTTTGCCCTGAATGGTGTCTCCCACCGTTTGGGGCATTTTTTGTGCAGTGCAGGAAGAGGTGCTATTTTACAGCCCCTGATCAACAGCTTCCTGAAATGCCAATTTTTAATCGCCGGACCTCATGGAACATTTTGCCTGTCGCCATCCTTTGGAATGAGGAATAAATAAATCGCGTTTTTTGACCGAGGGGATTTTGTTCCAAGACGAGGCGGAAAACGTAGGCAATGCAACACGAAGAAAGGGGATTAAGGGGCCCCTTTCTGAAGTCGGCGAGGCTTTCTAACGAAGTATTGGGGCAAAAGCCCCCGTCAAAAATGATGAGTTATTTTTTTCTCATTCCTTTGCACGGTGTGGCTTTTGGGGCTGGTTCCTGCTCATGCACAGCCCACGGCCCTCACCTGCGGCGACACTACAAGGCCCCAAATCGCCTTGGTTTTACCGGTCACCAATACGCTGATGGGGGCACCTACATCCGGCAGGTGCTGCGGCAGCAAGGGGTGCCCGGCAGCTTCTTCTTTACGGGGGTGTTTTACGAGCAATATGCGGAGTTGGCCCGGCAGCTCAAAGCCGATGGGCACTACCTCGGCGCCCATTCCGATCAGCATCTGCTCTACGCCCCCTGGGCCAAGCGCGATAGCTTGCTCGTTACCCGCGATAGTTTCCTCCATGACCTGAATGCGAATTATGCCAAAATGGAAAAGCTGGGCATCGGGCGGGCAGCCGCGCCATACTTTCTACCTCCTTACGAGTGGTACAACGACAGTATCGTGCGGTGGGCGGCAGAGGCGGGGCTGCAGCTGATCAATATGACCTACGGTACCCTTTCCCACACGGATTACACCACGCCGGATATGCCCAACTACCGGAGCAGCGAGCGAATATTCCAAAGTATCCTGGACTATGAGGCCGCGCAGGAAAACGGGTTGAATGGCTTCCTGTTGCTCCTCCACATCGGTACCGGCCCCGCCCGGGCTGACAAATTTTACCTACATTTAGAGGCGCTGATTGGTGCATTGCAGGAGCGAGGCTACCGGTTGGTGACTTTGCAGGAACTCTTTCAAAACGACTAATCCATGTACCGACTTTCCCTTCTTCTGGCTGGGCTATGCCTTAGCCTGAACGCATTTGCACAAGCCGGCGCACCGGCATACTTCATCCGGATCAATCAAACGGGTTACCTGCCTTTGGAAACCAAGCAAGCTATTGTGTTTAGCCATGATGCGCAGGTACCCGGGCTGCAGCTAATGGACTATTCCACCCAGACGGTCGTAGCGAGGCTAGCTGCCGATCCAGTTGAAGCAGACGGTTGGGGTACCTTCTCCTACTACTGGAAGGCCGATTTTTCGAAAGTGCAAAAGCCCGGCTGGTACTACCTGGCTACGGCGGATGGCAGGGCGCAGTCGGTGCCCTTTCAGATCAGCGGGCGGGCTTACGAGGGCTACGCCGATACGCTGCTGATCTTCATGCGGCAGCAACGATGTGGCTATAACCCACATTTGGATATGGTCTGCCATCAGCGCGACGGGCGGTCTATGTTCGGCCCCATGCCGGATTCCACTTTCGTGGAGGTCTCCGGCGGCTATCGGTATTGACTCGCTGGCAAATTTACTCGCAGAAGACTTAGGCATAGATATTGGAGACTTAAAAAACGATGCTTATTGCAAAGATATCTGTAACATCCAAGCTGAACAGTGGATGATTAATCTTTCCATGCATTGTGGTAATATTTCTGCTATGGACAGTGCTGCCATCCGGGAACGTTTAATTGCAGTTTGCGAAAAAGGCTGTATTGAATCAGAAGTCCCTGTTGCTGCATCAAGCACTGCAGGAGGGCTCACAGATTATGGAGACCAAAATTTTAAGGATGTGCTCGACGATTACATTAGCTCGGAGTTATCAAGCTGTGACTCCACCTGTAACCTAGGCAATTTAGGCTTTCCTGTAAGCTTTGAACAGGCTTCATTCATGGGGGCACAGCCTATAATTAGCCTAAATGACCGATATGCGCAGTGCATTTGCGATAATATTAAGCAATTAAAAGAAAAGTATTGTACCGACCCTCTTGATTTAGAAGATTTATTAGCGGCTATTAATAGCAGCTCAGAATATCAAATGCCATTAGAGGATTTAGATTCATTGATCACTTACTGTGAAGCAAATTATGTCGAACATTTCGACGCTCCAATATACATTCCGACATATTTACAGTGTAATGTGGTTTGTCAAACCTGTACCAGGGTATCATCTGCAGTGAGTGACTTTGAAGCGATTTGCGCGGATACTACACTGTCTTATTATAGTGACATCAAAGAGAATTACTTGAACAACAGATTCGGGTTCAATTATACATTAGATGACTACAACTCTTTTTTGTCAAAATGCGACTCCTTGGATAATGTGGCATCAGGAAGTTGCTCAATCCCTTTAGCCCTATGCCCCACCAGCCCATTTGAAAAAACTGAAGTAGATACTTCATGTGCCAGTATCTTACTGGCTCAGGCGGCAGTTGAGGCAGAGCTAGCGTACGAGAGCACTTTGGACAGCCTTCGGAATGCCTTTATTAATGGATATGTAAGCCAATGCATTGGAGCTGAAGAATCGTACATTGTAGATGAGCCCTCTTTAGAATACCATTATACGTTATACTACTATGACCAGGCGGGGAACCTGGTCAAGACTGTCCCTCCAAAATGGGTCTCGCCCCTTAGCATTGATAGCTTAAGCTTGGTGGCTGATCATAGAGAAAACCCAATATCTAACCCAGCAATCTACCCCGCTCACCACAATGAGAAATACACTCAGTATAGGTACAACTCCCTAAATGAAATCCTTTATGAAGATAGCCCGGACATAGAACAAAAAGAGTACTGGTACGACCGCGTCGGAAGAGTGGTCGCAAGCCAGGATGGCAGGCAAAGATCAATATCCCGATATAGTTATACTAGGTACGATGAGCAAGGGCGGGTCATTGAAGTGGGGGAAACAAGGCCAGCCTACAATTTGAGCGAATCTATTGCAAAGAACCAATCCCTATTTCACACTTGGGTCTATTCAAGCGCTGTAGGCAGTGCCACTAAAACGTTCTACGATAGCGCTCCTTTTTCTCTGTCCTCATTCGGGGCTGCTGGGCAAGAGAATTTAAGAAGCAGGGTAGCCAGTGTAATCTATCAAAACAATTACAATTCAGATTCCACAGTTTATGATTACGCTACTCATTACAGCTATGACGTTACTGGTAACGTAAAAACGGTTATTCAGGAAATTAAAGAACTGCACGACAATGGGCATGGATATAAACGCATTGATTATGATTATGACTTGATTAGCGGCAAGGTTAATGCGGTATACTATCAGAGAGATTCCACTGACCAGTTTACCTACCGGTATTTTTATGATGAAGATAACCGGCTGCAAAGAGTCGCTACTAGTTTTGTTGGGACGACTCCACTAGATTTTATGTTTGAACAGGATGCTGCCTACGACTACTATCTGCACGGCCCACTGGCCCGGGCAGAGCTAGGCGACAGAAAAGTTCAGGGCCTGGATTACGCCTACACATTGCAAGGCTGGATTAAAGGGTTGAATAGTAGCGCCCTTGTTTCTTCCAGAGATATGGGCAAGGACGGGACATCAACAACGCTTGCAACGGCTGCCCATGCAAAAGATGCCTACGGCTATACGATAGGCTATTTTTCCGGGGATTTCGTGCCAATTGCCGGTTCAGGCAGCAGCTTTGAGCTTTCCTATCTCGTTGCCGGTTTTAATTCTGCCAGCCCAAGCCTCTACAATGGGAACATCAGGCACATCATGCAGGAAAACCGCCAACTGGGCGGGCCCTGGGGGCAAGCCTACCGCTACGATCAGTTACACCGGCTCAAGAGGATGGAAAGCTGGGATAATATTTCTTTAGGGGCCTATGCATGGCAAAGTGGGGCCAGCCCCATGAGTACCTACAGAGTAGATACTATAAACTACGATGCGAACGGGAACATATTGAGGCTTTACAGAAGGTCCTCCTCAAGCGCTTTGATGGATGACATGGAGTATCACTACCCCGCTGGCAAAAACCTCCTCGGCTACGTCGCAGACAATGTAGGGAGTGGTGCTTTTTCCGGGGATTTTGACAGCCAATCCTCTGGAAATTACGCTTATGATGGATCAGGGAACCTGATTAGTGATGCTCAGGCCGGTTCCGAAATCTTCTGGGCCGATTACGGCAAAGTTAAATTGGTGGATTTTGAAAGTGAAGATAGAAGCGTTCTTTTTGGGTACGGGCCTGGCCAGAACAGGGTCAAAAAAGAGAATGAGGATACAAATACGGGCTTATCGACATACACCTGGTACGTCCGAGATGCGCAGGGCAATGTCCTGGCCGTATATCATCAGGACAGCGATACGGTTACCTGGTCAGAGCAGTATCTATACGGCAGTAGCCGGTTAGGGTCTGTAGCGCCCGGTGTGACTTGGTACAACGGCAATGACCTGGACGACACGCCCTACTTTAGCGATCAGGAAAAACTATGCATCGGCTGGAAACGGTATGAGATATCGAACCATTTGGGCAACGTCATGGCGGTGCTCAATGACCGCAAATACTACAAAGACACCGATGCTGATGACGAGGCCGACTACTTCGAGCCCGTCTTCCTGGCCGCTGCAGATTACTACCCCTTCGGCTTTGAAATGCCGGGCCGGAAGTATAACTTTGGGGACTACCGCTATGGTTTTAATGGTAAAGAAAATGATACCGAAGAGTGGGGGTATTTGACACATTATGACTATGGCTTCAGGATTTATAAACCGGCGGAGGGACGGTTTTTGAGCGTGGATCCCTTGGCGGACCTTGCACCAGGTTGGACACCATATCGATACGCCTTTAATAATCCCCTAATCTTCACAGACCCTGATGGTCTTTATGAATGGCGGGTCAACTCAAAGACAGGAGAGTATGAGAGGTTCGGAGACAAAGGAGGAGACGAAGAACAGTTCGTCTATTGGGACGACGCAGATAAAGCGGCATTTTCATTGCAAGGGGAGACCATTTATGTAGGTGCAGTTGCAAATGATTGGTATAGCGACGGCGAGTTTTCTTATGGAGTCCATACAAAAGATTTGTGGTCTGATGTTCCTGACGAATACCAAGGCGCATATACAGCCTTTGACCTAGCTGAAAGATATGAAGCGAAGCAAGAAGGCGGCGTAAAATACGAAAGCATTTTAGCGCAAGAGGAAGCTGGGCTTGCTCGTAGAGATCAGATTTGGAATATTTCGGATTATGGCCGATATCTGGATAACAAATATGGAGACAGGTCAGGAATGACAATTGCTTATGACGTGGGTTTAATTGACGCGATGTTGCCTGGCGGTGTAAGGCAATTGGGAAGTCAGGCTAATAAGGCGTTATCCGGATCTAGGTTAGCCAGATCAAGACAATTCCAAGGGCCAAATGGTTACGCGAGTGCAGTTGCTGGAAAAGGTCTATCCAATAATCCATGGATTCGCTTTTTACAAGTGAATAAAGGCAAGTATAAAGGGCTAGGAAAAGGCTGGATTAATAAGGCAGCTGCTGACTACCATAAACTTAAAGCAGCAGGGAAGTTACCATGATATACAAATTTAGGTGCAAAAAATGTGGCAGATATAATAGGCTTAAAGGATCATTTAACGATAGACGTGAGCTAGCGGAAGCAAAGGGTGAATTGTTCCAGGTAACGTGTTCTCATTGTGGGAATGAAATTGAAGTAGAGCCAAATTCCGTAACAGCAAGAGAAGGCAAAATTTTGGGATTGCTATTCCCTTTTGTTTTTATACCTGCGATTTTATTAGGGTACTTGTTGTTTACAAATTTTATGGAAAGAAGTTCGATTTACTTGAAACTGCTTGCAGTGGGATTTGCTCTGGTCATTCCGGCAATCGTTTATTCAGCCTTTTCTAAATCTGAAAGGGATAAAGTAAGGCGGTTCAACCGTTACAGATTATGATATTTAAAAAGGACATATTTGCGTTTTGTTTTTGTTTAATTGTGATGTATCCACTATTAGGGCAGGTGGCGGAGTGCGTTGTTGAAGAAGCACAATTAGATTCTATCAATTTAGTTTTTTCGAATATTGCTCATGGTGAAAAGACACAGATGGATTACGATTCGTCTAAATCCATCCTTGTTTTCAGGGCATATACCGAAGATAGACTTCAAAAGACATATAAGCTGATAATAACCGATATCCATCCTGAAGGCATTTTTCCGATAGAGCAAAAAGGTCAGTTTCATATTAAGTTAATTTCTCGGTGTTCAGGGAATGTCTTTATAGAGACAACCCATAGAGATGAGATTTTACACTCCAAGAGCACTAACAAGGTAGTCCTAGGAGGCTATTCTCCTGAAAGCAGGAAAGAGGTTAAAAAGATATGTGATATTTTAAAACGTGCGGTGAGCAATTGTGTAGCTAAGAAAGAACCGGATGATAGCGGAAGGATACCTTTGCCTGTAATAAAAAACTGACCTCGCACCCCACCAACCGGTGGGGTGTATTCATAACAACCCTTGCAGCTTGGTCTTCGTCAAAAACGCATCGAGAAAAGTAAAGACCATCTCCTTTTCCTTGGGCTGTAGTTTATTGATCTCCAGGACACGGTCCAGGGTAGCCTTATCCAGTTTTTCTTCTGCATTACCCACCAGATAATCGAGGCTAACCTCGAAGGCGTCGGCCATGCGCTTGGCGATGTCGATTGAGGGCATGGCATCGCCGCGTTCGTAGCGCCCGACGATCTCCCGGGACACTTCTATGTGTCTGGCCAGTTCGCTTTGCGACCATCCTTTCTGCTTACGCAGTTCACTTATTTTGTTTCCCAGGTTCATGATTTATCGCTTTAGAGCATTGAAGTTCACGGTTTATTGCAAAATTAGTCAATAAAAGTGTGTAATAAAACAGCTTAGTTCCTTGCCTGGTTGAGAACTAAAGTTTACATTTGTGGTAAATAGTTGACGAGCAATTTTTTTTGACTTTAACATTTACCGCATGGAAATCGCCGAGATCAAATCCCGCCTGACGCTGTCGCAAGTACTCAAGCACTATGGCCTGAAGCCGGACAAGAACCTGCGATAACCATCCCACCCGCTAAGCGGTTCACTCCGTCAAATGTCCACAGGACATTTGGTTTTCTCCGAAAACTCCACTCGTTCATCCCTTCCACGATGACAGGACGCCGAGCCTGCAAGTGTACTACAAGACCCACACCTGCTACTGCTTCTCCACGAACTGCAAGACACACGGGCGGGCGATGGATGTGATTGACTTCATCCTGCACAAGGAAGGCTGCACAAAGCACGAGGCGATCTTGAAGGCAAAGGCGATGGTGGAGGGAACAGCGGTGGCAACACCACAAAATGGGGCCGGGAAACCAGGCCGGGAGAAGGGAGCCGAGCGCACGGCCTTGCTGGAGCAGGTGTTCACCTACTTTAAAAACGGGGTGCACAATAGCAAGCCTGCCAAAGAATACCTGGCCAGGCGCTGTCTGGACTACACCAAGACCGAGGTGGGTTATAACTCCGGGCAGTTCCATCACGGCAAGCGCAAGGACGAAGGGCTGATCCGGGCGTGCGTGGAGCACGGCATCCTGCTGGACCTGGGCACGAAGAGCCGCACGGGCAACCCGGCCTACAAGCCGTTCGG
>CAZNSK010000099.1:0-23372 GCA_964575505.1 uncultured Phaeodactylibacter sp.
CGTTTATGCCCTTCGCGTGGAGGTGGAGGGGCAGGCTTGGGTGGAACGGGTGGTGATTCAAGGATGAAGTTTGTAGCGTTGCTCCTGTCGGGGAGCTTCTCGCTCTCCGGCAGGTTATGCTGGGGAAAGCTGGGGCAGAGCGCTTGGAGGGGGCTTGGATTAAGCTCTACGCCAGCAACGTCTGGAAAAGCTGGGGCAGAGCGCTTGGAGGGGGCTTGGGTTAAGCTCTACACCAGCAGTCTTGGCAAGTGCCGGGGCATTCACCCGGTGTGCTTTTCTTGTGCTTCTGGCCAGCACGCCGGGCGAAAGTACCGACTTCCCATATTTGTCCGTATGGACGGGCCAGTCCCTACGGACAGGTCCCTACGGACAGGTCCCTACGGACAGGTCCCTACGGACAGGTCCCTACGGACAGGTCCCTACGGATGTATATTGGCGTTTCCAAACCACGTCGGACGGAGAGCGCGCCGGGCGACAGCGCCTCACCAGGTGTACCAAAAACAAAAGCCCCGATTCAAACGAACCGGGGCTTTCAACCTATCTAGCATTGTCTACAAAATATGTCTTAGAAGCAGTAGCCATTCGCCTCAATCATGCGGTCGGCAATCATGCGGCGGGCTTTCTTAACGTTGGTTGGCGTGTACTTGGTGAAGCGCTTCAGGCCCATCAGCATGGTGCGCAGCAGATCGCCTTCGGCAAAGGAAACCAGTGCATCGGTGCCGTTTTTGTGGATACGCGCGGTAGCATCGGTCATGAAGACCTTCAGCATGGCGTCGTATATTTCCTGTGGCTGTTCTTTGCTGTCCATACCGGCTAATTTCTCCACTCGCATGAGCAAGGATTCCGCGGTGAGGGTGTCGAGCAGCATGTCGGAAACATTCATGATGACCTCCTGCTCCTCCTTGAGGTTAAGCTCGCCGTCCATCTGCATTTTGGCGGCAGCGCCGGCGGTCATTAGCACGGCTTTTTTAAATTCCTTGATCGCTTTCTTTTCGGCAGCGTAGGCGCCCTCGGGCTGATCAAAGGAAGGCATAGACGCCAGTTCCTTCTGTACTTCCCAGGCTGGCCCGACGATATCGAGATTGCCCTTCAGCGCACGGCGGAACAGCATATCGATGGAAAGCATACGGTTGATCTCGTTGGTGCCCTCGTAAATGCGGTTGATGCGAGCGTCGCGGTAAGCGCGGGCAGCGGTGCCTTCTTCAGAGTAGCCCATGCCGCCGTGTACCTGTACCGTCTCGTCGACTACGTAGTCCAGTACTTCTGAACCCAGCACCTTGAGCAGGGCGCACTCAATGGCATATTCTTCGGCAGCTTGCCGCTTGGCTTCCGCAAAGCTCATACCCGCTCCTTCCAACGCCTTGTTCTTTTCCTGCAGGAGGTGAGAGACGCGGTACATGGCGCTCTCTGCGGCAAAAATCTGAATGGCTTGTTCGCCCAGCTTGTGCTTGATCGCACCGAAGTTGGCGATCGGCTGCTTGAACTGAATACGCTCGTTGGCATACTGTACAGCTGTCTCGGCACTCTTCTTGGCTCCGCCTACGCAAAGTGCGCACAGCTTAAAGCGGCCGATATTCAACGCATTGAAGGCAATCAGGTGGCCTTTGCCGATTTCACCCAGTACGTTTTCCTTAGGCACTTTGACATGCTCAAAGAAGACCTGACGGGTGGAAGAGCCTTTGATGCCCAGCTTCTGCTCCTCTGCGCCCAGGGTCAGCCCCTCAGAATCGCGCTCTACAATGAAGCCCGTGAATTTATCGCCGTCAATCTGTGCGAAAACAATGAAGATATCCGCAAACCCGGCATTGGAAATCCACATCTTTTGGCCGTTGATGAGGTAGTGGCTGCCATCTTCACTGAGGTCAGCCCGAGTCTTGGCGGCCAGGGCATCGGAACCGGAGCTCGGCTCGGTCAGGCAATAGGCGGCTTTGAGCTCGCCATTGATCAGGCGGGGGAGGTAGCTGGCCTTCTGAGACTCATCACCAAAGTAAAGGATGGGCAGCATACCAATGCCCGTATGCGCGGCGTAGGAAACGGTGAACGCAGCGGCTGGCCCAAATACATCGCAAATCATGGTGTTGGTGTTGGTATCCAGCTGCATGCCGCCGTATTCCTCAGGCATGTGCGAGCCCAGCAGGCCCAGCTCCGCCATTTTTTCAAGCAACTGTGGTGCCAAACCTTCTTCCTGCTTTTCGAGGCGGTCGATGTTGGGCAGAATCTCCGTATTTAAAAAGTCCCGGACCGTATCGCGGATCATCCGCTGTTCCTCATTCATTTCTTCCGGTATGAAAGTCTGATCGGGTGCGGGGGTTTCACGGATGAGGAATTCGCCACCCTTGAGTACATCGGTTTTGCTGAGCGTATCTTGCATGATTGAGTCTTATTTTAGTAGCCTAATGCGTCCTTAAAGTTGCTAATGCTGGGAGCGTAAGGGCTCCGGCTTCGCTTATGAACAACCGGAAAGGCTTGATTTGGCAGGCCCTCGAGCTGATCTAGCGAATTTTCGCTACTAATTTAGGGGCTTCCTAGCAAAAAGTAAAGTGCAGGGGCTGAAAATTTGCGAATTTTCGCTAAATGGGCTGAAATGGGCAGCCGTATCCAATAAAAAAGCCCCGGCACTACCGCACCGGGACTTTCCAGATCAAACCAAAACGTGTTCTTATATCAACCGAGTATCAGGGCAATAGTGGTGAGCAGGCCGGTCAGGGCGCTTAGGGCGATCGTGTTCTTATTGGAAGTCACCAGCTCCCGGTCGCGGTAGTGTTGGCGTATGTGCCGGAAAATCAGTATGCCGGCCGCGAGCGAAGCAATGCTTACACCGATGAGCCAGGGGTTGGTGTCTGGCAAAAACCAGACAATCGCTAGATTGCACAGAAACGCCATCAGGAGGATGAACAGGTAGATGTAGGTGCTCTTTTCCTTGCCAAAGGTGACAACCAAGTGGTTTTTGCCAGTCTTGGCATCTGATTCGGCGTCCGGAAATTCATTGATGAGCAGGATATTGGCGGTCAGCAGGCCGACGGGCAGCCCAATCAGGAAAGCCATCGGGCTAAGCTGCTGCGTCACTACGTATACAATACCCAGGGTGACGAGGGGGCCAAAGGCGAGAGAAATACCTAGTTCACCAAGCCCGCGCCGGGCGACGAGGCGGACCGGGGGAGCCGTATACAGATAACCAATGGCGAGCCCCGCCAGGCCAATCAAAAAGGTTGCCCACCCGGTCATGACGGTCAGGTAAACGCCGATCAAGGTTGCTGCGGCAATGAGGGCTAACCCCAAGCGCTTGGTCCCTTCCAGCGTAATCAGCCCAAGCTCAATGGCCCGGCTGCCGCCGGAAAATTGCAGGAAATAGTCATTATTCGCACCGTCGGTGCCGTCCTTTACGTCGAAGTAATCGTTCATGACATTACTGCCCAGGTGAAGCAAAGCTACGCCAATGACGGCCAGGCTAAACAGCAACCAATTAAAAGCGCCCGGGGTATTGAGCTCGTAGTGGTAGGCATAGGCCCCTCCAATGAACGCCGGCATAAGCACGGCTGAAAGAAAGGGCATGCGGGTAATGGCAAGCGCTTTGATAAGCTTGGTGGAGAACTTGATAGGCGGATTGACTTCTTCTTCAATCTCCTCTGTTACACCACAGTAGCCGGTTTGGCCATTGTCTTTGCCATTGGCAAAAGTGGGCGTGATGCGGATTTTGGCGTTGAATGGCGTACCATCCTTGCGGACAAATTTGGTCTTGGTCTCGTACTTGCCGTGTTTACTGGCTTCTTCCAGCCATACCGGCACATTCTGCAGGACGATCTCGCCCGGAGAAAATACGGAAACCCGTTCTTCGCCCACCACTTCATCAGCGGGGTAGCCAAACATTTGCTCTGCGCCCTTATTGAAGGTCTCTATACGGCCCTCCATATCACAGGTGATGACACTTTTCATATTTTGGATTTCGTTGTTTTCAGTAATTTTTGAAAACTAAACAGCCAGGGCTGCATTTGGTTCTCTTCGGGCCGGTTAGGCGCTTATGATTTGCGAGTATACCTGATAGAGGTGGAAGTTATTGAAAGCGAAGACCACTGCACCGATAAAACAAGGTGCCATTAACCAGCCGGCTGCCTTATGGTAGCGGTAGAATTGAATGCCCGCAATGCCAATCGCTACGGTGACCGCTATCATATCGATAAAGGCGGCAAGGGGAGATTGCAAGCCAAAGAAAAGAAGGGACCAACTGCTAATGAACAGCATAACGCCGACGTAGGCGAAGGCAGGCCAGAACACTTCGTGCAGGGAACGGTTTTTCCAAACCAGCCAAAAGGCGAAACTCGTAGTGGCGTAGAGGAAAACCTCGGCTATATCGACTTGCCCAAAGGTGAACGTCCAGGCATTGGCCTGCAGCTCATCGTACCAATCCGGGATTTGAAATAAGTTATTGAGGCCGAAAGCGCCGATGCTGAATAGGAGTACTGGAAATAGCTTTTCGTACTTAGGTGTATTCATTATTTTGATTTACAGTTACTAATGCATTTGTAACTGTAACACGCCCGGTATGCAGATGTTGGAAGTCGCCCGCAGCACTAATGCCCATCAGCAGGCCATTCTTAGAGGGGCCCTACTGCCTGCGCCCGGGAGTGGCCTGGGTCAAGCCTTAGTAAAATTTAACTCCAAAGCCAGCGACCGGCACCGGGCTGGGGAAGGTGCCCTGATTGGTGTTCACCAACGGCCAGGACACGTTAAAGTCCATCCGCCGGCCAGTCAGCTGTAAGCCGGGCATCACTGCCAGCCCTTCTACCGGTGCGCCGGCAAGTAATTCTAGCTGTAGGGCGAAAAACGTACCAGTTTGCCAGTGGGTGCTCAGCATATAGACCGGGGCAGGCTGCCGGTCGCCTTCTCCCTGGAACAGGCCCAACCCCGCAGTAACATGCCGGTGGCGGGGCCCGACGGTCAGTGCCGTGTAGTAGAAATGATGGGTGAACAGGCCGCCTTCAAACCCGGCAACATTGGCAAACAGGGCACCGGCGCCCAGGTTGAGTTGTTGGTCTGCAATCGGATAATTGAACTTTGGCGCGAAAGCGTAGGTCGCTTCCTCTTCGCCGATCGCGTAGAGCGTGCTTAGTACGTCCAGCCCTAAGCCAAGGGAAAAGTAGTCTGTTACCCCTACGGCCACCAGGTTGGTGGAGAGCAGGTAGTTGCGCCAGTACACCTCCCCCTGCCGTAAGCCATAACCGGTAGCCGGGCCCAAAACACTGAAGTATTGCCCCCGGTTAGGAGCCCACAGGCCGAGCGTGTCTACTTGCCGGACCTGGGCGCGTTGAATGCGGACCTTTCGCTTCTCCTCCCGCGACCGAAAGTACAGGTCGGTGCTATCACGGTAGAGCAGCCGCCCCTCGAACAGGCGGCCGTCTGCGGTGGAAATTCGGACCCTAAGGCCGAAAGGGGAGCGGATGTCCTGAGTCTGGGCCCACAGGCTTTGGGCAAGCAAGCAGAACCCCAGTAAACAAATCCAGCAGTAGCCATTCATATTATTGGTTTTAAGGGGCAGTCCGTTTATTCAATCCAGGCAGAACGCTTGTCCACCCGGCACTGCCCATCAATGTATACCCGCTCCGCCAGGTCTGCTCCAAAGGCGTAGGGCAGGTAGGCGAGCGACGGTATAGGGGCAGTCAGGATGAAACTGGCGCGTTTGCCAGGCGAAAGGCTCCCAAGTTCGTTTTCCAGCTCCATGGCCCTTGCCCCGTTTAGGGTGGCGGCGCAGATAGCCTCTTCCGGCAGCATGCCGCACTGGATGCAAGCCAAAGAAAGTACGAACTGCATACGCCCGGAAGGCGTGGAGCCGGGATTGTAATCCGTGGCTAGTGCCACCGGCAGCCCCGCATCGATCAGCCTGCGGGCGGGTTGGTAGTGCCCCCCAATGAAGAAGGGGGCGGAAGGCAAAAGGGTTGGGAGGGTGTTGCCCTTTTTTAAGGCCGCTACCTCTGCATCGTTGACAACCTCCAGGTGGTCGACGGAAATGGCGCCCCGCTCTACACAGGCTTCTATGCCCCCCATGCTGTTGAATTGATTGGTGTGTACTTTTGCCTTGAGCCCGTACCGCGCCCCGGCCTCAATGATCGTGGCTGTTTCGTCTACACTGAAAAACCCCTTTTCGCAGAAGGCGTCAATATAGTCGGCCAACCCTGCCTCGGCGATACGCGGCAGCATATCATTAATTATCAACTTGATGTAAGCCTGACGGTCACCCTTGTATTCGGGAGGAAGGGCATGGGCACCAAGGAAAGTGGCCTTGACGGGGATAGGTGCCGCCTCGCGCAGCCGCCGGATTACGCGGAGCATTTTCAGCTCGCTTTCGACGGTCAGGCCGTACCCACTTTTAATTTCAATGGCGCCGGTGCCGTAGCTGACCGCCTCGCGCAGCCGCTCCCATGCGGTTTCAAACAAGGCCTCCTCCGGTGTATCCCTTAACCGTCGCGCGGAGTTGAGGATACCCCCGCCCCGGCGGGCAATCTCCTCGTAGCTCAAGCCTTTGATGCGGTCTACGAACTCCTCCTCCCGGCTACGGGCAAAGACAATATGGGTATGGGAATCGCACCACGCGGGCAGTACCGCCCGCCCGGTAGCGTCTACAATTTCATCAGCCCGAGCCGGGCAGTCTGCCATGGGGCCGAAGCCCTGGATTTTGCCAGATTCAGCGAGCAAATAGGCATTTTGCAAAACCGGGAAGCCCTGCATGTCCTTACCGGCACGGTAGGGGGCAGAACCGGCATCTACGAGGGCGAGCAGGTGGATGTTTCGGAGCAGTAAGCTGGGCATTAGCGCTTAGTTTGGTGAGGGGTAAAAATAAAAAATGGGCCCCCTTCACGAAGAAGGAAACCCATTTAAAAAAACAAAATACGGGGGGTAGCACTTTTTACCGCGCAGGCAATCCGGAGTTGCTGCGGGCTTTTTATCTTATTGATCGACCCATTTCACAAAGCTATCTGGGTAATCCGTTCTCAATAATTGCTGCCGCTGAGCTGCTGCTTCCCGGGAGTTGAACTCGCCGGCGCACAGCCGGAACTTTTTGCTCCCGTCATCCGGCCGCAGGTAGATGATATGCCCGTTCAGGCGATGCCGCCTTTCTAGGTACCGCTTGGCTGCTTCTGCGTTTTGGTACTTGGAGAAAACCCCCACCTGTACGCTGTAAAAGGCACTGGGCGCAGATTCCTCGACCGTTTCCGGGGCGGTATAAATACTGGTGTATTGTTGTTCCCACCGCCCGGCATCATAGCGAGGCTTGTCCGTTGGGGTTGCATAAGCCTGGCTGGCTTCGCCCGGGGGCACCGGGTTTACATCCGGCACCAGGCGCGGGCGGGAAACTTTGCCGTAGAGGGTGCGGTGGCCCGTTGAGCCGTGGTGCTGAGCCACAGCGATAGCCCGCCCCCCTTTGGTACGTTCTGGTTGCGCCCTGTTCTCGGGCGAATCATATTCCTTTAATGCAGTAAGAAAAACATCGGCCTTTTGCTTGCCCTCCAGCCGGCCGAGCAACGTTCCCTTTGAGCTGAAAATGAGGGTAGTTGGCAACTGGTTGACATTGTATTTGTGCTGCAGCTTGGCCCCTTCCGGCTTCATCACATCAATGCGTACCGCCAGGTAGGCATCTGCTATATAATCCGTAAGGCTGGCATCTGCAAATGTGTGGCGTTCCATCCAACTGCAGGTGGCTACTTTGTCTGCTGTGAACTGAAGGAAGAATAACTTGCCTTCGCGTTCTGCCTGCTGCTGAACCTCCTGGAAAGAAGAATCTGTAAATCCTACGGGCGGGTCTTCCGGGACTGCGGCTTGTGCCGCTCCCGAGATGAAAAGGGTAGCCAACAGGAGGACAGGTTTCATCAAATAGTATCGTTTTCGATAATACGTTTTGACAGGTGTAGTTTTTGTGCAAATCATTTTTACGACTGTTTGGGTAATGTAGAACATGCCTGACGCCCAACCCTGTAGGTTCATGGGCTGGCCGGACATATGGTTTTCTCAAATCTGGGTGAGCCGTTGCCCAAGCTAAATGCCTGAACCGATGCGGCTGCTGAAGTGTGTTGTTCTGATAGTCTGGAATTGCACGGCAGTGCATTCCCGGTGCGTTGGAAGTATTGCCAAAGCAGAAATCTACAGGAATTAGAAAAAACTGCAGAGTCGGCTTGACATACACTCGCCTTCAGTCAGCTGAAGCAAGTGCAGGCACCTGATTAATTGTGTGAAAGGTATAAAAGCCTGAATGTCAAATACTAAGACTGTTCAAAGTGGTGTTGTCTATCCAGTGAAAAGATGAGTAGCCGTTGACTACACATTTGAATCCTAAAAATAAGAATAGTTATGATGCCAGTCAAGCGCCGCCGCTAAAACTTTAAAAAAACCATGATCATTTACCCTGAATCCGGCACTTGACGAAATCGATCAGTGCTTTGTGGTTGCCTGCCAGCTCTTCTGTAGCATCGAAGAGTTCTTCAAATTTCATGGTCGCCATTTGGTAGGCCTTGGAAGACTGAGTGGCTTCGTCTACGGATTTGCTTTTGAATTCAAAGCAAGTGTGAATACTGCGGATTACCTTGTGCAGCTCCTGTGCCCGCAGCGCGAATTGCTCAAGCAGGTCAGACCCATTGGCCGAGGGCTCGCTAAAGTGCTCGTTAGCAGCGTGCAGATTGCCCTCAATGCTCAAGTCGCGCTTGGTCAGGTCCAATATAGGCACGCCAAACAGGTTGGACAATTTGAGGAGGTTGCAGATTTTTGGCTCTGCGCTGCCATTTTCGTAAGAGGCGATGTTGCCCCGGTTCAGCCCAATGCGTTTACCCAGCTCTTCCTGGCTAAGCTTTAATTGCTTGCGCAAAAAGCGGATGTTACGATGCAAATGAATAGTGTCTTTCTCTTCCTTAACCAGGCTCATGATTAAATTGCTTTTTCTGCTGAATGGGGCGCAAGAATAGTTTACTGTATTGCATTATTCATTTTACAATACAACTGAAGCTCAGCAAGGTTTAATTGTGTTAAGATTTTTAACGCTTGGCAGGGATTCTGCCACTGAAGTGTCAAATCCGCAACAACGCTCCCTTTTAAAGGGGGTAAAAGGAAATTATATTTGCAAAATTGATGTTCAAACTGTAGATTTGTAAATAATAATTACAAAAGCTAATTCATCAAACATAAATCACCGACTATGCTATATACATTGCAAGATAAAATTCAGGAACAACTCGACAGCATCAGTAGTTCGCTCCGGGCCTTTTCGCTCAAGCTTACCGGCAACCCGGTTGATGCGGAGGACCTCTACCAAGATACAGCCGTCCGTATTATCACCAATGCCGATAAGTACAAGCAAGGCACTAACTTTAAGGCCTGGGCAGTAACGATCATGCGTAATATCTTTATCAACAACTACCGGAAAAAGGTGCGCCGCAACATGATCATTGATCAGACGCCTAACAACTACTACCTGAACTCCGGAGACAAAACAGTAGAAAACGATGGCGAGAACAACGTAGCCTACAAAGAGCTGATGAAGATGGTCAACTCCCTGCCGGAAGATTTCTGCCGCCCCTTCATGATGGCTTACCAGGGTTATAAGTACGATGAGATCGCAGAGCAACTAGGCTCACCCCTTGGTACCATTAAAAGCCGTATATTTTTCGCCCGCAAGAAATTGCAGAAGATGTACGCGGAAGCGCAGAAAGAGCGCCGGGCTTAAAAAGATTTCGATTTGTTGTTGTAAGAGAGGGGTTGGGTCCACAGCGGGTCCAACCCCTCTTCGATTATGGGGTGGCAGCACGATTTCCGTAAAATATTTCTATATTGGTTATTCGTTTCTCACATCCCCAAAACACGGCACATGAGCAAACTGACGGTCCGTAGCGGCAAAACGGAGCTTACGCTGAAGAAAAGCAAGTCCTTGGTGGGGCTCCGCACCCAGCAAGGCGAAAATACAGAGGATCAGCCCTTTGTGAAGCAGCAAGTCCACAAAAACCTAGGCGGTTTCAACATCGTCAGCCTGGAAGGCGAATCAGCAGACATTGATCAGCAACTTGACGAAGTGCGTACGCGCAATGAAGTGGAAACCGGCACCCACGTCTACTACGCAGAAGGCAGCGATAAGCCCTTGGTCGCCACGGGTGAAATTTTTATCACCTTCGAGGAAGCGGTCGATGAGCAGGAACAGGAGATTGTCCTGGAGGAGTACAACTTGGCGCTTGTGGAGCGGCGGGGCCAGCAGCAGATCATTGCTAAGGTAACGCCGAATTCACCCAACCCGCTAAAAGTAGCTCATCTGTTACAGCAAATATCGCTGGTAAAGGTAGCCGAGCCAGATTTGGATACGGTACTGGACGAGTATGAATACAGCGAGCCTACCGACGATCTGGTCACGCAGCAATGGCACCTCCGCAACCGCGGTTATATCCCTGGTGCCAACTACCGGCTCCGGCAGGGGGCAGATGCCAAGGTATTTGATGCCTGGCGCCGTTTGAATGGCATGGGGTCCGACCGGGTAACCATAGCCATTATCGACAATGGGTTTGATGTGAACCACCCTGATTTGCGCACCAAGCTGTTCCGGCCTTTTGACCTTTGGACCGGCTCTTCCAATATGACCATGGGCGACCCCCGCTTCACGCACGGCACACCCTGTGCCAGTGTCGCATTAGCGGTCAGCAACGGGCGGGGCATCGTCGGCGCCGCGCCGGAGTCCCGCTTTATGCCGGTCAACGGGACTTCCTTCAGCAACCGGGCAACCGAACAGATGTTTGACTACTGTATGCGCAATGGTGCTGATATCATCAGCTGCAGTTGGGGCACGACTGACCCTAAGTTCAGCCTGGGCAACTTTAAAGAACAAGCCATTGCCCGGGCAGCCAGGCAGGGCCGGAATGGCAAAGGCTGTGTGATTTTGTACGCCGTTGGCAACGACGACCGCGACTATATCAACTTCTACGCTGCCCATCCGGACGTGATCGCCGTGGCCGCTTCCACCAGCAAAGATACCCACGCGGGATACTCCAACCGCGGCCGGGAGATCGATATTTGTGCCCCCTCCAACGGCGATTGGCCGATTCTGGCGGCCCGGGCTTCCTGGGACCCCGGTTTAAACTGGGAGACAGGCGTCTACAAATACTACCGGGATGGCCGCGACCGGGGCCCGCATTACAAGCACTTCGGGGGCACTTCCAGTTCAACGCCCCTGGTAGCTGGCATTTGTGCCCTTATGCTTTCCGCTAATCCGGACCTTACTGCCCGGGAAGTGAAAGCCATCCTGCGGTCGACCGCCGATAAAATTGGCAGCCCTTCCGAATACGTCAATGGATATTCCAAAAAGTATGGTTATGGGCGCGTGAATGCCGACAAAGCGGTAGCTGAAGCCTTGCGCCGCCGCGACCGGCGGGAAGCCCCGACGAAAGTGGCTCCGTCGCCGGAGCCTTCGCCGTCTCCTTCACCTGCTCCTTCACCGCCCGGCCGGAGCAGCGGGGTCAGCACTGCTGTTACCTCCGGCAAAGGGCTCTTCCGGTTCAAGGTAGAGCCGCAGCCGGCCCGGGGCTGGGGGGTACAAGTCGGCGTATTTGGCGACTACGGCAATGTGCTGGTGCAAGCCGAAAAGCTGGAGCGCCAGTTCCAACAGCCTGTCATCGTCAACATCAGCGAACTGAACGGTAAAACAGTTTACAAAGTTATAGTGGGCGCTTTCGATAATTTTGAGCAGGCCCGCCGCCTCAACGACCGGGTCAAAGCAGCGTTAGGGATTAGTACTTTCCCCGCCAATTTGTCTAAGATGGGTTGAGCTGTAATGATTTGATAATAAAAGGCTGGGAAAGCGCCAAAAGGCAAAAACGATCAAATAATTCGGTCTGGCCGCACGAGTGGATTGGTGCCGCCATGCCTTATTATACACCAGCCGGGAGATGACCCGCCATAACCCGGCCCCTGCGCCCCCGCAGGGTAAGCCGGTGAAAGCAGGCGGCTACAGCTCCTGGCGCACAGCGTAGAAAGAAGCATGAAACACACTGTTTACGGGATAAGGCACCATGGACCTGGCTCTACGCGCAGCCTGCTGCGGGCTTTAGAGGCTCAAGGGCCCGACTGCCTGCTCATCGAAGCTCCGGAAGATGCCAATGCCGCCCTGGAGTACATGCTGCACCCCAACCTTGACCCTCCCGTAGCCATTCTTATCTACGATGCCAAAGATCTGAAGCTGGCTTCTTACCTCCCCTTTGCCACTTTTTCCCCCGAATGGCAGGCTGCCCAATTTGGATTGGCCCAGGGGCTGGAAGTCCGGTTTATAGACCTGCCGATGGGCATTCAGTTCCACCTGGAAGCAACCGAAACACAATTGGAGCTGGCGCTGCCCGATGCAGCGAGGGAAGCCCCCGAAATCCGGGACCCAATGGGGTATATGGCCCACCTGGCGGGCTTTGAAGACAGCGAGCGCTGGTGGGAGGCGACCTTCGAGCAGCCGGATCACGACATCGATATATTCGAGCAAGTTATCAGCCTGAATGCGGCATTGCGGGAAGCGCTTGGTCAGCGGGAGCGCCCCCTGAACCAGCTCCGCGAAGCCTTTATGCGGCAACAGCTCCGAAAGGCTATAAAAGAAGGCTTCGAAAATATAGCCGTGGTATGTGGCGCCTGGCATGCCCCGGTTCTGCACTTCCTGGGCCGCTACAAGCAAAAAGACGACCGGGCTTTGCTCAAAGGGCGTAAAAAACGAAAAACGACAGCCACCTGGATCCCCTGGACATACCAACGCCTGGCTTTCCAGAGCGGCTACCGGGCGGGGGTGGTCTCCCCAGCCTATTACGAATTGCTGTTTGAAAAACGAGCGGAAACCGTACAGTACTGGATGGCCCGGGTAGCGGGCTTGCTGAGAAGCCAGGATTTTGATGCCAGCGCCGCCCAGGCGGTAGATGCCGCCCGTTTGGCCTATACCCTGGCGGGCATGCGCGGGCAGCCCGTGGCCGGCATCGAAGAAATGAAAGAAGCCGCTTTAGCGGTTTTTGCGCAAGGCAGCCCGGAGCCCCTGCAGCTGATTGAGCAAGCCCTGATCATCGGACAGACGGTTGGGGAAGTCCCCGGCAGCATCCCCCAAATCCCTTTGCAGCAAGATATGGAGCGCCGCATTAGCAAGGCGCGGCTGACTAAAATCTATAAGTCAGGCGAAGCAGGAGAAAAAAAACTGGATTTGCGCAAAGAAACCCATCTGAGCACTAGCCATCTGCTCCACCAACTGCGCATTCTGGACGTGCCCTGGGGCCGGGTGCTGGAGCAGCCGGAAGGTAGGCTGGGCAGCTTCAGCGAAAGCTGGCACCTGCACTGGCAGCCCGAATACATCATCCGCTTGATTCAGGCCGGCATGTGGGGCAATACCGTTGAGGCCGCTGCCAATAACTACTTGCTCAGGAAAGCTGAGGAGTCAGAAAAGCTGGAAGCACTGGTTGATTTGGCGCGGGAAGCATTGGTAGCAGGCACCGTTGCTGCTTTTATGCCTTTAGTGACAAAACTGGAAGATGCAGCTGCGGTCACCCAGGATGTCTACGCCCTGATGCAAGCCTTGCCCGTACTGGCCGACATACAGCAGTATGGGGATATCCGGCAGACCGACACAGAAGCGGTGGAAACGCTCATCCGCCACGTGGTGCCTCGCATTGCAATCGGGTTGCCCCCGGCCGTGCTGAACGTAGAGGAAGAGGTGGCCCGCAATTGGTTTGGGCAGATCGTCCGTGCCAACCGGGCCGTCAGTTTGCTCAACGAAGCGGATTACCACAAAGAGTGGAACCGAGCCCTACAGCATACTGCGGAAGCGGCGCCGGCCCATGCTCTGATCAGGGGGCTAAGCACCCGCATGCTTTTCGACAAATCCACCATGCCCGAAACCTGGGCGGCTACGCAAATGGCGTATGCCCTGTCGGGTAAGGACGAAGCCGAGGAGGGTGCCCTTTGGCTGGAAGGGTTCCTCTACGGCAGCGGCCTGTTGCTCCTGCACCAGGCTGAATTGTGGCGGGTGCTTGATGATTGGGTTTCAGGGCTGGCGCCGGATGCTTTTGAGCGTACTTTGCCACTGCTCCGCCGCTCTTTTTCCGGTTTTTCGCCCGCCGAAAGGGAAAAAATGCTGGCCCTGGCGCGGGCCGGGCAGGCCAGGGTGGAGCCAGAAGCACAAGTGCCGGATGCGACATTTCATCAAAAGCGCGCTAAAACCGTGCTGCCTACTTTGAAACTGTTGCTTGGCCTGGAATAAAGCAAGCGGTGGTGCCCGTGCCGAATTAAAGGAATGTTAACCTCCACTTCATCTTCAGTTAAGGCCAAAACAAGACATTTGCTATTGTAAATGTTGATTTCTTGCTGTCAAGCATTCAAAATGCTAATCTTTCCTGCAATTTAAAGTCGCTTTTTAACAAGCCAGGTTGGTACCGCCCGGTACCAACCTGGTTGTTTTCTTCTCCCGGAAAGTACAGCCTGCAAAAAGACGAAGATTATCCTATACTGTAGCCCTTTTAATTCTTAGGCTGTGCTGTCCTTAGCACAGCCTTTTTACTCGCCTGAGGGGCAAAAGGCAGCTGTTCACAACATCCAAAGTACCCTGCCGAGCAACACGACGGCAAACACAATGAGGGCGATGCCTGATATGCGCCGTAGCCAGAGGAGGTGGGCCGGGCGCAGCAGGCGCCGGATGCGTTTGGCAAGAAGTACCTTGATCAGGTCGGTGGTGATGATAGTGCCCAGAATCCCCCCGAAAAAGTAGCGGGCTTCCAAGAGCTCCATTTGCCCGTCTACGACAACCGTGGAAGCCACACCAATCCAGAAGAAAAAAGTGAAGGGGTTGACCGTATTGATGAGAAAGCCCTTCAGCATTAAGCCATAATAAGAGGAAGTCCGGACAGTTTCTCTGGACCACTCCGGCAATTCGTGGGCTTTGGGCATGGTGAGCAGGGCGCCGAGGCCAAAAGCTGCGAGGGTGATGCTGCCGCCGATGCCAAGATAGAGCCCGAAATTGGGCCCCTCCACGATCTGCGTGATAAGGGCAAGCCCCCAGTAGACCGCTGTGATGAACAGCAAATCGCTGACCCAAATGCCCAGGCCTACCGCGGTGCCAGCCCGGAACCCCTCTTCCACGCCAGCTTGTACGATGGCGAAAAAAATAGGGCCGATGAGCAGGGCGAGGATAAGGCCTACCTTTATACCCTCGAAGATGAGGTTCATACAAAGACGCTTTGGGGGAAAATTAGGTGCTGCTGAGTATGCCCGCATTCATGTGCTCCTCTATGGCTTCTGCCTCCGCCGGAATGTGGGCGCACAAGTCTACCGGCCCGTCGTCGGTGACGAGGATATCATTTTCAAGGCGGACGCCCAGCCCCTCTTCCCGGATATAGATAGCGGGCTCGCAGGTGAAGACCATACCGGCCTGAATGGGGTCGTAGCGGTTGGATAAGTCGTGCACATCCAGCCCCAGGTGGTGGGAAGTACCGTGCATAAAGTATTTTTTATACGCCGGCGACGATTCCTCCTGGTTTTTAATATCCGTCTTGTCGATCAGCCCCAGTTGAAGCAATTCCCCTTCTACCATTTTGCCGACTTCCTTGTGGTATTCTTCCAGGATGGTACCTGGCACCAGCAGTTGCTGAGCACTACGCATGCAGCGCAGCACGGCTTTGTACACCTTGCGCTGCCGGTCCGTAAACTGGCCATTCACCGGTATCGTCCGGCTGAGGTCAGCGGCGTAGTTGGCATATTCGGCCCCAAAATCTAGCAAAAGGAGGGCACCATCCTCGCAGCGTTGGTTGTTTTGTACATAATGGAGCACACAAGTGTTTTTCCCGCTCGCTACGATGGGCTCGTAAGCATGCCCCCGGGCACCGTTGCGGATGAATTCCCCAATGATTTCTGCTTCTACTTCGTATTCCATTACGCCGGGCCGCACAAAATCGAGTACCCGCTCGAAGGCTTTGCCGGTGATGTCTACCGATTGCTTGATCAACCCAATCTCTATGGGAGACTTGATCATGGCTTGCTTCTTGAGAATAGGTTGTGCCCGGTGGAACTTGTGCAGGGGGTAGCGCTCTTTCAAGGATCGCGCAAACCGCACGTCCTGAGTGGCGACACCCGAACGGAAGCGGTCATGTTCATTAAGGTTGAGGTAAACCCGCTTGGACAGGAGGATGAGCTCATGCAAGATACGGTCCATCTCATCCCGCCAGTAAATCTTTTCGATGCCCGAAATCTCCCGGGCCTGTGCTTTGGTTAGCTTGTCGCCCTCCCAAATCGCCGTTACCTCATCCGTACGGCGGATGAAAGCCAGCTCCTGGAAGCCTTCCTTGATACAATCAGGAAAGAGCACGACCACCGTATCTTCCTGGTCGAGCCCGCTGAGGTAGAAAAGCCCGCTGTTTTGCCGGAAGGGGAAAAAGGTGTCTCCACTGCGGGGCATGAGGTCGTTAGACTGAAAAATGGCAATGGAGTCCGGCTGCATTTTGCGCATGAAGCGCTGCCGGTTATAGCGGAATAGCTCTGGATTGATCGATTCGTAACGCATGGTCGTCAGTATTAAAGCCAGGCGGACGTCTGCCGCCCATTGAGTTCGTAATTAAGCGCGACCAAAATGCAAAAAAATGCAGCAGTATCAAAAACGAGGAGGGCAGTTTGGAATAAATCTTAAATCCGGGCGTCCACTTCTGCCAGGTCCTCCTCATTGTAATCGCCAAACCAGCGGTGCAATTGCTCTTTGGCTTTTTGCCGCACTTCCTGATCGACGTAGGCAGCGATGGTAACAAGGCCGAAAGCAAGCACACCGATATCGTCGGTATAGCCCAGCACCGGCGTTAAATCAGGCATCGCGTCAATGGGGGAGAGGAAGTAGCCCAGGGTGCCCAGTACAATATTCTTAGCCCAGAGGGGCGTGTCGCGGCGGCGGTAGGCATAAAAGAGCAGAAGGGCTGAGTACACGGTTTTTAGCCCCGCCTGCCGGGCAAAAAATTTGAGCTTGTCCCAGAATTGGTGCTCAGAAAACTTGTCGATATAGGACCGGAATGGATTTTTCATAATCGTTTAAGTTACTTATTGGCCAATTGCCCGCAGGCTGCATCAATGTCTTTGCCCCGGCTGCGCCGCACCGTTACCATAATGCCCTCTTCGCGAAGGTGGCGGGCAAAATCATCGATCCGGTGTTCCGTTGATTTCCGGAAAGGGGCCCCGTCAATCGGGTTGTACTCGATGATGTTAACCCTTACGGGAAAAGACTTGCAAAGCCGGGCCAGCTGCTCCGCATCTTCCAGGGAATCATTGAAATCCTGAAAGGCGATATACTCATAGCTGATCCGGTTGCGCGTTTGCCGGTAGTAATACCGCAGAGCCTCCATGAGCGTTTCCAGGTTGTTCTGCTCGTTAATGGGCATGATTTCGTCGCGCTTGGCATCATCCGCTGCGTGCAGGGACAGGGCCAGGTTGACCTTGACGGCATCTTCAGCCAGTCGTTTAATCATCTTGGCGATGCCCGCTGTGCTTATGGTAATCCGGCGGGGCGACCTATTCAGGCCGTCTTCCGCTGTGATCCGGTCAATGCTTTCCAGTACGTTTTTGTATGCCAGCAGAGGCTCACCCATACCCATATAGACGATGTTGGTCAGGGGGTGCCCAAACTGCGCCTCGCACTGTTGATTGACCATCACTACCTGATCGTAGATTTCGGCTGCATCCAAATTGCGCAGCCGTTTCATACGCCCTGTGGCACAGAACGTGCAGGAGAGGCTGCACCCTACCTGTGAAGAAACGCAAACGGTGTAGCGTTGATCAGCCGGCACCGGGATGAGCACCGATTCGATCAAATGCCCGTCGTGCAGGCGGAAGCGGGATTTAATGGTGCCATCTTCGCTGTACTGCACCTGATCGGTGGTAATGGCGTTGATGGCAAAGCGCTCCTCCAGCTTTTCCCTCAGGGCTTTCGACAGGTTTGTCATCTCTGTGAACGTGCGCGCGCCTTTTTTCCAGAGCCATTCGTGCACTTGTTTGGCCCGGAACTTCTTTTCGCCCATGCCCAGGAACACCTCCTGAAGCGCCTCCAGGCTAAGTTGCCGTATGTCTGCTTTATCCGTAATGGTCATAATTCTCTTTTGCGCTTTTAGCGGGTAATGGCCTTGCACTTTGTTTTCAGCCAGGCCTGTTCCGCTTCGTTCAATAGCGGTGCCAATTCTTGAAACACCCGAGCGTGGTATTCGTTGAGCCACTGCCGCTCTTCCAGGGTGATCATTGGCCAGGCAATCAGGTCGGTGGCAATTGGGAAGAGGGTCTGAGGCTCAAAGGTATAGAACTTTCCAGTTCCCGTTTCTATCTTTTCGACGCAACGCTCCAGGTTCTCGATGCGGATGCCATACGCCCCCTCCTTATAAAAGCCGGGCTCATTGGATGTGAGCATGCCAGGTACAATTGGTGTTTGGCCACGGCTCGTTCGTGGGTTGGGGGTGATGCCCTGCGGCCCTTCGTGCACATTGAGGAAGTGCCCGACGCCGTGGCCGGTACCGTGGCCGTAGTTCAGGCCAGCAGCCCAGAGGTGCATCCGGGCAAAGGTATCGAGCTGAACGCCGGTCGTGCCTTCCGGGAAGACCGCCCGGGAAAGCGCAATGTGCCCTTTCAGTACGCGGGTGTAGTGGTCTTTCACGGTTTCATCCACAGGGCCCAGCGCAATAGTGCGGGTGATATCGGTGGTGCCCTCTCTGTACTGTCCGCCGGAGTCAATCAATAACAAGCCGGCGGCCTCAATCGTAGCGGCGGCATCGGAGGTTGCCCGGTAGTGTACGATGGCGCCATTGCCGGTGTATCCGACGATGGGGGGGAAGCTTTCGCCGAAGTACCCCTCCTGCGCCGCCCGGCAAGCAGCCAGCTGTTCGCCCACCTCGTATTCGGTTGGGTAGTTTCCTTCGGCCAGGGCCTGCTCCAGCCACCGGTAGAGCCGCAGCAAAGCCACGCCATCTTTCCGCATGGCTGTCTTTAGTTGTGTTTGTTCTACGGAGTTGCGGACTGCCTTGAGGGGGGCAACCAGGTTGGGCGTTTTCTTCCACTGGGATTTTTCCAGTAGCTGGTAAAAGTAAATACTTGTCGTTTCAGGTTGATAGCCGGCCTTTTGCCCTTCCTCCAGGCCTTGCAATGTACGGCTAAGAGCTTCGTAGGGCTGAATAGTGACCCCATCCCGGCGCAGGCTTTCCCGCAGCTCACCGGGCACCTTTCCGGGCATGATGTACCATACCGCACCCGATGCTCCGACCAGCAGATAGCTGATGGCTACCGGGTTGCAGTCTACATCCTGCCCCCGGATATTCAGGAGCCAGGCGATCTCATCGAGGGCGCTGACCAGGTAGTAGCTGGCCCCATTGAGCTTGGCGCGAATGGCGTTGAGCTTGTCTGCCCGGGATTGCCCTGCGTACTCTAGGCTGAGTTCGAAGACCGGGTCGGCAGGCAGGGCGGGCCGGCCTTGCCAGAGCTTATCGATCAGATGGTTGGCAAAAGACAGCTCAATATCCTGCTCCGATAGTTTGCGCTCGGTTGCCCGGGCTTGGGCTACCGTAAAGAGGCGGGCATCGCAGCCCACCACCGAGCCCGGTGGCAAATGGGCGGCCAGCCAGTCAAGGTGCTCCGAGGTGTGTGGCACTTGTAGCCGTTGCAATTCAAAGCCGGAGCCCGCCAGTTGCTGTTCCGCTTGTATGAAATAGCGGGAGTCCGTCCATAGCTGAGCGGCTTCTCGGGTGACGACAGCTGTGCCGGCCGACCCGGTAAACCCGGTAAGCCACTGCCGGGCCTGCCAGTGTGCAGCTACGTATTCACTCTGGTGGGGGTCCTGGCTGGGCACCAGGTAAGCATCCAGGCCCTCAGCCCGCATTTCCTGCCGCAACCTGGCAAGGGCAACGCTTGTAGATGATTGGTCAGATTTTTTTGGCATATTTTTTGATAAATGATAGAATTCCCTTGATATTGTGAATATAAATTGCGAGCCGCGCATCTGCACCCCCGTTTGTTTTTTCGACTTGCAAAAGATAATAAAATTAAGTAACTAGATACTGTTTGCTACAGTGGTCATTATCCTATTTGCCAAAGCGGATACTAATAGACTGACTTTTGGATATTTCAGGGCGCAGCACCAGGAAGAGCCTGGCGCCAGGAAAAACGCTCAGGTGACTTGGGCTAGCCGCACCAGTCTACGCCCGGGCAGTTGAAAAGCAGCCTCTTGTGGCTAATCACTGCACCCCGGCGAGCCACCTCAATGAGCGTAAATCAGAAACTTCAGAATGGCAAATAACTGGTGATCATTTCGCGGAGCGAGCAAACCGCTCGTTTCCAAAGGGACGATAGCAGACAGTCACCCTAAAATTGGTCCCCATGCTGAAACAGAGCCTAAGCCAAAAAATGCTGCAAAAGCTGTCGCCCCAGCAGATTCAACTCATGAAGCTGCTGCAAATACCGACGGCTACGCTAGAACAGCGCATTAAAGAGGAGCTGGAAGCCAACCCGGCCCTGGAAGAGGGGGAAGAGCGGGATGAACTGGCTGACCTCGATGGCGAAGAAGTGGGCACAGAGGAGCACGAAGAAGAACCCTACGAATTAGACGATTACCTCAACGAATACATAGAGGACGACCCCTCCTCCTATAAAACGCAGACCAATCACTACAGCTCAGACGAAGAGGAAAAAACCGTGCCGATTGCCGTGGAGCACTCTTTCCATGAGTACCTGGAGGAGCAGGTAGGCCTTATGAAACTGGAGGATGACCGCAAAGAGGCGATTGCTTATCAAATTGTGGGCAGCATAGATGAAGATGGCTACCTCCGGCGCGAACCCGATGCGATCATCGATGACCTCATGTTTGCCCAGAACATCTTTGCTACCGAGGAGGAAGTGCTGGAGTTGCTCGGCCGTATCCAACGCTTTGAGCCCGCTGGTATCGGGGCCAGAAATCTGCAGGAATGCCTGCTCATTCAGCTGGAAATGCGGGCAGAGCAGGACGATGAGGAGGACTTCCTCGATTTTGAGGAGCGGGAAGACCTGGACTTGGCGATCAGGATCGTGCGTGATTACTTCGATGCGTTTACCAAAAAGCACTATGATAAGCTGCTGCGGCGCCTGGAAATAAGCAATGAAGACCTCAAAGCTGCTGTTGAAGAAATTACCAGCCTCAACCCCAAACCTGCCAGTGGCTTCTCCGGGGGCAGCAATACCCGCGCTAATCAATATGTGGTGCCCGACTTCATCATTCAAAACCGGGAAGGGGAATTAGAGCTGACACTCAATACCCGGAATGCGCCGGACCTTTGCGTGAGCGATCAATACCAGGATATGCTGCGGTCGTACAAAAAGAAGACGGCGGGCCGGCGTAGCAATAAGAAAGAGCGGGAAGCGATCATGTTCATCAAGCAGAAAATTGACTCCGCAAAGTGGTTTATTGACGCTATCCGCCAACGGCAAGACACCATGTACCGGACGATGTACGCCATTCTTCAATACCAATACGACTTCTTTCTGACGGGCGATTCGACCAAGCTCAAGCCCATGATCCTCAAAGATATTGCGGATATTACCGGGCTGGACATTTCAACGATATCCCGGGTAGCCAACAGCAAATTTGTGCAAACTGAATTTGGCACCAAACGGCTGAAGGAGTTCTTCTCTGAGTCTATGTCTAAAGAAGATGGGGAGGAAGTATCTACCCTCGAAGTGAAGCAAATCCTGGAAGACATTATCAATCAGGAGAATAAGAAAAAGCCCCTGTCTGACCAAAAGCTGCAAAAGGCCCTCTCGGAAAAAGGGTATCAAATCGCCCGCCGTACGGTAGCCAAGTACCGGGAGCAATTAAATATTCCCGTTGCCCGGCTACGCAAAGAGCTGTAGATGGCTATGCGCTTCAAGAAAGGCGTAAATGCACCTTCTTGCTGCGCCCCCACATCCCATCGCCTTCTTATCGGAGTATAGCGACTTCACCGGTCTGTACCAACTCTTCCCCTTCGCATACCCACTGTAATGCGTACCGGACCACACCCGCATTTACCGGCTCACCCCGGTAGAAGCCGTCCCAGCGCTGAAAAGGGTCGGCAGTGGCAAAGATGCGGTTGCCCCAGCGGTCGTAGATTTCAAAGGTGACCAGCTCCGGGATAGCGTAGGGGTTGCTGATGCCATAGGTATCGTTTAGCCCGTCGCTATTTGGCGTAAAAGCGGTAGGCAAAAAGATGGAGTTGCAGTCCAAGTCATCCGGGTCAATAATGTTAAAGGTGATTTGGTCCCGGGCTACACAGGTGGCCACCGTATCGCTAATGGCAATTTCATAGGTGATCTCACCTGCTTTGACTGGCGTAATGG
The DNA here is from genome assembly GCA_964575505.1 of uncultured Phaeodactylibacter sp. Taxonomy (GTDB): domain Bacteria; phylum Bacteroidota; class Bacteroidia; order Chitinophagales; family Saprospiraceae; genus Phaeodactylibacter. The sequence continues at coordinate 22,327 of CAZNSK010000099.1, forward strand.
TCGGCTCAGCCGCTAATGGGGCGGAAACGCCATCGGTGGGCATCCACTCGAAAGCTGTGCCGCAGGTGTTGGTCAGGCTGACGTCAAAGGCATCTCCCAGGAACAGGTTTACGATATTCCCATCCCGTTCTATGCGATCGGGCGCGTCGTACAGTTCGCGCACTTCCCTTTCGTCTAAAGCCCGGTTGTAGACCCGCAGCTCATCGATTAAACCATTGAAAGGGAATTCGGTGGCATTGCGGCAATCACTATCCCCGATAATCAGGTCGCCATCGTTATTGACGTCGATGCGCTCAATGGTACTGAATACGTCGATCAGCTCGCCATTGAGGTACAGCCGTACCCGGCCGCCCTGCCGCACGACAGTGAGGTGCTGCCAGCAGGCCGTATTGGTAATTTGGTGCGTGGCAATCGTCCGCCGCTCACTGGTTTCAAAGAAAACCGCGCTGATGGTCCGGCTCCCCGGTGTGTATATGATGAAGAATTCGTTGCCGCCGAAGCAACTCGGGCTTCGCTTGGAAAGCAGGAACTGCGTGCCCTGCCCACCACGGGGCTTAAAGTAAAAGGAGACGGTAACGTCTTCAATATCAAATTCATCATTGACGGGGCCGCCGAGGATGACGACTTCGTCGTCTTGCCCGTCAAACGCGATGGCGTCGTTTTCTGCACCACAGGTAAAGTAGGGGTTGCCCGTAACGGCACCGGCGTTGGCGGTGTTTCCGGTGGCGTCCGTCAGCTGGCCGTCAAAGCGGTAGTGGGCGACCAGCCCGGCCGTAGTCTGAGCCGTTAGTGCAATAGCCGTGCAGAGCAGGGCGAAGGAAAGGGCGAACGTTTTCATAGAATGATTTTTTCTGCTGTTCATGAGCCAAACGTGTACTTTAAATAACGGATACCTGTGCGTACTGGCAAACTCGCGCTTTGGGGAGAAGCCCATTCCGAGTTGGCCAACGGAAATGGGCCCGCCCCTTCCTGGCTGCGAACCCCAATTCAGGGCTTAGGGGTCGCGCAACAATAACTTACCGATTTAGACTCGTTCTTTTGCACGC
>CAZNSK010000100.1:0-22849 GCA_964575505.1 uncultured Phaeodactylibacter sp.
GGATCAAACCCACTTATGAAAGACTAATCAAACCGGGTAGTTAGACCTTTACATCTTGGCAAGACAACCTCTTACCCATTCAGCTCCTTGCCATTACAGCGGTAGTCGTTGTCCGGGACCATCAGTTTTCAGGTACTCTGAAATCTTACCCCACGAGAAAGAAACAGACATAGTAAAAGAAAAGCACTCCCCATAATACGTACATGCCCAATTGGAACAACAAAAAGAAACGATACTTTCCAGCTCCTTCATTGCCGGGCTTTTGCTCAAGAGCAGCCTTCAACCGCTTTCTTTCTTTATTCAGCAGGGTGATACGATACAGAATAATCAGCAAAAACAGAATTAAACCAATATCAAATAATCTACTCATTGCCTGGTTTCTTTTAGCCTTTTACACTCCAATCATCGGGTAAAATGCCCAAAGTATATTATTTTCCGGTACCCAAATACCAATCCAGGACTCATGCGACTAGTCGTCATTTTACTTCTTGGCTGTTGCCTGCCACTATCCGCACAGGTACCCGGCCTCGTCACAGACCCGAGCGGCCATACGCAATACCGTTGCCCGGCCGGATGGACAGACCCTGCGCTTGCACGGGCAGCCTTTTGAATATACCATCAGCCTGGAGTACGATGCTGCTAATCAGCCTTACTTTGAGGAAACGTTTCAAAAACAGTAGATACAGCTTCAATTGAATAAGTTCAAGTGTGGCAAAGTTGAGTCCTTTTTTTAATATCCATTCTGACCCACATTGACTTCAGATCACCTCAAAATTGACTTAGACTCCTTTATTCGCTATTTTTGTAGCTGTCATAATTCTAGTTTACTGTATTTTTTTGTTTGCAACCAACAACCAAAAGAGAAGCAGGAAGCATCCGTACCGATACCAATTCAAGGTACTGCCAGTTTGATCAGCCTCAATAAAATTTATAATCATGCAAGTCGTAACAGTCGAACTAATTAATGAAAATGCTCTAAACCTCCTGCAGCAATTAGAACAGCTTAACATTCTTCGGTTGGTTGCGAACAAACAAAAATCCGACCAACCACTTAAACGCCAATGGGCTGGAAGTATTTCAAAGGAGACTGCTTCCAAAATGCTTCAACATGCTGAACAAAGCCGTAACGAATGGGAACGCAATATTTGATAGACACTAATGCGGTCATTGAGTTCCTGAGCGGTGCAGTTCCAGAATCTGGCAGCAACTGGTTGCAAAATATCATTGATGAGGATCTGCACCACCTTTCTGTTATTAACCAAATTGAGCTATTAGGTTTCAATGGCTCTCCTACAGAAATGCAAACGCTGGAAGAATTTATTAATGTGTCCACTGTATTGCCACTCTCGGACGTAGTGGTGCAAAAAACCATTGATCTGCGCAAAAATCATAAAATCAAGTTGCCGGATGCTATTATTGCAGCCACTTCATTGACTTACCAACTAACTTTAGTTACTCGGAATACTATAGATTTCCAGAAGATAGAGGGCTTGGATTGTGTAAACCCTCACAAGCAATGATAAAAACGGTCTTGTGATAGCTGTTAAACTGCTCGCTGACTATATAAAAATAAAGAGACCTGCATAGTTTCCCCACTAATCCGTGACAGACCGGCAGCGGTATCGAGCTCCCGAACATTCTTTTAGGGCAAACCAAAAGATACTTTTTGTAAATGGGACTTTTGCCACTTCATAACCCGCACCTCCCCTCAAAAAAGTCCCAAATCTCACTGAACCAGGGTTTCCGTCCTATTCCTTAGCTTTTCAAGTCAAATCCATACAAGTACAAAACCGCCTATCCGCTTGAAGTCCTGCGGGTTTTCATAGGCTGCGGCTGCCCGGGCCGCCCATCAATTTTGGCACAGCCCCCTAAGGCTATGTTTGGAGCGGGTTCGTCATGAAAATCAAGGAATTGTGGTTCTGGTTAAATCTTTTTTAGCGCGTTTGGCGGGCCAAATAAGCTAGAAAAGATGACACCAGGTTCATAAGTCCTTGGTTTGCAATAGAAGCAAGCTCCAAACATAGCCTAGACGTCCTCAATCTCATTTCAGGACGACCGCCCCGCCCTGCCCCTGCATCTTTGTGGCGTAATCAATCACTCGACTTTTCACCATTAATTCTTTCAAAATGAAAAACACACTCTTCCTCATTTTCACCTTCTGCACCCTTAGCAGTGTTTGTGCTCAGCGCGGCTTGCAAACCGGCAGCACTGCCGATGTAGCCCGTAAGTACAGGGTGAGCCTGCCCGTCATCACGCTGCCTCAGTTGGCCACCAAATCCTGGGACGACCGGACCCATACACAGCACATAGAACTCCACATCAAACGCGATCTGGATGATAAGAACATCATCGGGCTCAAGCTGGCTACCTGGCGGTTATTCCAGCCTATGGGCATTGTGTGGTGAGACGGCCTGCTGGATAAGATAGAGTCTGAAAGCGAATTCTACCCCGGCCATGTACGGGAATCAGGAATCGGCATTACCTACCAACGCATGCTGTGGAAGGGGCTGTTTGCTACCGTTGAAGTACTGCCACAGTTCAAAACCTACCTGGACGAGGACAACAATAAAGTGGGAGATGGCTTCAAGCTGTACAATTCCTACCACCTGGGTTACCATTTTGCCTTTGGTAAGCAAAAACGGTTTTTTATAGAACCGCAGGTCCACTGCCAGCACTGGATGTTCGATACCAATACACCGGAAGCATTTGAAACGTTGGATGACAAATGGAGGGACTATTTCCTCTTCGAACCCAATTTATATTTCGGTATAAAATTTTAGGAGATGCAAACGGGGCACCTCTAAAAAAGGGCTCTGGCAAAGGGGGGTGTATTTAACCGCCTTTACCAGAGCCCTTTCGAATGTTTATTCGAGTAGCAAAGCAACCTTAGCAAAATCCGAAAAGCCGCTCCAACTACTTTCCCCCCACAGCTCCGCCCGGGCGGCTCGCCGGGATCTCGTAGCTGATGTTCATATCTCGGAGGACCGCATCGAGGATGGGGTCTTTGCCTTCCACATACCCTTCTTTGATATCGTGGCCGAAGAGGCTGCCCATGGTATTCCAGTAAGTCGCGGTGAGCCCGTTGCGGAGGTCTTTGATAAGCTCAAAGAGCGGCGTGTCGAGCTCGCGCTCGATCATCTCGATGAGGATCATGCCTTGTGTCTTGGTCAGGCCTTTGAGGGGGTCCGTGAATTCGCGTTTAAGATCGCGGTGGAGTTGACGGATGTAGCGGCGCTGCTCCCGGTTTTTCATGTGTTCGGTAGCGTATTCCACTTCCCGGAACAGCTTGATAGCTTCCACGGCGTAAGGATACACCACGGCTGCGTAGCGGCGGTAGCGGCGGTACTTCAGGTAATCCTTTCGGTTGTCAAACTCCCGCATGGAGGAGACGGAGACATCGTCTAGCGTAGCCATAATGAGGGTATCCCCGCATTCGTCAATCATATACGGCAGTCGCTGCCCGTTGATGGTGACGGAACCGCTCGTTTCCTGAGCGGAAAGGCCAAACAGTAGAGAGCAGGCGGCAAAGGTCAGGAATATATGCTTCATAATGGTACAGTTCTGTTCTGGGCGGGCTATTCGATCAATGATCGCTGAGCCCTACTTCATTAAACGTGCGAACCGGGGCCATAAGTTGCTTAGCGCCACCGAATTTCTACGCTTTAGACGTGCTTGCTGCTTTTGGTAACGCCTCAAACCAGGCCACCATTGCTACTTTAGCACAACCTTAACGCCTCCCGCCTTCGTACTTGTCCCGAAACTTGCGGTAAAGCACCTTTTGCTGATTGTCCAGATTGATTTTGCGCCCCTGTATAAAGGCGTGCAGCACTTCACTCGTGCGCACATCAAGCGCATCGCCCCGGCTGATGAACAGGTTGGCGTCCTTGCCGGCTTCCAGGGTGCCGGTACGGTCATCAATACCCAGAATCTTTGCCAGATTGCCCGTCAGCCCGGCCACAGCCTGCTCGTAGCCCAGCCCATAGCCGACCGATTGCCCGGCCTGGAAAGCCAGATTGCGCTGCTGCCAGAAGCCTTCGTGGCCAAAACCGTACAGGACGCCGGATTCCTGCAGTTGTGCAGGTGTTTTGAAGGGTTGATCAATGTCCGCATCCACCCGGGCGGGCAGGCTTTGGGTGGAACTGAGAATGACCGGCACTTCGGCCTCCTTTAGGGCATCGGCGACCATCCAGGCATCCCGCCCTTCCACGATGACCAGGTTTAACCCGAAGTTTTGCGCAAAGCGCAGGGCGTGGAGGATTTCCTTAGCCGCCTGCGCCCGGATGTAGACTTTTCGCTCACCGCTCAGCACCGGAGCCATGGCTTCGAGCTTGAGGTTGGGCTGCTCGCGGTCACGCCGCTGATTATACGCTTGTGCTTCCTTAAAGAAGTCACGCAGGGCCTCCACATCCTCGGTATAGTCGTCGTTTTTGCTGTAACGCCTTTCGCGCCAGCTGTAGCTAAATAGGGATGGCCAGTTAATGTATAGTCCATCGTCAGCAGCGTAAGCCGCATCCTCCCAGTTCCAGGCATCCAACTGCACAATACTGGAAATACCCGAAATACGCCCACCGGATGGCGCAATCTGTGCCAGCAGCACGCCCTGAGAGCGCACCGTAGGCGTCACCGGAGAATCCGTATTGTAAGCGATCAGGCTGCGGACGCTGGGGTTCATCGTACCGGTTTCGTCGTAGTCGCGGGTAGCCCGCACCGCACTGATGTCCACCAGCCCCAGATTGGTAGCCGTGGCGATAAAGCCGGGGTAAACATGCTGTCCGTTGGCTTCAATTTGCTGATGCCCTGCCCAGTCCTGCCCCGCAGCTTCATCAGCCGTGCCTACAAAGGTGATTTTGCCATTGGCGAAAGCAAGAACGGCATTCTCTATCGCCTGCCCGTTGCCCAAATGAGCAGTGGCACCGGTGATATAGACGGGCTGCCCCTGAGCCGGAGCCGGAGCCGGCACCTGCGCCTTCAGGGCAAAGGCAAGCAAGGCAAAGACGAGTGTGTTGGAAAGTCGCATAGCAGTAGTTAAGGTTGATTCGTGACCGGTAATATACATCAGATTACGGGATAAGAATATCGGATGAGCTAAAAGGTTGGCCGTTAAGCCTGGTAATCTTCACCCCGTTCAGTCAGAAATCCTGTATTTTTGCCCCCAATCCATTTAAAGCATGACTGCCCAACCCATTTCTGCTTCTATCGCTGTCCTGCCCTTTGTCAACCGCAGTGCAGACCCCAACAACGAATACTTCAGCGATGGTATTACTGAAGAGATCATCAATGCCCTGACCAAAATCAAGGGGCTGAAGGTGACTGCCCGGACCTCGGCTTTTGCTTACAAGAACAAACCGGCGGACATCCGGGCTATCGGCCGGCAACTGGGCGTAGCTAACCTGCTGGAGGGCAGCGTCCGCAAATCCGGCAATATAGTGCGCATCACCGCTCAACTGGTCAATGCTGAGGATGGCACCCACCTTTGGTCGCACCGCTTCGACCGGGAGCTGTCGGATATTTTCCAGTTGCAAGACGAAATCAGCCTGCTTATCGCCGACCAAATCCGGGAACATTACGGCCACTTCGAAGTGCAGGACCACCTCGTCAAAGCCCCCACACAGAACATTAAAGCCTACGACCTCTACCTCAAAGCCCGCTACAACCACCTAAAGTGGGACAATGAAGGCATCACCAACGCCATTCAGTACTATCAGGATTGCATAGCGATTGACCCCAGCTTCGCCCTCCCCTATTTCGGTATCAGCTACTGCTTTGCCATGCGCGCCTCCTTCAGGGGCATGCCCGGACTCCTGGATACCGCCGAACACTACCTGCAACGCGGGTTTGAACTGGACCAGCATTCCGATCTCGGTTATTTCAGTCAGGGCACCTTACTGTTTTGGGGGCGGTGGGATTTCAAAGCTGCAGCGGCAGCTTACCATAAAGCACTGGGCATCAACCCATCCAATACCGAAGCAGAGGAGGGGCTGGCAGAGCTGTACACCGCCATCGGCTACTTTGATCTGGCCAAACAGCACGCCCGGCGTATTCTCACCCTCAACCCGCTTTCGCCGAACCACCACTACACCCTGGCTAATATCCACTACCTGACTGGCGATTATGAAGCGGCACTGGCTGTTGCCGAAGCGGCACTGCAAATCGACCCCGGTTTCACCCATGCTATCGGGCTGAAGCAGGTGTGCCTGGTCCTGCTCAACCGTCCCGAAGCGCTGGAGGCTTTTTTGCAAAGCCACCGATTGGCGGAATGCCCGGAGCAATGCCGGGTGCTTTACCAGCTCCTGCATGGCCAGATTGCCAAAAGCGATGTGCCACAGTTGATACAAAGGCCAAAAACGGAGAGCAGGATTTTTCTTTTCACCTGGGATTTATTCCTGCAAACCCATTCCGGGGCTACAGCATCGGCGCTTGACCACCTGCGAGCTATGACGAGCCGACATCAAGGGCAGTATGTCAATTTTGCGCACATCCCGTTTTTGAAGCCACTGCACGGCACCCCTGTTTTTCAGCAGTTGCTGCAGGAAGTCTTTGCGCCCAACCAGCTCCCTCCTGCGACGCAAGGAGGCAAAACGGAACCTGCAGGCAGCAGAAGCCTCATCGATGAAGCAGAAATCCCGGCTTTGCTCACACAGCTACAACAACTGATGGAAGCCGAAGGGGCCTACCAAGACACCGGCTTTTCGCTCCGCCAACTGGCCGAACGCCTTAACCTTTCCGCTAACAAGCTGTCGTGGCTGCTCAATGAGCACGTCGGGCACAACTTCAATGCCTACATCAACACCTTCCGTCTAAAGCAATTCCAAAAGCTGGCCCTGGACCCTGCCAACAGCCACCTGACCCTCCTTGGGCTGGCTTACGAAAGCGGCTTTAGTTCGAAGACCGTTTTCAACGCCTATTTTAAAAAATCGACCGGGATGACGCCCCGCGCCTGGGTCAAAAAACAGCAACAGGCATGAGCAACCTTAATAAATGGGAACTGGCAAGGCATTATTTGCGCCGCCCTCACTACTGGGAAAATCACCCCCGGGCAGTAATCCGGCAGGCGTTGGGCTTCGGCGCCATCACTTTTGCGGTGCTTTGGTTTTTCAAGCCCTTTGGGTTTCACCAGCTCAGCTCTCTTTCACTATTGGTGGTTAGTCTGGAAATCTCCGCATCCGTTACCCTGTTGATCTGCGTAAACCTATGGCTGGTGCCCCGCCTTTTCCCCAACTTTGACCCTGTGGAACAGTGGACGGTAGGGCATGAGCTGGCCCTAACCCTGTGGACCATCGCACTCATCGCCCTTGCTGTAGGCGGCATCCTGCATGCCCATAACCTTGTAGGCCCGGTGAGCTTTGGCCAAGCCGTTAAGATCCTGCTGAACACCACCCTGATTGCGCTGGTCCCGGTTATTATTTTCGTAGCCCGCGATCAGAACAAGCTGCTTAAACGCCATATCCAACAGGCCGAACTGTACACGCAGCAATTGCAGCAAGCAGAGCCGGCACCCATTGAGCGCCTCGTCGCCCTGCCTGATGAAAACGGCAAACTCATCCTTCAACTCCCCAGCGAACGCATCCTCTTTTTGCAAGCAGCGGGCAACTACGCAGAAGTCCACTTTCTGGATGAGCAGGAACAGCCCCGGCGCGAACTGCTGCGTAACCGCCTGAAGGCATTGCAAGGTGCCCTGCCCCAAGGCCATTTCATACAATGCCACCGCAGCTACCTGGCCAACCGCCGGCTGATCCGGCAGGTAAAGGGCAATGCCCGCAATTATGAGCTGGTGCTGGAGGGTGCTAGCCAAACCGTTCCGGTGGGCCGCAGCAAGGCTGCATCCGTTATGGCAATGATCCGGAAAACATAGGCTTCCCGTTCATCCCGTCATCGTCCCGTTCGTCACTTTGAGTTGCAAAAACCCTGATTATACTGGTCTTTTGCGCCAAAATTACGAACGCGATGAAAACCACCTTACTATTTACCCTGACATGGGTTTGCAGCCTCTCCCTGCAGGCGCAGGTGTATATGGAAGAACAAAACCAGCACCGGTTTGCACAAACTCATGTGGGGCTGCACTACCGCTATCAGCCGGAAGGGGGGAAGCTCTTCTGGCAGGGCCCGGACGGTCTGGAGTCCGGCACATTTCCTGCTTTTGGCACCCCGCAAATCAGTATAGGCGGGCTGCACTTTTGGGGGCACCTCAACTTTGTTATGCACTTCGACCTGCCCGTAAGCGGAGCACAGGACATCGCTCCCAACACCAACATCCAAAGGCAGCAATTTGCGGACCTGGGCGCCCATTTTTACCCCTGGCGCATGGAGTTTGGCAAGCTCCGCCCCTTCATCGGGGGTGCCTACGTGGGGCACAACCTCACTTATGAGCAGAATGGGCAGGACCGTACCGATGGCTGGCTGACTTTTTATCCGGAAGCCGGCCTATCTTACGGCAGCCGCAACTGGCAGGCAACACTGAAAGCTACTTACTTCCTGTCGCCGGAAAAAGCCTTCTACGTCGATTACCGGACGCCGGTCGACTTGGAATTGCCGCCCTGGCAGATCAGCTTGGGCCTCTCCCGCTATTTCGATACGACCCTGAGGGAGGAACCCGGGATGAAAGATGGCAGCACTTACGCCCTCGAAGAAACACTTCAGTCAGCAGGCAAGCTCAACAGCCTCTCCGTAGGCATTGGTGCCAGCAGTGGGCTTTTTCTGCGCCGCCCTGCCTATGACGATTTCGTGCGGCAATCCCTGCCCGAGCACAAAACCGCCCTCCATCTTGACCTGGGCCTCGGCTACCTGTTCCACCGCCCCGGCATTCATGTGGGGCTGTCCTACCGCGACTACGACAGCCGGGTAGGCAGCTTCGGTTATCAGCAAATCCTGCGGCGGCGGTCGGTAGCATTGGAAGGCTTCAAGTTTTTGCTCGACTATAATGGTTTTGTGCCCTTCCTGGGCTTGTCCCTTTCCTACGACCGTTGGGGGATGGGTGACTTTGACGGCAGTATTCAGGTGGGCGAAGTGGCTAGAACGGAGGGCATACGGCCGGGGCTGATTTTTGGATGGGACATCCTGCCTTCTCCACTGGAGACCTGGGTACTGCGCACCAATCTACGCTACTACCCCAATCTGGAAATCAATAGTGTTGCCGGCGGGAAGGCGCGGGTCGACCAACTGGAGTTCAACTTCATACAGCTGGTATTTTATCCGCAGCGGATGTACCATGTAGGCAAAACGAAGCGGCATGCCAAGAAATAACCTCATCCTGCTATTGCTTGGCATGGTACTCGGCATGGGTGCTTGCAACTACAGCAAAAATGTGCTGCTGTTGCCACGAGGGGAACTTCTGCGAGAGGACTTCCGGACCGCCATACCTTTCCGCTACGAGAAAGGATTGATCCTGGTCGAAGCCAAGATTGGATCGGAGGCAGCCCCCCGGCGCTTCATTTTCGATACCGGTGCATTTGAATCCAAGGTGGAGAAAAGCTGGGGCTTGTCCCTGGGCCTGCCCCAAAAAGCCACAAAGCTCAATCATGCGGCTCAGGGTGTGTCCCGGCAAATCACCATCACACAAATGGATACCATATTTCTGGAGGGAGTGCCTTTCGGCAAAATCTCCGCCGGGCTGTTGCAGTACGACTCCCTTTCAGCGAGCCGGTGCCTGGGGCCCGGCGGGCTGATCGGGGCCAACCTCATTCAACATGCGCATTGGAAAATCGACTATCAGCAACAGCAACTGTGGGTAAGCGACCAGCCGTTTGAAGCAGTTGATGAGGCCGCTGTATTGCCCTTTTCCCACCCCACGCTTTCCGGCAAGCCTTCCATTGCCATAAATGTTGGGGGCAATACAGTAAAAAACCTAATTATGGACACCGGCTATAATGGCAGCCTGACCCTGCCCAAGACAATCCTCCCGGAATTTGAGGGGTACCCGGTAGACACACTCATCGATCAGTCGGGCACCGGTATTTACGGGCATGCGGCAAGGGCGGACACCATTTTCCGCATGTTACTCCCTTTAAAGTTTGGAAATTATACCCTGCAGGCTGCCGTGGAATTCACGCGTAACGGTGGCTATCTCGGCAATGAAGTGCTGGAGAACTTCATCGTACACCTGAATTATGATAACAATACCATCGCATTCACCCCAAATGGGCCTCCACCGGTTAAGCAAAGCCTGGACTTCATCCCAGGAGTACTTTCAGACAGCCTTTGGATTATGCAAAGGTGCCCGGCTGACGGCTCTATTAAGTTTGGAGACACGCTAGCTTACATCAATGGCTACCACCCCTGCGACCTATACGAGAACTATTGTGATTACGTCCTGGGCATCCGGGACCTTTTAGAGCGGGACACCCTGACGCTGGAATACCCGGATGGCAAAATTATTTACCTCACTCCTTAGGGGGGCGTTACTGGCTTACCCATCAATAGTAAAAAATCAAACCATCAATATGAAAGTCACCCAACTGATCTTTCTTTGTCTATGCACTTTTTCGCTCACTGCCCAAACCGATAAAGCAGAGCGGCTCACCCAATTCATCGAGCAAACCCTGGCCGCTACGGACCACCTGACCGGGCTGAGCGTTGCCATTACTGACCCGGAAGGCACGCTTTACGCTAAAGGCTTTGGCTACGCCGACCGGGCACAGCAGGAAATGGTCACGCCAACGACTTCATTCTACATTGCCTCCTGTACCAAAGCTTATAATGGCTTGCTGGCCTCTATCCTTGCGGCGGAAGGGCAATTGCAGCTGGACCGGCCTATTCTCTCTTACCGGCCTTTTCGCGATTTTGAACGGCAGCCCATTTTTGAGGGCATTACCATCATGGACCTCCTCACCCACCAAAGCGGCCTTGAAAACCCATACCTCTCTACCCTGCTCGCCTATTCCGGCGACTATACCGATGCGCAAATCCTGCGCCTGATTGAAGCAGAAACGCAGGCTAATGAGGCAGGCAAAGCCTTTGAGTATACCAATTTTGGCTACTATTTATTGGATGTGCTCTTACAGGCTGAGCTGGGCATAAGCTGGCGTGATTTGCTGCAGGAAAAGGTATTTGGCCCTTTGAATATGCACCATACGACCGCCTATGCATCAAAGGTCAGCGCACCGAATGAGGCCGTACCCTACGATGGCTTGTGCCCGGACAAATTGCTGCCCGTTTACCTGAGGAAGATCGATGCCACCATGCACGCTGCCGGTGGTCTAATGACGACGGGTGAAGATGCCGCCCGGTTTTTAGCGTTCTATCTTGCTCCGGAGCAAGGCCCCTACCCCACTGCTGCCGTTCGGCAATCCTATGAAAAGCAGGCCAGCACTGCACACGAATTTACCGATGCATTCCATGCCGATGGATATGCGCTGGGCTGGCGTACCGGCGCCTACGCCGAACAAGCGCTGGTTTACCACTTTGGCGGTTACCCGGGATTCTTTTCCAGTTTGTCCTTCATGCCCGAAGCAGGGCTGGGGGTGGCAGTGCTTACCAATAACAACATCAGTGGGGAGCTGGCCATTCGCATCACGCAGTACGCCTACGACCTGTACCTGGGCAATAAGGGCGCAGTCAAAAAGCACGAGCGTCAGGCCGCCCGGCAACTCAAAAAGCAGCTCCGGCGCTACCGCAAATGGGAAAGCAGGCATCTGTCCAAGATGGCCAAACGAACCTGGCAACTTACGCTGCCCAAAGCGACTTACACAGGCACGTTCCGCAATCCCCACCTTGGGGAAGTCATCGTTGCACTGGAAGATGGGGAACTCGTCGCCCGTATGGGGCAAATCCGCACCGTTGCCACGCCTTATCCGCACGATAACTGTGCCCGGGTGGAAATGGCGCCGGGCTCTGGCATGGTCATCTGTTTTGGTGTGGAGGACGGTAAGGTGGTCGACTTTTCGTTTGGGCGGGAGGTGTTTGAGCGGGTGGAGTAAGACTAGTCCGAATTAAGAACCTTATGTTTGGACTTTGTAATCGGGCTCCCCAAACAACTAAGCACCTAGTGCGACTAGTCCGAAATAGCACAGCGTATTTCACGCTTGGGCGCCCTGGTTTTACTGGGTTTCTTCGGTTAGTCATTTCTGAAACACTCCACTAGAAGTCAATCCACTATGTCGCTTCAACCTATCAGCAACCTACCCCAAAAATCCATCCCAAAAAATTAACAATAAGTTCATAGTAAAACTGCAGGAATAATACGGGCCATCCGTACTTTACAGAGCAAATTACTCTTATATGAAAGCCCCGGTCCCGATTAAGCACGTGTTTGCGCTAGCCGCTTTTTTCATGCTCCACAACCTGTGGGCCCAAGACAAATGGGCCTATTTTTCTACGGATGTTGTTTACAGTCAACCAGCATTCCAGGGAGATAGCGTTTGGTACGGCACCTTAGGGTCAGGGGTGTCCCTGATAACCCCTCAGACAAATGACACTTATGTGTTTACCAGCGCAAATTCTGATCTTCCAAGCAACTATGTCCATGAGATAAAAAAAGGGGTGGATGGCACAATCTGGGTGGTTGCCGGCAGCCATTTATGCAAATTTATGGATGGGCAGTTTATTACCGTCAACAATACTTTCAATACCGATCATGCGCTGTTATTTGATGGCAACATACAGTTCGATAGCACAGGGAACCTATATGTGCATGCCAAGTACTATGTCAACAATTCCGGTATCAGCGGCATATTCCGGATTTTGCTTGATGGAACCATCGAGCAGGTCTTAGCCAGAAGCCAGGTTGATGTTTCCGCTTCGCTTTTTGGGTACCAGCTTACTGAAGACAATTCCATATGGGTACCTGCCCAAAACACAGAAACGGTGTTTCGGGTAGATCATGACGGCATCGCAACATTTGACGCGGAGAACACACCGCTTTACGAAGGCATTGTTTCACCAATTATCGAGGCCCCGTCCGGTGCGCTCTACTTTCCGAAGTTAATAGCCTCAGTAAATGGCGAATGGGGCAGTATTCAACTTAGCCGATATGATGGGGGAAACTGGGAATTGTTTACACTAGATAGTCTGGCAAACGCTGGAAGCACTAATCGCTTTCCCATCACTTTTTTCGATAGCAACGGGGATTTAATGTTGCCTATTGAGGGGGAACGTTTGGTCCGATTCGATGGGGCCAATTTTCACATAGAGCATTGGCCTTCGGACTGGCCGCTAACAACTATGCCCAGAAAGTCATTGCACAGGGTGGCTGATGATGGCAGTTGGTGGGGCGTAGGCCACCACCCTGCTGAAAACCGGCTTTATCGTTATAAGGATGGCCTGACCACCAATTACAGTCTGTCTTCTATAGATATATCCTCAAATAATTTCAATGACCTATTTATCGACAAATCTGGGTCTATTTGGGTTGCAGCAGGGTATTCCCTAGCCAAATTTGATGGGACGGACTGGATAGGATATTCAGGTGAAACTTTTGATTTTGGGCTCAGATCAGAGGCCATAGCCCAAGACGCGCAAGGCAACATATGGACTGCCGGCAGTCAGTTGGGGGCCCCAGGGCGTACTTTTTCCAGGTATAATGGTAATGAATGGACATATTATGCACTGGACAATGCTGAAGGGGCATCAGACATCTACTATGCCTCCGATAGTAACCTATGGGCTACCACTTACGAGGGGCTAGCGTACTGGCAGGAAGGCACCTGGACAATTCTTGAAGCATTTAATGGCCTCGACTTTTCCGAATCCCTTGGGATAGAACAGCGGAAAGCGGGCGGCTTTTTCTTGTTTACTCGCCACGGCCTGTTTGTTTATGATGGCCAATCTTTCGAAGCCTTGCACCCCACCTATCCGGTCGAGGACAACCAAATTTGGAATTTCTTCGAAGATCGGCTCGGCAACCTATGGATATTCCAGCCCAATAGCATCACTATCTACGACGGGGCAAACTTTATAGATGTCACAGACCAGTTTCCGGAAGCATCCATTGGCCATATCGCTGATGGCGTGCAGGACCCAAATGGTATCTATTGGTTTGGCACTTGCGGTATGGGCTTATTGCGCTACGATCAGGAAGACTGGTCCTTCGTTACAGAAGGCCTTCCAGATGGCTGCATTATGGACGTTGAAGCCGATAGCCTGGGTAATATCTGGTCCCTCATTTCTGCCCAGGGCATTGCCGTTTATAATGAAAATGGCATCAACAAACTGGCTCCCGCGCCACGCGCCTGCTTAAAGGGCACTGTGTTTCTGGACACTAACGAAAATGGCATTCGGGAAGAAGGTGAATTTCCGCTTAGCAATCAAAAACTCCTGTTATTACCGGATAGTACCATTAAGTTTTCGTCCCTGCTTGGCAATTACCAATTCGCAATACCAACCAACAGCATAGACTATACTGTACAAATCCAAGCAGAAGAGGTCAATTGGGTATTGACTTCTGATAGCTCGAGTTACACCTTCAATCTCGAAGGCAGCTGTATTGATTCTCTAGACTTTGGGCTCTACCCATCGGAAACCACGCCATCCGGAGCGGTGGATTTCACCCCTGGAATGCCACGCTGTTTCCAGACGACTCCAGCCTGGTCGAAAATCCGCAACACTGGCTATTTTCTATTTGACGGGATATATGCCTTGCAATTACCGGAACAGGTCGAACTGGTTGCCGCCAACCCTAGCCCTATCAACAATATTGAGCATACCTATTTTTGGAATGTCGACAGCATACCGCCTTTCGGACAAATGGGCATAAGCCTTGAGCTGGAGTATCCAGGTGTGGACTTTATCGGCGATACCGTGACTTTTGAGGCCAAACTCCTGAATATGAACAATGAGGTGCTTGACACCCAAACCACCCGCCAGGTTATCATTTGTGCCTATGACCCCAACGATAAGTCCGCACAACCAACTGGCCCTTCCACAGAGCAGTACACCCTTATTGAAGATGAGCTGGAATACCTCATCCGATTCGAAAACAAAGGGAACGATACAGCTTTTCAAGTTGTCATTCGAGACACCTTATCGCCCTGGCTTTCCCAAGAGTCCTTCCAGCTTGTAAGCGCAAGCCACCCGGTTGCAGTCACCATACGCAGCAGGCTGGTGGAGTTTGCCTTTAATGATATTAAATTGCCATACACAGCTATTGATCCAATTGGGAGCCATGGGTATGTAAAGTTCCAGGTAAGCCCTTTGCCTCATACGCCCGATTACCAGGTCGTTAAAAATACTGCCTACATTTATTTTGACTTCAACCCGCCCATTGTAACCAATACTGTGGAAAACACATTGGTAGATATGCTGCCTGTTTTATCGGCTACACCCGATCAGTATAAAAACAACGACTGCGCTTTCCTCTTTATGCCCAACCCAGCCATGGGCATTGCTACCCTTGAAATCCCAATAGAGTGGCGGCCCAGTACTTTCCGTCTGTTTAATGCCCTTGGGCAAAATGTGATGCAAAAACACCTGACAACCGAAGTAGCCTCCATCGATGGAAGCATCTTGCCTCCTGGTATGTATTTCTATACGGTTGACCGATTTGGTAAGTCTTGTAAAGGTAAAGTCATATTCAAATAACCTGCCATGGCTACCCTGTGAACATCCCACCTGGCTAAGGCTTTGAAAAGGCGAAATGAAGTTCAAAAGCCTTTTCACTTTCAAGTATGCCCGCGTGGTCTATGGCAGCATCATCTTGCTCATAGGCGCAGTGACTATGCTGTTCCCAGTCATCCCCCTGGGCTACGTAGGCGTATTTGTCGGCTCTTACCTTCTACACCATAAAATCCCGTTTCTGGAGCGGGTGATGAACTGGCTACGCAAGAAGGATGAGAAAGGGCGGCTGCAGCGGTTTGAGGATAAGGTGGAACAGTTTTTTCAGGAGGAAAGCAATCCCTGAACCCATTATTCTTCAAATGCATCATTGCCCGGTGGCACATGCCCGAACCGGGCTTTGTGCTGTTCAATATATTCGCTTTCTAACTTTTTGGCTTTTATGCGGCCGGCAATTTCACACCGGGCCAACCTTGCGCGTTGCTAAAGGTCTCATAACTAAGCGTCGGAAAACAATCCAGTGGTTTTCCTGCCTTTCGGCTCCATGCCCGGTCTGCCAGGTACAAAAGAGGCTCGAAGGTAAACTCTTTAGGTATACGGGACGGATCCCTGAGTACAGATTCATAAAAGCGCTTTCCATTGGCAACAACCGCACACCGGGAATAGAGGAAGTCATCGACCGAGAAGTAACGCCCATCTTCCTCATCGGGTGGCCATGCGTTACTGCCAAGTTCCTCTGCGAAGCGTTTGGCATCCAGATCAAATAATTTCATGGAAAGTATTTCCTGAAACTGGCATATAGCTTCTTCAGTACACTCCCCTAACTTAAGAATGGCAGGCTCCAGTACTTTGCCGCTTTCTTCCTGCGACCAATCCAGCATATCAATAACGGACCAAAACTTTTCTACGTCCATATCCTCATTGCCCGGTCCTTCTGCCGTTTCAATCCGAACTTTTGCATCCGGATACCGAGCTTGCAGACGGGCTAGTTCCTCCGCCGTCATTTGTTTCAATGGGACTTCCCAGGTCATATCATTTTGCAGTTGTTTTCCACCTTAAGGTAAGGCTTTTCCGGCAGATTTAGTTCCGGAGGTGGAAATACTTCCGAATTATCCTGAGGTATATTATGCCTAAGTTTTCACACCGTTCCACCCCCTAAAGGTAAATGAGCAGGCTTATTCAAATCCCCTTCGCAGGTATCTGCCATTTCTGCCTTTTTATTACCTTTACGGGATGCAAATTACAGCAAGAGAACTCGCACATTTTTTAGACGGCACCGTTGAAGGAGACCCCGACACAACAGTCAACCGGCCCAGTAAAATAGAGGAAGGAGGCCCGGGTACGATCTCTTTTCTCGGCAACTCAAAGTACGAATCTTATGCCTACACTACCACGGCATCCATCTTATTGGTGAGCCGGGATTTCGAGCCGCATGCTTCTATCCCGGCGACTTTAGTGCGGGTGGAAGATGTCTACGGGGCTATTGCCAAGCTCCTGCAGCAATTTGGGCAGCAATCCGCACCCGCTCCCGGCATTGCGGATACGGCTGTGGTTAGTGAAACGGCCGACCTGAGTGAAGACATCTTCATTGGGCCATCCGCCGTCATTGAAGCCGGCGCGCGCATCGGGAGGGGGGCAGTCATCCATGCCCACACCTACATTGGCAAGGGTGCCCGCGTAGGGGCGCACACCCAAATCTATCCGGGCGTGCGCATACTCAACGACTGTGAGGTAGGCCAAAACTGTATTATCCATTCGAATACCGTTATCGGCAGCGATGGTTTCGGGTTTGCCCCTCAGGAAGACCACAGCTACGAAAAGATCATCCACGTCGGCAATGTCGTTATTGAAGACCAGGTGGAAATCGGCGCCAACACCACCGTCGACCGGGCCACGATGGGCAGTACCATCATCCGGGAAGGCGCAAAGCTCGACAACCTGATTCAGGTGGGGCACAATGTGGAAATTGGCGCCCATACGGTCATTGCCGCTCAGAGCGGCATCGCCGGCAGCACCAAGATTGGCAAGTACTGCCGCATTGGCGGGCAGGTTGGCTTCGCCGGGCACATCGAGATCGCCGATGGCTCCCAGATACAGGCGCAAAGCGGCATCGCAAGCAGCATCCACGAGCCGGGCCAAGCCTGGTTTGGCTATCCGGTCATCCCTTACCGGGACTACATCCGTTCCCACGCTATCTTCAAAAAGCTGCCCGAACTGTACAAGACCATCAGCCGCCTGGAACGGGAATTACAGGCGCTAAAGGCCCCCGAAGCCGACCAATAAGGCCCCGAATTAGCCGTACTCCCTTGAAAATCCTATCTTTGCCAAAAATTTCAGCTGACTACATCTATGGAGCAACAACAGACTATTAAAAAAGCCGTCAGTGTTGAAGGCGTTGGGCTGCATACGGGCAAGCCGGTACAACTGACGTTCCAGCCTGCCCCCGTTGACCACGGCTACAAGTTTCAGCGCACCGACCTGGAGAAACAGCCTATTCTCAGTGCTGATATCAACCGGGTGGCTTCTACCAAAAGGGGCACGACCCTTCAGACGGGTCAGGCTGAAGTGCATACCGTCGAGCATGTCCTCTCGGCCCTTTCCGGCCTCGGTATCGATAATGTGTTGATGCAACTCGATGGCCCGGAAGTCCCTATCCTGGATGGCAGTGCCGGCCCTTTCGTTCAGGTTTTGCAAAAAGCAGGTATTGAGCCTCAGGACAAGGCCCGCGAATACTTCGTAGTGGAAGAGCCCATATTCTACAAAGACGAGGACTCAGATTCCGAACTGGTAGCCCTGCCGCACGATAGCTTCGAGGTCGTCGCGATGATCGATTTCAACTCCAACGTACTCGGGCAGCAATACGCCCATATGAACGGCACTACCAATTACGCAGAAGAAATTGCCCCCTGCCGGACCTTCGTCTTCCTGCACGAGCTGGAGTTCCTCTTCGAGCAAAACCTGATTAAAGGGGGCGATCTGGACAACGCCATCGTCATTGTAGACCGCAAGGTGGAACAGGAAGAGCTCGACCGGCTGGCTGAAAAACTGGGCAAGCCCAGCGTGAAAGTCGACTACGATGACGGCATCCTCAATACCCTCAAGCTACAGTTCAAAAATGAGCCCGCCCGTCATAAATTGCTGGATGTGGTGGGCGATATTGCCCTGCTCGGCATGCCTATCAAGGGCAAAATACTCGCTACAAAGCCGGGCCACAAGGCCAATGTGGAGTTCACAAAGGTGCTCAAAAAAGTAGCGGTGGAAAAACGCCGCCTTAAGGGCAAACCTCATTATGACCCAGATGCTGAACCACTATTTGACTCCGTCAAGATTGCCTCCTGGCTCCCCCACCGCTTCCCCTTCCTGCTGGTAGACAAAATCATAGAATTGTCGGACCAACACGTTGTAGGCGTGAAAAACATCACCTTCAATGAGTCATTTTTCCAGGGCCATTTCCCCGACAACCCGGTGATGCCCGGAGTGCTGCAGATTGAAGCAATGGCGCAAACCGGTGGCATACTGGCCTTGTCTACAGTAGACGACCCAGGAAACTGGGACACCTATTTCCTGAAGATCGAGAACGCTAAATTTAAAAACAAAGTCGTACCCGGCGATACCGTCCTGTTCAAGATGGAGCTCATGGCCCCCATCCGCCGGGGCATCTGCCAAATGCAAGCCACGGCCTATGTAGGCAATAAAATTGTATCCGAGGCGGAACTGACTGCTCAAATCGTTAAGCGCTCATAAGATGAATAACAATAATAGCAACGCAGTACCTTACATTCATCCGGAGGCCCAGATTGGCAAAGACGTCACTATCGGACCCTTTTCCTACATCGACAAGGATGTGGTCGTTGGGGATGGCACCTGGATTGGGCCTTCCGTAACCATCTTTGAGGGCGGGCGCATTGGGAAAAACTGCAGAATTTTCCCAGGAGCGGTCATTGCAGGCATTCCACAGGATTTGAAATTCAAAGGGGAAAAAACCACCGCTGAGATTGGCGATAATACCACCATCCGGGAGTACGTCACCGTCAACCGGGGCACTTCCTATGCCAATACCACCAAGGTCGGCAGCAATTGCCTGATCATGGCCTACGCCCATGTTGCCCATGATTGCGTACTTGGCAACCATGTCATCCTTGCCAATAATGTTAACCTGGCAGGCCATGTACAAGTTGACGATTGGGCAATCCTGGAAGGCTTGGTGGCCGTGCAGCAATTTATCCATATCGGCAAGCACAGCTTCATCGCCGGCGGATCATTGGTGCGCAAGCATGTCCCCCCCTTTGTCAAAGCCGCCCGGGAGCCGCTTTCCTACGCCGGTGTCAACAGTATTGGGCTGAGGCGGCGGCAGTTCAAAACGGAAAAAATCAACGAAATCCAGGAAATCTACCGCATCTTATTCGTCAAAGGGTACAGCACATCCCACGCCCTGGAGATCATTGAGGACTCTCTGGAGCCCACCGATGAACGCAATGCCATCCTGGACTTCATCAAAAGCGCCGACCCGGGCATTATGCGGGGCTTTCAGCAACTCAACGGCAAAAATCCGGATGAAGATTGAATTGGAAGGCGTAGGTAAGCGCTATAAGATGGAGTGGGTACTCAGGGGTATTGACCTGCGGGTGGAGCCGGCTCAGCGCTACGCCATCACCGGGCCCAACGGGTCCGGAAAGTCAACCCTTCTGAGAATGCTTTCCGGCTACCTGACCCCTTCCAAAGGCAAGATTCGCTTTGCATTGAACGGCCAGCCGGTGCCAACCGGCGAAGTCTACCCCCATTTGGCCTATGCGGCCCCCTATATCGAACTCATCGAAGAGCTATCCCTTCTGGAGGCCATAAAGTTCCACCAGCACTTCAAACCCTTTCAGCAAGGGCTGCAGCCGGATGATGTTTACGCTCTGCTCGGCTTCAAAAAAGCCCGGCGCAAGTTGATCCGGAACTTCTCCTCCGGTATGAAGCAACGCCTGAAATTAGCCTTGGCCTTGCTTTCTGATACGCCCTACCTCTTACTCGACGAGCCCACTACCAACCTGGATACAGAAGGGATTGCCTGGTACCGGCGGCTGATTGATGACTACACGCCGGGGCGGACGCTGATTATTGCTTCCAATGTGGCGGTGGACTTTGATTTCTGCGAGTCGCAAATCGATATCCTCCAATACAAATCCTAGCCGGCGCCCATCCTTATTTTCGGACACATCTTTCGCTTTTTCCGCAACAAAAAATCTTGCCTTCTGTTTCGCGAGTGAAGTGCCGGTCGCTTCGCATTAGTAAACTATTCCAATCACACAATCCAATTACTCTATGAAATTCCAATTTTGCCTAACAACCCTGCTGGCATCGCTATCCCTGGCTGTTTTAGTATCTTCCTGCGGCGGCGGCGAGCCAGCCCCTACCGAAAACATCGTGGAACTTGCCTCCGGCAATGAGGATGTGAGCACCTTAGTCGATGCCCTCAGCGCTGCCGAGCTCACCTCTGCATTGGAAGGCGAAGGGCCCTTTACTGTTTTTGCGCCCACCAACGAAGCCTTTGAAGCCCTTCCCGAAGAAGTCCTGGAAGCTCTGCTCAAGCCCGAAAACCGGGATGCTTTAACCGCTATCCTCCGCTACCACGTTGCAGCCTCAAAACTGGCGGCAGCCGACATCAAAGAAGCCATGGATATGGCTCAGGAAGGATACACCGTAGAAACCCTTCACGGCGACCCACTAGTTGCTACGCTCGATGGAGAAACAGTGGTGCTTACTGACCCACAGGGAAATACGGCCAATGTAACCGGAGCTGACCTGATGGCTACCAATGGTATCATTCATACCATCGATGCCGTACTGCTGCCCAGTGGTGTAGACCCCGCTTCCCTGCTGGGGCCTGCTGACATCGTTGGCGTAGCCATGAACAACGAGCAATTTGGCACCCTGGTGACCGCCGTGCAGGCAGCCGACCTGGTTGAGACACTGCAAGGCGAAGGTCCCTTTACTGTTTTCGCTCCTGTAGATGACGCCTTTGCAGCCCTGCCCGACGGCACGGTGGAGTCCCTGCTGGAAGCCGAGAATAAAGAGCAGCTTTCAGGCATACTGACTTACCACGTCGTAGCTGGTAAAGTGGATGCGGCTACCCTGACAAACGCTATCCAGAATGCAGAAGATGGCGCTTACACCATCAGTACGGTTAATGGTGCAGAACTTACGGCTTCTATTCAGGATGGCAAGGTGGTGCTCACTGATGAGCAAGGCAATACTGCTACGGTAATCGCTACCGACGTTAATGCATCCAATGGCATCATCCACGCAATTGATGCCGTTGTCATGCCCTAAGGGCAAACGCACTCACTAGTTTAGGCACAGCCTCCGGCTTCTTTCTTACAGGCCGGAGGCTGCTCCTTTTCTATCCCATACGCACATGCACGCCTTCCTGCTGTATCCCCACCACGTCTGCTGTATCGCCAAGCACTTCGTCAACCAAGCCATAGGCACGACGGAGCTAAGGCTAGTATTGTTGGTCAACATTAGCAAAAGTTTTAAATCCGTAAAAAAGGGTTTGGATTAGCGCTGCTGCGCCTCCCATTCCTGGTGTATCGCGCGAAGCTCCTGCCTGAGCTTACGCCGCCCGTACCACCGGATCAACTCTGAAGTCAGGGTGTCCGGCAGATAGCGCCTGGGGTATTCAAGCCACCACGGTTTCATAATCGAGTTGTTTTTGTTGAATAGCGGCCTGGACCTTCTTGAGGCATTTATGCTTTTGTACGGTAGCCGAGCGGGTATTGGCAAAGCCGAACTCCTCTGCGATCTGGCGGAGCGGCGTCTGCTGGTAGTAAAAAGCCTGCAGAATATCCAGGCACCGCCGGCCAGCTACCGAAAGGAATTTGAACAGGCGCAGGCGGGGCTGGCCTGCCCGTTCGGCGCTAGGGGCTACAGGCACTTCGAGCGCCTGCTCAAAATAGCTGAGGGGAAGGTGGCGCCCCCGACTTCCGAGCTGCCGCTTCCACAACTGCTTGGCGATACCCACGAGATAGGCAGAAGGGCTACCTTGCACATCTAGGCGGCCGTTCAGGTTTTTTTCGTACAGAATGATGAGGGCATCGTGGAAGACATCTCGGGCGTCAGGGGCCTGGCCGCCACTATCGCGCACCAGGCGGAGCACCTGGGGGTAACAGCATTTGTAGAGCTGCCGGAAGGCTTCTTCCCGGTTGGTCCGCAGCAATTGGGCAATCGTATTCGTAATCATGGTCACTGTTTTTGGGCCGTTTTTCTAAAAATCAGGCCCTTTACCTCAATAGTGCAGTAAATTCGACAAGTATCACCGGAGGGTGGATAATTTTTTGGGTTTTTCAGGGCTAGAGCCATATTGGCTGCTGTTTTCCAGGAA
>CAZNSK010000101.1:0-22829 GCA_964575505.1 uncultured Phaeodactylibacter sp.
ACGCTAACTGCGCCTGCCTGGCTAACGCCAACGGCAGACAGGTTAAAAAGCCTCCCTTAGACATTAAAGCAGATACGTATGCCCTACCATCTGAACTGATTTTACGAGGGCCATCAAAGCACTTCACCAACTATCTCATAACCGAAGCCCCACCAACACTCCAAAACCTAATGGATACAGCCGGTGCGTACAACCCATTGCCCTTGGGGACACCAAAACCGGCGTTTGCGCCTGCATTGTCAATCCGATTGTCCAGTGCTCTGTCAAAGGTTTAAGCACCGCGGCATCCATCCGGCCAATCCAACTGCCGGATACTTCAGCTGCCGGGGCAAGGGGTTGCAGTACGCCTTCCCGGTCCAGCTCATTGCCCTCTACGCTCAGCCAGTGGGAATAACCACCGCTTGCTTCCAGGGTGAAGGTCAAAGCGCCCAGGGCCCAGGATTTGCCTAGTCCAAGGTTCCATTCCACCCGCTCGTACTGATGGTACAACTCATAAATCGTCGTTTCTGAGGTGCGCACTTCCTGATTGAGGGCATTCAGGGATTTAGTGGAAATGGTTTGCCGAGCATCTATCCGGCTGTGGTGAGCCGTGTACTGTGCAGCACCAAAGGCATAAAACCCGTTGCTCAATCCGAGCTGATACTGCCCTCTCAGGTAGAAACCGGGCAGGGCACGCTCCTCTCCTATCCTGCCGCAATCCGTACCTTTGGTATGAATTTGAGCCGCCAGCCCTCCGGAAAGGAAAAAGATGTTTTTCTGGGATTTAGTTTGTTCTATTGCTGCAAAATGGGGTGGAAAGGCTGGGGAGTAGTTACCCTGTATAAGTGCTACAGGAAGCGTGGGCAGCCACTTAAGGGCTTCTTGTTTTTTCGGTTCAACTACCGGATTGGGTTCAGATGTGGAGGGTGGTAGCGCTGATTTGGTTGACCTGATCGGCGTAGAAGTGGTTTTTAATCCCTTTTTTTCCCTATCCCCCGGCTTAGGTTGAGCATCTGCAGCCTCTACAGTACGATCGGCCTGCCGCTTTTCGGTAGCTTGGGCGGTTTCGGGTACTGCCTTCCGGACTATTTCTGATTGCAAATCCTGGGTTGCTGTAAGTTCTGCCATCAATGGCGTTTCCTGAGGTAACATCCCCCCTTTTGGCTTTTCAACCCGAGCAACCGGCGGTTCCTGATCCTGTTCCGTATCCCCAATATAAAATCCGGACAAGGCAGGGGGCGTACTGTCCTTGCCCGTACCAAGCCATAGAAGCAATAACAGGCTACCTACTCCGAGCCACCACCAAAGCATCCCCCGGCGCTTCCGGGGCCGTTCGATGCGCTCCCAGAGGCCTTCCCGGTCGAAATCCGGTGTGCCTTGCTGATCCAGTCTGTTTTGTAAATTGTTCATGCCTATACCATTTTAAACGCCCTCATTGCACCGGATCGCCCGGCGCAGTTCCTTTTTGGCCCTCGATAAATACACCCGGCAGGAATTGACGTTAATGCCGAGCAGGATTGCTATTTCGTCGTGCGTGTACCCTTCGATTTCGTAGAGGTTGAAAATGGCGCGCTGCTCCCGGGGCAATCCTTCAATCAACCTCAGGATTTCTTCCACACTCAACTGTTCGAAATGCAAAGGTGGCACGGCAATTTCCATCTCTTCTTCCCATTGACTTTCCCACTTGCCTTCCTGCCTGAGCACGTCCATGGTGCTGTTGATACAGATGCGGCGCAGCCAGGTTTTCAGGCTTGCCTTTCCGGCATCGTACCGATCGATGGCAGCAAAGGCTTTCGTAAAGGTGATTTGCAAAATATCCTCCACTTGCTCCCGGCGGAAGCAGTAGCGGTAGGCCGTGTGGTACAGCACCTCCACATATCCATCATAAAGCAGGCGCTGCGCCCACTGATCATTGCGGGCGCAGGCATCTGCCAGAGATTGGTCGGTTGGGTATGTTTTGCGTTTTTTCAAAGGGTAAAGTTACCGGCAATTTAGAGGTCATCCAATTTACCCGCCTGAGCGGTCCACGTCCAGTTGAAGACCGATACATCTGCCTGCGGGCTGCCGCCGGCACTGCACCCGGCAGGGATAGGCGCTGCTGGGTCGAATAGCGATTCGAAATCACCAGGAGCAATATCGAAAGTCACATTCTCAAAGGTGGTTTCCGGGTTGACTTCATCGTTGGTGACCGTCTGCCAGGAATCGAATGGGCCTACGTAGTGGATGTTTTTCAGGGCGCATTGGGTATTTAGGTCAAGATCAACCAAAAAGCGGTCAGCCGTCCGGTTCTCATCATTCATGACAATCGTACCATTCTGAAGGGTGTGGATTGCCATCAGCGAGCCTTCCGGCCCATCGAGTTCCAGAGCGCTGCTCCCGGGAGTGATTAAAGCAAAATTATTGAGCGTACCAGCCCAGGCCTGATCAGTGTCAAAAGCATCATCATCGGCATTCCAGACGACCAGGTTTTGGACATGCACAGTCCCTCCGAATACTTCCATGCCATCATCCTGAAAGCCTACAATCTCAATATCCTTAATGACCGTTCCATTACCCACCCCGCCGAGGGACAGTGCATTGATCTCATTGCCCAAGCCAATATCTGCACCACCATGACGAATGGATACGTAACGGAGTACTCCAGAGTTATCAAGCGGATCATTACCTCCATAAAGGTGGGCAAGGTCACTAGCTACGAGCCCTTCTACAACTACCTCATCTGTATCATTGTCCATATCATCAGAAGCCGAAATGGGCGCTCGGCCAAGAATTAAAACCCCGCCCCAGAGCGCCGCATCATCGGGGTTAAGATTCGGGCTACCATAATTCCCAGCCGCAATATCATCTGGCGTGATTTCGTCAACCACCGACGTAAAGACAATCGGCAATTCCGGCGTGCCTTCCGCCAATATACCAGCACCGCGGGCAACAATCAGGCTTGTGGAATTGACCCCGGTTCCCACATCACCTTTAATCACAACGCCCGGCTCAATGGTAAGGGTAGCTCCTTCGCGTACGACGATTTGTTCGCGCAGGAGATAGGTATTCCCCGTTGACCAAGTCGTATTTTCAGTAATATCTGAAGCGACATCAATACCCGTTCCCCCTGCAAAGTCTTCGCACAGCGGTATTTGATCCAGATTGTAAAAGCTTTCTGTTGCTGTTATTTCTACCGTTACGGGTGTACTTTGTAAGCCGCTTTGATAATTAGATAATTGTACCTCCATTGTGCCTTCACCAGATCCAAACACCTGGAAAACGCCGTCTCCATTCGTCACAGCATAATCGGTTTCCCCATTGATTTCGTAAGTGGCGAGGGCATTGGATAAAGGCGTGCCATCGCAGCTCACTGCGGTACCGGTCAAACTGTAGTATCCATCAAGTTCCACTACAATATCACCAAGGTCAGTATCCACTGTAAGGGGATCTGAACTGGCAACCACCACCGGCTCGTCATTCCAAATTAAATTGACAACAAAAGGCAGGTCTTCTGGTGCCTGCACACAAAAGGCTCCATCAGCATCTGTCCAACCAAATACATAGGCCACAGATTGGTCAGGAGAGGTTACCAGATAGGGGTAACCGGATATTGCTGTGCCAGCCGGATCTACCAATCGCATACAAACCGTAATCGGGTCAAAAAACACATCAATATTCCACCACGAAAAGTGCGCCACCTCCGCCTCCATGAAGCCGTACTGCAGTGTAGCCACGCCCTCCTCTATCCACTTCCCGCTTGCTTCATCCATGCTCCAGAGGGGGATCTCCTGCGGCACGGTGCTGTAATTGGCAGGCAGGGGAAACCGTAGCGTTGCCGTAGCCCCATCCGGGATGTGGAGTGCATTACCAGAAGCGTCGGACAGCTCTACGGTGTACATACCGTAGGACTCCAGGGTGTAGATGTTGCCGTCTGCCCCTATGGCCGACATATTGCCGGGGGCGGCTTCCAAAAAACCTTGCTCCGCTGGGTTGTAGTAATGGCTTTGGACCCTTACCGCACCGGTGTAGGCACTGCCATCCTCGTAGGTGAGTTGGGCAGGCAGGGTAAGTTCGCCCCCATCATCCAGGGTACCGGTGGCGCCGGTCTGAATGGTGGTCTCCGCATCAAAGGGATAGAGCTGTAGCTTTAGGCTGGTTTGACTGCCCTCAAGTCCGGACAGCAGCTTAACCATTTTCATTTTCCCGGGGCTTTCCACCGTCACCGGTAGCCCGCCGGAGGGTATGGTCAGGTTTTCCAAAAACACCAGCCCCCGGCTGTCTGAAGTCCAGGTCTGTCCGGTAAGGTTATGAAGGAGCGTCGCGCCAGGCAAGGCAGCCCCTGTCTCATCGGTAATCTGAACCAAAAAGGTGACCTCATCAGCCCCTTCAACGATGGTGGTTTCCGTTTCTGTGCGGATCTGATCCTCTTTGGTGCACTGCCAGAATGCCAGGGCAAGGAAGAGCCCCAGCAGCAGTTTATAACTTTGCATTGGTTTCGATTTTAGCATTTATAGATGTAGCCAATGATCATTGTCTACTCCCCTATACTGCTAAAGCCCCGGAAGTGATACAAAGCTATGCAAAATTATTCCTCATCCTCCACCCGCAGCGATAGCCCCCCAGCCAAAATCATACTTACTCCACCCACAATCAGGGCGTAAATCGCCAGCCCATTAAAGAAGAAGCCTACGATGAACCCGAGGATGGTTGCTGCCACAATCTGCGGAATGACAATAAAGAAATTGAAGACCCCCATGTAGTAGCCCATCTTGTCGGCAGGCAGGGCACCGGCCAGCATGGCGTAGGGCATCGACAAAATACTCGCCCAGGCAATGCCAATGCCGACCATCGGCAGCAGGAGCAGGTCCGGATTACCCAGAAAGTAGATAGAAATGAGGCTGATCCCGCCAATCACCAGGCAGACCATATGCGTGAAGCGCCGGCTAGTGCGTTTGGCAAGCCAGGGCAGCCCAATAGCCACTACCGCAGCGATCCCATTGTACACGGCGAAAAGCAAACTCACCCAGTCTGCCCCTTCGTTGTAGGCAACCGAGGTGGTATCGGTAGCGCCGTAAATATGTCGGGTCACTGCCGAAGTGGTATAAATCCACATGGAGAAAAGGGAGAACCAAGAGAAAAACTGCACCACTGCCAGCTGTTTCATGGTGGTCGGCATCCGCAGCAGGTCGCTCATGATGGTCACGAAGCCGTTCTGATAATTGCCCTTGCGCATCATTCCACCGGCAGCCAGCCAGAGCAAGCCCACGGCTACCAGCATAGCCGCCAGGACATATAATTCCTTGTTCAACTCCGCTTGTAATAACCCAATAACCGAAACAATACCCAGGCCCGCCGCAATGCCGCCCGCCCGGTTCATCCTACTCCCACGCTGCTGCAGCTCGCCCGAAGAAAGCGCTTCGATAGGCACCTCGTCTTCCCCCGTATCGTCAAACTCTTTCAACTTTTCCGGCGGATACTCATGCGAGCGAATCACCGTCCACACCACAGCCAGCAGAAAGACCATCGCCCCCAGATAGAAGGACCACTTCACCGAGTCCGCAATTTCGCCTTCGGCAGCAATATTACTTACACCAAACCAATTGGTCAGCACCCAGGGCAGCATGGAGGCGATCACCGCGCCGGTACCTATGAAGAAGCTCTGCATGGCAAATCCAGTGGTGCGCTGCTCCGAGGGCAGGTTATCCCCCACAAACGCCCGGAACGGCTCCATGCTGATATTGATGGAAGCGTCCATGATCCACAGCATGCCGGCTGCCACCCATAGGGTCGGAGAGTTGGGCATAAAACATAGGGCAATAGAAGCCAAAATGGCACCGATCAGAAAATAGGGCCGCCGCCGGCCCAGCTTCGGGTGCCAGGTGCGGTCACTGAAGTAGCCCACCACGGGCTGTACGAGCAGCCCCGTAAGCGGTGCCGCAATCCAGAGGATAGGAATCTGCTCCACATCGGCCCCGAGCGTTTCAAATATCCGGCTGGTATTCGCATTCTGAAGCGCAAAGCCGAACTGAATGCCGAGAAAGCCGAAGCTCATGTTCCAGATTTGCCAAAAGGTCAGGCGGGGTTTGGTGACCTTCTTCACCTCCGGGATGGGTGTAGTCGTTGATGCCATATGTTTTTTGTTTGTTATCTGTGATTAAGCTACGCCTTAGGTAAGGATTTCAGTAAACCCTTCAAGCCATTTCGTACCTCCTCGAGGCGCTTGATCATCTCCGCTTTTTCTTCCTCCCACTGCAGGCGGCGGCGGATTTCCTGCCGCGCCCCTTCTATGGTGAAGCCCCGTTCCCTGACCAGCTCGTAAATCAGCTGCAACTGCTCCAGGTTTTGGGGTGTGAAGCGGCGCTCGCCTTTGCTGTTCTTATGCGGTTTCAGGAAATCAAACTCCCCTTCCCAAAACCGGATCAACGACTTCGTCACTTCAAACAGCTCCGCCACTTCGCCAATGGTGTAATAGCGCTTCAGGTTGTCGGGGTCATCAAAAACAGGCAGTTTTTTCATAGCGGCAATTTTGCTGAACAGCGGCTTCAAGGTAAGAAAAAAGCCCTACTTCGCCAGCTTTTCCCGCAGCAGCTGATTGGTCACCTTGGGGTCCGCTTTGCCCTTGGAGGCTTTCATCACCTGCCCCATGAAGAAGCCAATCAACGCTTTTTTGCCTTTTTGATAGCGGGCTACCTCATTCGGGTGCGCTTCAATAACCTGATCGACGATCTGTTCCAGCGCCCCGGCATCGGAAGTTTGGATCAGGTTAAGCTGCCGGGCAAGATCAAGGGGTGGCGTGCCGGGGGCTTGCAACATGGCCGGGAACAACTGCTGATAGGCCGCCGTATTGGAGACCTTGCCTTCTTCCACCAGCGCAATCAACCCAGCGAGCCGGTCAACGCTAATCGGAAAATCAGCCAGGCTGAGTTGGGCGTCCTTGCAGTGGGGCAGCACCTTGTTGATCAGCAGGTTGGCGGCGGCTTTAAAGTGCGTCGTGTGCTTCACCAGCTCTAGGTAAAACAGGGCTGGCTGCTGTTCTTCCGATAGCAGGTTGACATCGTAAGCGGGTAGGCCACAGTCGACTGAGAGGCGCTCCCGCAGTTCCCAGGGCAAAGCCGGCAGTTCCTGGTGATACCGGCGCAGTTCCTCCGCGCCAATAATGAGCGGGGGCAGGTCAGGTTCGGGGAAGTAGCGGTAATCGTGGGCATCCTCTTTGTCGCGCAATGGAGAGGTCCGGCCCGTCTCGGGGTCGAAATTCAGGGTTTCCTGCCGCACTTCACCCCCGCTTTCAAGGCGGTCGATCTGCCGCTTCACCTCGTATTTGATGGCCTGCCGGGCGTAACGCATGGAGTTGAGGTTCTTTATTTCGCACCGCTCGCCGAGGGTTTGCTGCCCCAGGGGCCGTACCGAAACATTAACATCACAGCGCAGGGAGCCTTGTTCCATATTGCCGTCAGAAATGCCCAGGTAGCGCACGAGCTGCCGCATGGCCGTCATGTAGGCGTCCACCTCCTCTGCGGAACGCAAGTCAGGTTCAGAAACGATCTCTAGCAGCGGCACGCCCGCCCGGTTGAGGTCAATCTGGGAATAGGGGCCGGGGGTGTCGTGTATAGACTTGCCGGCATCCTCTTCCATATGGATGTGGTGGATGCGGATGGCTTTTTCGCCAGCTTCTGTCACAATCTTTAGCTGCCCGCCTATACAAATGGGCTTGCGGTCTTGTGTGATTTGGTAGCCTTTCGGCAAATCCGCATAAAAATAGTTCTTGCGGTCAAAGGCATTCGTTGTATTGATTTTGGAGCCAAGTGCCAGCCCTAGTTTGATGGCGTATTCCACCTGCTTCTTATTCAGGCGGGGCAGGGTGCCGGGATGGCCCAGGGAAATCGGGCTGACGTGCGTATTCGGCGGCGCGCCAAAGTCTGTGGCGTCCCCGCAGAACGCTTTGCTTTCGGTGTCCAATTGTACGTGGATTTCCAAACCGATGACGGTCTCATACTGATCGTAGGGCATAGCTATGCTGTTGTCTTGCCCATAAAAGTACAACAGGCGGCTCAAAACGTCAAAGTCGTAAGCACAGCGGTGAGGATCAAAAAGAAGGTAAACAACGTCAGGTAAGCGAAGTTGATGATGCAAAACTTGATAAAGGTCTTGATCCTGCCCTGCCGGTAGAAGCGCCGCATGGCTTTGTACAGGTACAGAACGATCCCCAGCATCCCCAGTGGAATGGCCACTTCACCGGAATCAAAATAGCCTGGAAACCAATAGCCCAGCATCAACAACACCGATACTAAAAGGAAGGCAAAAGCGTGGTAGTGAAAACTAAAGACCAGGTGCTCCACATAGTAGTGCCCCCGCCGGATGTAGAGCAGCTTCAGAATCAGGGCAAGCGCGGGCATCATCAGCACCACCATCCAGATCAGTTTACCCAGTGCAAAACGGGTAAAATCACCGCCTTCCCGATTAAGCTTGGCAATTTGCCGCACCTGCAACCGGTGCCAGAAACCTTCGACTCCGTAGGCATCCGGCAGGCTGTCGAGCGGCATTTCAATCAAATCCTGCTTGGAAACAGGCAGGTCAATGGATGTGAAAGTACCGGGTTTATCGGTATTGGTGAAATACACGAGAGTGAAGCTGTCTTTTCTTGGATCTTCCAGCTTAGCCTCAAGTGTATCTAAGGCCTCTGTCAGCTGCGGCACATGTGCGTATTGGGCTTCCACATCTGCCCGTACAGTATCCAGGTCGGTGCGGAAATCGCTGTAAAAGGCTTCGTACCGGGTGTCATTGGCCATATCATCCATTTGCTCTTCCAGCTGCCCAAAAGCCAGGTAGCCCAGGACCGCAAAATGAATCACGGCCATCACAAAGAACAGCCGCAGCGGTGGGACATAGCGCTTTTGCTGCCCTCTGAAATAAGCCTCCGTCAGCTTCCCCGGAATGAAAAGCGCGCCCAGCGTCTTGAAGATTTTGGAATCAATATTAAGGACGGATTCGAAAAAATCACCGATCAGTTGCCAGAAGGTCACTTTCCCATCCGTGTACTTTTGGCTGCAATGGCTGCAGTATTCGCCGTACTCAGGCAGCGGGAAGTAACAGTTGGGGCAGTAGCGGTTCGTCATAAGTATCGGGTTGAGCATTGGGCTTTACGGCATCGCCAATAAGCGAAGTCGAGGCCCTTAAAATAGACATTCCCGGTTAATTCTGCTACGCTTTTCGATAAAGGGCGGGTATTGGCAGCCGACCGGCACCCTTGCCGCCTCCTTTTGAGTCGGGGCAGGCTTACCCGCGCATCCAAACATCCCGCTGTGGGAAAGGTATGGTAACGCCCTGCTCCCGGAAGGCCCGGTCGATTTCAAAGCGGATATCGCTTTTGACGTCTTCGATGCGTATAAACTCATGCGACCAAAAATGGAGTTCGAAGTCGAGAGAAGAGTTGCCGAAATCCATAAAACGCACAAAGGGCGCAGGGTGCCGGATCACTTCGGCGTTGCTGCGGGCCGTGTCGAGCAGGATTTTTTTGACCAGCTCCGTATCTGAGCCATAGGCCACGCCTACCTTAACGTAAAAGCGCGCCTTATTGTCGTTATGGCTCCAATTGGTAAATTGCTGCACGATGAGGCGGGAATTGGGCACGATAACGACGATATTGTCACGGGTCTCTACCAGAGAAGTGCGCACGCCAATCCGCTTGACCGTTCCGATCAGCCCGTCTACCTCAACCACATCCCCTACTTCCGCCCGCCGTTCGAACAACAGGATGACCCCGGAAAACAAGTCTTTGAACGTCTCCTGCAACCCCAGCCCCACCCCCACAAGCAGGGCAGCCGCACCACCCCAGATGATGGTAAGGGTAAACCCAAGAGCTTCCAGCGCCATTAGGATGGCAATCACGTAGACGAAGTACTGCAGCAATTGATTGATGGCGTACTGTGACCCTACGTTGACCTGCTTGCTGCGGTAGTATTGGCTGAGAATCAACTGTATAACAATCCAACTGATCAGGCGCGCCAGCACCAGGATAAAGCCGGCATTCAGCAAATTAGAGATAGAAAAACTGCGCATTTGCCCATCCTCTGCGCCAGCCGGCTTGTAGGTGTACAGGACCAAATCAATCTCAAAGGCTTGCACAATAAACAGCAGCGCCAGGATGTACACAGCGTACTGCACCGTACGGTTGGTCTTGCGCTTGGAGTCGGTTTGATACCGGTCCAGCTCCATCGGCGCTTCCTTGCGGTTGCGGTAGTAATTGGTGATGATGAGGCGGGAAATAATGTAGTCGATCAGCCGGGCAAACTGCCAGATCAGAATAGCTTGCAGCAAAGAGGAGATGTACAGGTTGGGGGCTTCTTCATTGGTGGTCTCGATGAGCTGCCGGTCCAGCTGCAGCACATAAACCAGCCCCAGCCCTGCTGCAAACCCGAGCAAAGAGCCCAGGATACGGCGGGCTTTCCGGCGCTCTTCCACTGGCAGCTCTAGCTTTTGAGCTAGCTTTGGGAACAGCCGCATGCCCGCCAGCCAATAGACAAATGCCAGGGCCAGCAACAAACCCACCCCCAGGATAACCCGCCCAAGGGTAAGCGCCCAGCCATTGTACTCCAGCAATATTTGGTCGAACAGTTGCTGCATGCAGGGAAGTTACGGAAGCCCGGGCTTAAAAGTAAAGCCCGCAGCTTATTTTTTGCGGGCGCTGCTTTAGGGATTGCGGGCAACCTTACTCCCTCAGAATTTGTATCTTTAACTGATAACCAAATATCAAATAGATGTTAAAGCCGCTGGCGCAAGTAATCTCCATTGTCTTCCACCCCCTGCTGATTGTGAGTTACATGCTTGTCCTGCTTCTGCTGGTGAACCCCTACCTGTTCGGGGTCCATAGCATCGCGGACAAAACGAGCAAGCTGCTGATCCTCCAGGTATTTTTGTCCACTTTTTTTATACCAGGCTTTGCTGTGGCAATGCTTAAGTTTACGGGCTTGGTTGGGTCTTTGGAGATGAAGACCAAGCAGGAACGCATCGGCCCCTACGTCATTACGGGCATGTTTTACATTTGGATGTTCCGCAATTTCCTCGGCAACGCTCAGGTGCCTACCGCTTTTACCAGCTTTTTGCTGGGTGCCGCCATTGGGCTGTTCATTGCTTTTTTCATCAATATTTTTTCAAAAATCAGCGCCCATACCGTAGGGATGGGCGGCCTGCTTGGGATGGTCGTCATCACGCTGGCGCAGTTTAGCCACGATACTTTCCTGCTCCATATCGGCAGCTGGGGTACCTTTGAAATCGGCATGCCGTGGGTCCTCATCAGCACAGTGCTGATTGCCGGGCTGGTAGGGACCGCCCGCTTAATCCTGCAGGCACATGAACCTAGTGACTTGTACGGCGGTTACCTGGTCGGATTTGTATCGCAGTTCATCGCGCTGCGGTTTTTGTATTAGTAAACGAGACTTTTAGTATGAAGGATGATTGTATACTCATCGTAGGCGCAGGTTTAGTGGGTTCGCTTTGGGCAGTTTTGCTGGCTCAGCGGGGCTACCAGGTAGAAGTATTCGAATTACGGGATGACCCCCGGCGGGCCGGCTTTAAGGGCGGCAGGTCCATCAACCTTGCGATGAGCGACCGGGGATGGCGCGCCATGGAGCAGGCGGGCATTAAAGATAAAATCCGGGCGCAAGCTATCCCTATGCACGGGCGGCGCATGCACGATGAACAGGGGGCGCTGACCTTCCAGCCCTACGGCAAAACGGGGCAGGCCATCTATTCGGTTTCCCGCGGCGGGCTTAATATCGAGCTGATCAATATTGCAGACGAATACGATAACCTCAACTTCCACTTTGGCTACAAATGCCTGGGCATCGACCTCGAAGCTACGGAAGCGCACTTTGAGCACAGGCAGTCCGGTGAGCACGTTTCCGTACGGCCGAGCCGGATTTTCGGCACCGACGGCGCGTTTTCCTCTGTTCGCCGCAGCCTTATGAAAACGCCCCGCTTCAACTACAGCCAGTCTTTCCTGGACTATGGCTACAAAGAGCTGCACATCCCGCCAACGGCAGATGGGAAGCATGCCCTCGACCCCAACGCCCTCCATATCTGGCCAAGGGGGTCCTTCATGATGATCGCCCTGCCTAATGTAGACGGCAGCTTCACCGGGACCCTGTTCCTGGCCTACGAGGGCCAGTCGCCTGCCTTTGAAGCACTCAATACCGATGCGGAAATCATGGGCTTCTTTGAGGCTTATTTTTCGGATGCCATCCCACTTATCCCGAATTTGCTGGAGGAATTTCGGGAAAACCCCACTGCCTCCCTAGTGACCATCCGGTGCAACCCTTGGCGTTATCAGGATAAGGTACTGCTGCTCGGGGATGCCTCCCACGCTATTGTACCTTTCTACGGGCAAGGCATGAATTCGGGCTTTGAAGATTGCACCCTGCTCAATGAAATGGTTGATACCTACCAAGGGGACTGGGCTAAGATTTTTGAAGCCTTCAATGCCACCCGCATCAAGGATGCCAATGCCATTGCGGACCTGGCGCTCCGCAACTTCGTGGAAATGCGCGACAAAGTTGCTGACCCCCGCTTCTTGCTGCGCAAGGAAATCGCGGCTTATCTGCACGAGCGGTATCCAGCGTTCCTGCCGCTGTACGGGCAAGTGACTTTCAGCCATATCCCCTACAGCAAAGCCTTGGCGGAAGGGTTGGCGCAAGATGAGCTGTTTGAGTCTATTCTGGCACTGGAAGGCATTGAGCACAACTGGAAGGACAACCCAAAGGTGGAGCGTATTTTCCGGGAATGGCTGGAAGCCCGCAGGCAGCTGGCTGCGGCTTAACGCCTAATGGGCTGCCGGTCCAGCCTGGCAAACAGAACGGGCAACGCCTCAGCCAGAAGCGTTGCCCGTTTTGAAGGGTTTTCCTACTTTTCTGCCGGCGGCGGGGCCTCGCCTGCTTGCCAGCCTTCTGCGAAAGCGACTTCCTGCAAGCGCTTAACGATATCCTTCAACGCCTCCGGGACGCCGTAGTACAATTTGATTTTCTTTTGCCGCCCATCGTGCTTAAAGGTGAGATAAGTCGTGGGCAGGTCCGTTACGTTGTCGGTATACTCCCGTTCGTACTGGTACAGGTCCGCTTCGATGAGCTCTGCAAAAACGGCATTGGTGGTATCTGCCGCATAAGTACGGTAGTGCTTGCCCTCGTTTTTGACGAAACGCCGGCCGTTAAAGGTAGCCGAGCCATCGCCCTCCAACGTAAACGTATAGACGGGGCACTCTCCAAAGCAGCCGGTTTTAGATATTTCGACGAAAGTCGTCGGCTCGTACTGGTATTTGCCGCTGCCGCATTTTTGGGCTGTAAACAGCATAAACGCGCAGGCCAGGCACACCATTAGATGGATTGGATGTTTCATGAACAGTTATTTTGGCGCAATATATTCAATTCCGTGCCTTATCCACAACTTTAATCCGGGTTCCCTTGGGTACCTGCTCGGTAAGCTGCATGCCGTTCAGGACGGCAAATTCTTCCAGCCGGTCTCCCGGTATGCCATTGCTGCTCAGTAAGCTGCGCAGGTTTTGATCCCGGTTGGCTTGCACAATTTTAATGCGCTCCGCCTCTACATTAATTTTGGAAGCATCCGTCAGCTGCTGGAACCCGTTCATCGTACGCAAAAAGCTGGACTCGTAGGCGCTGTACTGCTGCTGGTAGGCCATTCCCAGCAACTGATAGATATTGCCATTGTACTCAATCAGGTACAGCAGGATATTGATAACCTGCTGGTTCTGCTGGTCCACTTGCCGCCCTTCAATCACCCGGGCATTCAGGCCGTTGACCTGCCGGTTATTACGGCTAGACACCTCGAATTCATGCGTCTGCATAAAGCTCTGTTCCGCCTGCGACAGGGAATTGCCCTGCGCCAGGGATAGTACCAGAAGCGCATTCCCGTCCTGTGGCGCCATTTGCACTTGGCTGGGCGAATTGACGGTGCGCCAACCATTGGGGATAGGGTATTGAAAGCGGAGCTCCGGGTGGTAAAAGTTGTTCCGCTCTACATACCCCTGCCTGGGGTCTTCGCCGTAGACCAACCCGTTGATCCTATTGAGATAGGAGTCGCGCCCGACTTTCAACCTTTTATTTGAAGTCCGCTGCTGCCATTTTTGCGCTATTTCCCGGGTGTGTTCATACCGGTTAGCTGGGTCGGGGTGGGTGGAAAGAAAGGTGGGCAGGTTGCCCCCCGCCTGATCACTCAGCCGCTTCAGCGTCTGGAAAAAGTCAGCCATTTCGGTGGCATCGTACCCGATCCGGGTAGAATACTCCACGCCGAGTTTATCTGACTGGCTTTCGGCATCCCTGCCGTATTTTAGGAACAGCAGCCCCAGCCCCTGGCTCGCCACATCGGCAAACTGGGCGAATTCCGGAGAAATCACGACCCCTGCGATGAGCCCTAGCTGGCCAATCATCTGCCGGCTGTACTGCTTCGCCGAATGCCGGGCGGTTATATGCCCGATCTCGTGGCCGAGCACCCCAGCGAATTCAGCTTCGTTGTTGAAGTGGGCCAAAATGCCCCGAGTGAAGTATACATAGCCCCCCGGCAGGGCGAAGGCATTGACCACTGGCGAATCCAGCACCTTGAATTCATAGGAGAGCTCCGGCCGGTGCGACACCCTCGCCATAAGCCTGCCCTGTGTCGTGATAAACTGCTGGATGTTGTCATCCTCGTAAAGCCCGTAGGAAGCTACAATTTGCGGGTCCGATTGCTCGCCCATCTGAATTTCCTGCTCTTTGCTCAGCAGCATAAATTCCTTCTTGCCCGTTACCGGGTTAGTCGCACAGGAATACAGGCTGCCAACCGTAATCAGCAGCAGCAATAAATTTTTAAAAGATAAGTTTGAGGTACTCATAGTGATTTGGCTTGAGGATTACTTTAATTTTGCCAACGCGATTAAAGATACCTTGTTCTGACAAAAAAATAAAGTCAAAGTAAATGACCCAGCCTGTTTGGATTTATATATCCCTTGTCGTTGGGGGTGGAGCGGTTGCTCTATACGCCCTGCTCAAAGTCATCGCCCGGTATAAAAACCGGCGGCTTGATCGGCTCGAAAGCCTGGATGCCATCAATCCTATCAGTACCGTTTCGCCTCCGGGTGATTCCACGGCGAGCACGCTGGAGCTAGCTGCCGACAGTATTTCCGGCCGGTTCAGCATCATCCGGAAAGGGGTCATTGTTACGGCAATCCTGTTGATCATCCTGGTGGGGTTTATCCCATTTTACGGTTCCCTTCCGCTGGCTTCCATCTCCCTGCTGGTCTCCGCGCTGGGCATTATCCTGGGCATTGCCGCCCGCCCGATTATCGAAAATTTTATTTCCGGCATACTGCTGAGCTTTTCCTCTGGTGTACGGCTCGGAGATACCGTAATCATCGATGGCTACTATGGTACCATTGAAGAT
The DNA here is from genome assembly GCA_964575505.1 of uncultured Phaeodactylibacter sp. GTDB lineage: Bacteria > Bacteroidota > Bacteroidia > Chitinophagales > Saprospiraceae > Phaeodactylibacter. The sequence continues at coordinate 15,379 of CAZNSK010000101.1, forward strand.
ATATCCTTCCTGCATACCTCGATCAAAACCTGGGACTGGAAGCGGTTTATCATCTCCAATGCCGACATGCTCAAACGGCAGCTGGTCAATTTTTCGGTGCGGGACAAGTACATCTGGGCTCATGTAGAGTTTTTTGTTGCCATCACCGCTGACCTGCCTGCCGTACGAAGTACTGCCCTGCGCATCGCAGAGCAGTACAAATCGAAAGAAGTAGAAGAAAACCCCCGTTTTTGGGTAATGGATATGGAAAAAACGGCAGTCAAGTGCTGGATCGCCGCCTGGGCGACCTCTCCGGCGGAAGCCTGGCAGATGAAACACCACATCCGTACTGACCTTATTTTGGCCCTGCAGGAGTTAGGTATTCAAACCCATTTAAACCACCATCAGGTAGACCCGGCTCACTTATCTGCCGCCGGCAAAGGGTAGTAAACCCGGGTCAGCCATTTGGCCGTATCGGGTTCCTTTTCGGGGTCTGTCACGTATTCCTCGATTGCCGGCACCGCCATTTCCAGCTTGTGCATTTCGATGTGCGCTTCCATCGCCTCGTGCGCAGCGCCCAGGCCCTCGTAGGAGCCGTAGTGCTCAATGAGCAGGGCCTCTTCCTGCTCCAGCGAAATCAACTCAAAGCCGTCAATGGCTTTGGGTGTGGCAACGGGTATAGCCTGAGCCGCGTCAGTCTCTCCCTTTGATTCATCCCAGGTAAAGTACAGGCCGCAGGGCATGCCGGCCATTTCCAGGCCATGCTGCTGTACAGCCTGATAAACCTTGGGCAGGTTACGGGCGTAGACAGCAGCCAGCTCAGACATCGGGATCTGGCTGCGGAGCGCGACGAAGTGCCGGATCGGCAACGGGGCGATCCTGACTTCGTGCCGCAGTTTGGAAGCCACTTCCGCTTCCACCTTCTCCTTAAGCAGCTCCAGCCCCCGGTCGTAGTCTTTCGCAATAGCCCCTTCGAAATCCTGGAAAAGCAGCATCGCATTAAAAGGGTAAGGGAACTTGGTGTGGAAAGCCCAGGTGGCCTCGGTCCCCCCTTCTACCGGCTCGAATGTCCAGGCGGCATCTGCCTCTCCCTGTTTATCAAAAGCAACGTGGGTGGTCAGCGCCCGGGGCGGGTCAGACGTTTCGATGCTCATCCGCCCCGCTCCGGATTTCTCGCCCGTCCAGGAGTAAAAAGCCCCCTTGCCTACCGAGGGCGTGCCCATCGTCACTTTCATCTCCGGGTCCATTTCTTTCCAGGGCGACCAGTCTTCCCAGGTTTTCAAGTCGTTGACGGTATTAAATACCGCAGCTTGCGGAGCCTCGATTACTGCGGACCGGCTTAGGCTGACTTCCCGGGGGGCCACCAGCCCCAGAATCGCGCCCAGGCCTACCAGGCAAAGCAATACAATGAGGGTTACTTTAAGTGCGTACATGGTATAAAAGGTTTTAGTTTCGAGTGATTCCTCACAAAGCCGGCAAGAAAAAGCCTTGCCAGCTTTGTCATACGTGTGTAAAAATAAATAAATTGTTTTATTAAAACCCAATAAAAAACAAATATTTTATTCCCTAATCTGACCGAAGGCTCCAAAACTCATGCCCCTCCCGAATGGAACCCACCCCAACTTCCGCGGGAAGTCCTGATAATTTGCGTACTTTATAGCGCCAGAAAGGAACCCCTATGCATCACTTTCGTTACATCGCCCTACTGCTTCTATTCACTGTGCCGGTACAGGGGCAGCGCGATGTGCAAATTAAGGTCTATGACCTGGAGGATGGGTTGAGCCATCGGGCTGTGTCCAAAATCCTGCAAGACAGTGCCGGTTTCATTTGGGTGGCGACCATCAATGGGCTGCACCGTTTTGACGGCTACGAGTTTGTCCTCTACGCCCCTCAGGAAAGCGCTACCTACCTCCCCCACGAGTCTTTTTCGGATATGGTAATCGACGCGCAGCAGCGAATCTGGCTGGGCAGCCCCAATTATATTACCCGCTTCAACCCCGCCGCCAATACCTACAAAGCCTTTAAGATTAAAAAAGGCGATGTGCAAATCCGGGAAGCAGCTGTGCCCCACGACCTTACGCTCGGCCTCGGCGGCCAATTATGGGCAGCTACTTACGATGAGCAAACGGCCCGCTCCGCTTTGCTCCGCATGCAGCCGGATGGGCAACATCAGCAAGTCATGGAACTGGCTGGGCAGTACATCGGCCGCCCGATGTGCCATTTCCGGCAGAAGCTCTACCTGGGGGCCGTAGGCAATGAGCTTTGGGAACTCGGGGCAAGGGGGCGGGTGCTCCGCCGTCACATTGTGCCCGTACCCGAAGGCAACCACATTGTGCAGGTCGCCTCAAATGGCCAGCTGCTGTACGTGCTTTGCGCCAATGGCCAGCTGTTCACTTTCGACCCGCAGGGCGAATCCTTTGCGCCCCACCCGGCCAGCTCCTCTACTGAATTAGCTGCTGCCCTGAAAGTAGAAGCAGACGGCGGCCTTTGGATTGGTGGCCGGGGGCTGTTGCTCTACTATGACCCCGGCCGGCAAACGGTGGAAAACTTCGCCCCCAAAATCCGGGCCATCACCAAAAACACCGCTATCTACCGGCAAATCTTCCTGGACCAATCCGGCGTCGTGTGGATTGCCTCCAACTTCGGGGCAGTGCGCCTGGTCCGCTCCGACCGCCTCTTTGACCACTACCTGGAAGGGGGGAGCGAATACTGCAGCAACATCTATTGCAGCACGCGGGGCATTGCCGAGGACGATGCAGGCCATATTTATTTCTCCTACTATAATTCTATACACGTCCTCGACCCCGGCACCGATAACCTGAGGCCTTTATTCCCGCTCAACGACTTCTTCAATTATCCCTTCGGGCTGACTTACTTCGATGGGGCTTTGTACACGGGCAACGGAAAGCGCATTGACTTGCAAACGCTCCAGGTCAAAGACATTCTCCGGAAACCGGAAAAGGACTTGGGGCATATCGTCCCCGCCCCCGACAGCACCCTTTGGATGGGCTATCTGCACTGGCTCTACCGCTATGACCCCGCCACACAGGCACTGTCTGAATTTGAAGACCATGCCGGGCGCTGGGATAGCCTGGATGGCCATATCAGCTACCTGCATGTTTCTCCACTCGACAGCGCGCTTTGGGTGGGTACGCTCAATAATGGGTTGCACGAAATTCAGCCCGGGCTGGGGCGTTACCGGCACTTTTCCACAGCTAAAGACAGCCCGCTGCCCTTCGGCGGGGATCAGGTCAACGCAATCTACGAAGACCCAACCGGGTGCTTGTGGATAGGCACTGATGCCGGCTTGCACTGCCTGCTGCCGGGCCAGGATAGCCTCGTCATCTATACCGAAGCCGAAGGGCTGGCCAACACTTTCATCAACGGCATCCTCCCAGAGGGGGACTCCTGCCTTTGGGTCAGCACTGATAATGGGCTAAGCCGGTTCAGCCTCCGCACCAAACAGGCGGTCAACTTTTACGCCGAAGACGGGCTGAGCGCCAATGAGTTCAACCGGATTTCGTTCTACCGCTCCAAAGCCGGCCGGTTTTACTTCGGCGGCCTCGATGGCATCAATGCTTTCTTCCCTGGCCCTCAGTTTCTGGAGCATCAGCAAGAGGCTACGGAAGCGCACCTGCTATTGACCCACTTCAGCAAGTACGATGTGGCGGAGGATACCCTCATCCTGCGCCATTATGGCCTCGACCCTGGAGCTACAGTAGAGCTCTCGCCCTGGGACCGCATCTTCTCGTTCAGCTTTGCTCTGGCCGACTACCGCCACCCCCTGGAAAATACTTATAGCTACCGGCTGGAGGGCTACGAAGAAAGCTGGAGCCCGCCCGGGCCGCAGACCACCGTGCGCTACAACAACATCCCTGCCGGCCAGTATACCTTCCGGGTACGGGCAAAGGCAGGGGCCAATAGCGCGATTTGGAACCAACGGGAACTTGCCATCCCCATCATCGTCCACGAAGCCTTCTACAATACCTGGTGGTTTTGGGCTCTTTGCACCCTGCTTGCTGTTGGTGGCGTATTTGGCGTCATGCGCTGGCGGATCATACTCGCCCACCGGCGGGAACACGAACTGGAAACAATTGTGCAGGAGCGCACCCAAGCCCTGGAGGACGAGAAGCACAAATCAGAAGAGCTGCTGCTGAATATCCTCCCCGCTGAAACGGCACAGGAGCTTAAAGAGTACGGCTATGCCAAAGCCAAACGGCACGAGCTCGTCACTGTAATGTTTTCCGACTTCAAAGGGTTCAGCCGCATTTCCGAACGCATGGACCCCGAAGACCTGGTTGCCGAAATCGACCATTGTTTCCGCGCCTTTGACGAAATCATGGAAAAGTACAGCCTGGAAAAGATCAAAACAGTGGGGGATGCCTACTTGGCCGTAGGGGGCATACGGGATGACGATGGGGACGAAGCTATCCGGGTCACCCTGGCCGCTATGGAAATTCAGGAGTTTATGCAGGGGCTGAAGGTGCAACGGGAAGCCGAAGGCAAAACTTGCTTTGAGGCCCGCATCGGCATCCACACCGGGCCCGTGGTGGCGGGTATTGTGGGCATTAAAAAATTTGCCTACGACATCTGGGGCGATACCGTCAACCTGGCCGCCCGTATGGAAACGAACGGAGAGGCTGGCAGGGTCAATGTCTCTCAGGCTACTCACGCCTTTATCAAAGAATTTTTCGAGTGCTCCTCCAACGGAAAATATACCGAAACCAATGGTTCAGATATTGACATGTTCTTTGTAGAGGCGTATCTTGGGGATTAATGCCCCATTGACGCCCCGCCTGCAGTTTTATTCCGCCCCACCGTCTATACTGCAGGCTGTAATCTTGAAGCCAAACTCATGAAGTACACCTTTCCACTAGCGCTCCTGCTCCTCGCATTCGTTAACGTATGGCTGATTGATAGGCCTGCCCGCCGCCCCCTGCCTCCTCCGCCTACACAGGGCGAAACCCGCATCCGCTTTGGCGAAACGGAAAAAAAGACCGATGCCCGCAGGGCCTGGATAGAACGCCTGCACCGATCGGCGCCCGGCACCGACTGGCGGGCGGTGGAACACCAAACCCGTATGGAGCGGCACCGGGCAAATATTCGGCAAGGCCTGGGCACGCGCTCTGGCTGCGAACCGGGGCTGTTTGCCAATGGCTGGCTGGCGGGCAGCTGGCGGGAGCGCGGCAGCAGCAATCAGGCCGGGAGCGTTTTCGATACCGAATACGACCCGGCCACCAATGACTTGTGGCTGATTTCCGCCGGGGGCAGCCTGTGGCGCGGCCAGTTGGATGGCAGCCACTGGGAAATTGTCAATCAGGGCTTACGGTTTACGCCTGGGCTGCTCGCCTTCATTCCCAATGGGGAGAGCCGGCGCCTGATTGCCTTCACCGGCCGCCTGCCCCACTTTTCCGATGATGATGGTTACACCTGGGCACCGGCCACGGGCATTGCCCACGACGACCGGTGGGGCAATATCCACGCGCCTATTTTGGTGCAGGACAGCATCGCCAGGATTTACGTGCTGGCCAAGCCTTCCTACTGGGCGGATGTGCAGTTGTACCGCTCTGTAGACCGGGGGGAAAGCTACGCCCCGGTGAGCACCTTCAACACCAATGACTTCAACCGGCTCCGGCTTACCACGCCCCACCACTACAACAAAATGCTGCTGATCGAGAAATCAGCCGACGATACCGGCAAAATCTACCATGCCGACCCCGAAAACGGGCAACTGGCTTGGGTCAACCCTGGCACCAATCTCAACTTCGGCGGTGCCCGGGCCAACCTGGCAGGATGTGCTATTGCGGACAGCCTGGTACTCTACGCTTACACTAGCCCCGAGGAAGGGATTTGGGAAGTCTGGCGCTCGGTAGACGAAGGCATGACCTGGTCGAAGCGGGGCAACTTGCCCGCCCGCCCCTGGGAGGTAGGCTTATTCATCAACCCACAGCAACCCGACCACCTGTATATGGGGGAAGTGGAATGTTACCGCAGCCTCGACGGTGGTCAAAGCTGGGCAAAAATTAACGACTGGTGGGCCTACTACGGCGATGTGGCCAACACCCTACACGCAGATATCATGCAGTTTGATGCCTACCAAACGGCGGATGGGCAGCCCTTTACCCTCATCAGCAACCACGGCGGGATTTCCGTTTCCCATGACAACCTGGGAACCGTCCAGAATATCGGCCTCGAAGAGCTCAACGTTAGCCAGTACTACAGCGTAAGAACCGACCCCACCAACGATCAATTTGTGTACGCCGGTTCTCAGGACCAGGGCCTTCAGCGGTCCGGTCAATTTGGGGAAGCAGGGGTAACGGCCTTCCAACAGGTCATCTCCGGGGATTACGGGCACCTCGTCTTCTCCAACGATGGCCAATACCTTTGGACGACCTACCCTGGCGGATGGGTGACCTACTATGAACTGCCGCAGGAGGAAGCGCTGAGCGGCGATTTCGAGTTGGCTTCCGAGGACGAATCCGTGTGGTTGCCACCTCTGATGGAGAGCCCCTTCCCCAATGATAAAGGCATCTACATGGCGGGGGGGAACCTGAATGGCGGCCCGGGCTCCTACCTCCTCCGGCTAGACCCCGGGCCCGGTGGCATTAGCGCCACGCAGCACGACTTTGACTTCGCAGCAGCTTCCGGGGAGGGCGAGCTATCCGCCATTGAAGCCTCCCCCCTCAACCCCGAACGCTGGTACGCCGCCACCACCAATGGCCGCTTTTTCACCTCCGATGACGCTGGCCAGACCTGGGCCCAAACACTCAATTTTATCCCGGAAGGGCACTACTTGTACGGCCAGGCGGTCCACGCCTCCCGGCAGCAGCCCGACGAAGTATGGCTGGGCGGCAGCGGGTACTCCAACCCGCCGGTCTATCGCAGTACCGACGGGGGTCAAACCTTCGAGGCCTATTCGGAGGGCCTGCCAGCCACCCTGGTCTTCGGCTTCGCCTCCACGCCCGATGAATCTCTCCTGTTTGCCGCTACGGAAGCTGGCCCCTACGTATTCATTGCCGAAGAAGAAAGGTGGTATTACCTGGGTGGCTCCTGTGCGCCTGCGCAGGCCTACTGGTCGGTAGAATACCTCCCCGGCCAGCGGACCGCCCGGTTTGGCACCTACGGGCGGGGCATTTGGGACTTTGAACTGGAGCCGGCTGTGGCCACCGCCAACGCTACCCCTGCCCCCGATCGGCTGATGGTCATACCGAACCCCGTCAACGGTCCTTTCCGGATACAATTGCCGACGGGGCATTGGCACCTCCAACTGGCAGATGCTAGCGGGCGCCCGGTTCAGTTTTGGGAAAAAGCCGCCGGGGCCATACGAGCAGATGCTGCCAATTTGCCTTCGGGCCTTTACACCCTGTATGCACGTTCAGCAGGGCACAAGGCGCTTTCGGCTAAGGTGATCGTGCAGCATTAGGGGTCGCGCAGTAATAAGTTACCTAGAATAGGCGAAGTTATTTTGTGCG
>CAZNSK010000102.1:0-22660 GCA_964575505.1 uncultured Phaeodactylibacter sp.
CGGTTAACCGGGACGCCGTCCGTACGGACGCCTGCGTTTTTCGCCTTGCGAGCCAAAAAAATAGCTTTGCAATATTTTCACAAATCTTAAGTTGTCAGACTATAGGCATGGCAAGATCGGTTAGGGTTGGTGAACAGCCGCCCGGCCTGACGCAGGCAGCTTCGAATAGGATTTCTCCCTTTAAGATAAGTACTGGCAGCGGGATTCGCTCCACGCACGCTGCATTTTTTTTATGGGGCAAAACCAGCTCAGTACCCGGCATCCCAATTGTAGCGGTTCAGCGCCTGCCCCATCTTGCGGTTCGAAAAGATGGTCAGGCCTACGCCAATGCCGCCACTGAGGTACATCGTCCCCAGGCCGGCCAACTGTACTTCCCGGTTATTCGTAAGCAATGCCAGAAGGCCCCCGCCGGCAGCGATGTAAATCAATTTGACGCCCCGGTCATTCATCCGCTGCCCTTGCTTAAACAGGGACAAGGCCTGGCCGTTGGTCTGGGCAAAGTGGGTGAGCACCTCTTGTTCGGTGACGCGCTGAGCGCCCAGAGTGTAATAGCCATACCGCAAAACAGCCGGATGGTACCGAAGCATGGGCAGTTCCGGGGAAGCGGCTTGAGCGGAAAGGGCAAAAGAAGCGGCCAGAAAGAGCAAAGTATACATCCACCGGATCATATTGGAAAGGCTTTGGTGTAGGGTAAAGACCCGTCTTTTGCGCTTTTGGTTTACTGCTTGATGAGCTTTTCTACTATTATCTCATTCCGCAATACCAACTGCAGCCAGTAAACGCCATTGGGAAGATCAGCCAGCGACATAGCGCCCGTTGCCCCACGGTGCTCTCGCAGCAGCTGCCCCGCCGCGTTGTACAACCAGGCCCAACGTACCGCCCGATGGGGCTGGATTTGCACGGGGCCGCGGGTGGGGTTGAGAACTGTCTACAAGAGTATCGGATTCTTCTACTGGAGCCCCCTACCTCTCTCTCAATTCATCGAAATGGGGCGTGAGCAAGAAGGGCTCCTACATTTCGCCAAAACTATTTACCAATAGGGAAGCAAGTATAGCTCTATTCCAAAGGTAGTCGTAGTTAATATCAGATGTATGATTGGTGAAGGGGTAATATCCTTTTGAGCAGCCTGAATTGGTAAAAAAAGGAAGTATTTACGGCTCAGTGCTTTGGGAAGAACAAGCTTATTTCATTATCTTCAACTCAAGTTCTCTAACCCTACCGGTGTTTACTGATTATCACCACTTTTAATTCTTTGTTGGCAAATTGACATACGAAGCCGGATATGTAAATTCGATTTAAAACGTATCCAGAGTTCTTGTGGGTGGATTACCCCGTTGGGAAGCGGATAATCCTGTCTGACAGGAAAGAGGTTTTCCCACCTTTAAGAGTGCGTGTAGGCGGTAAACTTTTTTATGCTTGCAAAATGAAATAATTTCAAGGAGCTTTCTGTGATAAATATTAGCTTAAACAGTGACTAATGCTCGACCGCAGGGATTGCAAATACTAATAATTTCAGTCAGTAAAACGCTGAATTTGCGACTTTGTATTTGTCATTTCTGTACTGACCGCAGGCGTTAGTATGTTACTATTCAATTGGGCGTAGCCTGGAAGGCACATAATTTGCAACCTATTTAATAGTCAAAACTACCTATTCTATGAAACAATTATTACCATTACTTTTCAGTGTTTTCGTATTGGTGGGTGTTGGCCATAGCCAAAACTGTAACCCCAAAAGCACGTACGACAGTTTCTTTGGCAACTTAGCGGACACAAGATTCTCTTCTATTAATTGCCATCAATACGTCCGTACTGCCCTGCTAAATGGAGGTGTGAACATGAATGATGGAACCTTCATCCCACGGCCGAATATTTCCAGCGATGGAAGCTGGATTTCTACTGATGATCAATTCGTAGAGGTTTGTCGTAAGGAATACGCCGAGGCAATCAACTTTTCTGGCTTGCGTGGACAACCCGACCACTCTGTTCTCGTTTTGTCGGCGGGTTTATTTTCAGAGGGACTAGGCAGCATGGCTTCTACGCCTGGCCCTGGCAGCTATGTGTATCGGCATGGGGTGGCAGGTGCATTATCCGGGGGTGGCACTCGCTTCGAATACTACGCGGTTTTACCAGAGATATCGGGACCGTTAACTTTGGAGGAAGGGGAGATCGGCACCTACCAAATTAATTGGAAAGACTATATCCAGGGCGTTGTATGGAGTGTAAATAGTGGTAGCTCTTTATCTATCGTAGGATCTAATAATGGTCAATCTGTCAATGTGGAAGCTGATTGTAGCGACGGTTCCGGAAACTATGAATTATATGCCACAATTACAATTAAGGACTCAGAAGAGACAATTATGCTTACGATGTCTATTTCTGTAGATTGTGGCGCAGTAGGTAATTCCTGCTACGGTAACGAGTTAAATGGTGGCCCACTTTATACTTTCAACAGTGTCGCTCCCAACACAACAAATACCGTGATCATGAATATGCCTTGGTCATGGAATTTAAGTTGGGGCAATCCTAGCTCTTGGAACACCAGCAATAACGGTCAAACGATGACATTTTCTCTATCTCCAGGCTCCTGTGCCACGTGGACTGCCTCCAACAGTACTTGTGGAATAAATACCTATACTTTTTGTGCGACCAGTGCCTTTGGACCGTTCAGTGGAGAAACGGATGCTATACAAGCTATCTCAGGAGATACTCCTTTTGAGGTATATGATCTATTAAGTGGTCGACTTGTTGACCGTGGGTTTATGGAGGTTTATGGTAATCAACCCCAGAATCTCATCCAAAATTTACCGAACGGCTTCTACGCAATTCGAATTAAGGACCGGATCTATAAGGTTTCAGCACGAAATTGATAAAATTACATTGTAACCTTCTGAGAAAGACTAGCTGCAAGTCTTAATGTTCATAGACTTGCAGCTTCTTTGAGTATGAGCTTTGTTTGGATCAGCTAAGCGATACAAATAACAACGTCAAGTGTAGAGCTTCATGCCAACCGTGCAGCTACAACCTCCACCAAGAGGCTCAAGGACGGGTGGTATTAGTCAATTTCGGGGCACCGGCTTGAGCGGAAAGGGCAAAAGAAGCGGCCAGAAAGAGCAAAGTATACATCCACCGGATCATATTGGAAAGGCTTTGGTGTAGGGTAAAGACCCGTCTTTTGCGCTTTTGGTTTACTGCTTAATGAGCTTTTCCATTTTTATCTCTTTCTGCAATACCAACTGCAGCCAGTAAACGCCATTGGGAAGATCAGCCAGTGACATAACGCCCGTTGCCCCACGGTGCTCCCGCAGCAGCTGCCCCGCCGCGTTGTACAACCGGGCCCAACGTACCGCCCGATGGGGCTGGATTTGCAAGGGGCCCCGGGTGGGGTTGGGAAAGACTTTGACAAGTGTGGCTGCCGGGGCAGTAACCGCAGACGGCAGGGCAGGGCAATTGGTAAACGGCTGGAAGAAGGACCAAAGCACCGAGCTGGCGTTGATATCCTCATTGGTTTCGCCGAGCAGCGGTTCGAGGTCGGGCAATTCGACACCGGGCCAGGTGTGCCCGCCATTGAGTATGCGGTAGAGCTGCACTTCCGCCTCGCAGTCGCAATCCGTAAACCGGAAGCGTTCTACGGTCGAGTTGTCGCCAGGGACTACATCGGGCAAGCTCTCCGGAGGCAAGGCGAGAGAGCAGCCGTTCTGAGCTGCCCAAAAGTGGACGGCCGTATCTACGGGTACTACGGGTTGAACATTAGGGTTGCTCATGGCACCTCCTTCGTAGGGCACCTCGGGATCTGTCGTGCCGCTCACAAAAAGCATCGGCAATGGCGACCCGGGCTGGCAGTGCTGAATCAAAGCCGTATCCATAGAGCAGCCCAAGGCACCTACTGCTGCAAAGCGGTCCGGCGATTCGCAGGCTAACCGCTGGGTCATAAAGCCGCCGTTGGAAAAGCCGCAAACATAAATGCGGCTGGTGTCCGCGCCAAACCCCACCGCTAAGGTGTCAATCAACCGGTTGAGAAACCCTACATCGTCGACCCCCTCCGCATCAGCAGTCGTGCCCCGGCCATCGGCCCAGGAAAACCCGCCCGGCACGGTAGTTGGGCCGATGCCCTGCGGATAGACGGCAATAAAGCCCTGCTGATTAGACACCAGGTTCATGCGCGTGAAGCCCTGCACGTTGAGCATATTGCCGCTGCCCCCGTGCAACACCATGACCACCGGGCTGGGCACAGCTCCCGAAAAACCCGGTGGCAGATGGACGATGTACTGCCGGGATTGCCCTTGATGCAAAAAACTGCCGGGTATATTTTCCTGGCTGGTCAGATCGGGTGCAAAAACGGTAAATATTAGCAAAAGCGGGAGAAAGGTTCTCACAGTGCCTGCATTTAGTTCAAAAAATTCAGCCTTGATACCTGGTTTAGAGTGTCAAATGGAATAGAAGTTTAAAGTGCCTTAGCTGTAGGGCAATTTAATCGGTCAATAGAGAATCTGGAGATGGGGCCTTGGAGTGCCGCAGGGTAGCTAGTGGATTGAGCCGTAGATGCTGACCGTTAACCCCGAGCTATCGGGGCAGTTAGCGCTCAAGCATGAAAAGACTGTCAAACATTTCGGTCTAGCCGCACTAGCCTTAACGGGGCACCGTGCGGTGCGCCCGCTCAGCAAACGCCCGCCAATGCCCTTTCAAATCTGCCGGCAGCTGCACCCAGTTTGCCATTGGCCTCTTATTGTTTCTGGGGTTGAAAAAGCGAGCGCCAGGCAAACTTAGAACTTCCTCCCGGTCTTCGCCAAATAGCCGCCAGACGAGCGCTCCATCGTATAGCATGATATAAGGCTTGCGGTTCACCGCATACGTGGACAAGCCAAACATAGAACTCGCTTTGCTATTTGGCAGCGATTGGCCGATTTCATCAAATAGCTCCATGATTAAGCTCTTTTGTAGTAGTGGCGCTCGTGTACAATCTTGCCATCCCGCCAGCGCTGCACAGAGACCTCCCGGAAATCCCGGGGCCCCCATTCCCGATGGTCAAATTGGTAGCGCCACTCTACTACGGAGACCTCATCAGAAACGAGTAGGTTCAGCACCTGTGCCTGTGGGTTGGAAATAGCAGCTTGGAATTGAACCATCTCTTGTTTGTACTTATCCAGCCCGATCGTAGGCGCTTGCTCATTTTCGTGCTTAACAATTTCGGGATGGTAGAACTGGTCAAGGGCTTCCTGGTAGCGGAAATCCTTTACCAAGTTAGTGAAAGCTTGAACTTTAGTAGCTAAATTTTTCATAATACTTGCGTTTAGGAAGTTTTGCTGTTCATGTGAAAGTGAATGGCAGTAGCCGTAGGGTTAGGTCAGACCGATACCCTACCACCATTTGGGCGCTGCAGGCCTGTAAGCCGCAAATCCTGAGCCATAGCCGCCAGATAGATCAAGGCACCACCTGCCATGCAGAGGTCGCGGAAAGCAGCGATAACCCCCAGGAAATCACCACTGGCGGCTTTAGGTAAGTGAATAGTCAGGACAAAGACTACCAGCAAAACCGCCAATAATAGCGCCGCCAGGCCATCTAGCCGCCGGAGTACTGCGCTAATGGCAAAGCCCAACAAGCACAACCCAATACAGTATACCCAAAATGCCGGAGCGGGTAACCAACCTGGCACGTAGGGCAAGCTAAATTCCAGCGGCCCAAAGTGGAGCATGCCGAAAGCCGCAAATGGCAAAACAAATAGCCATTTGCCCAGGAGTTGCAAAGTTTTCATGGTATCTAAGTTTTAATGATCAGATACGACAAAGATGCAGGGCCATCGCTACAAATGGTTTGACCTAAGTCAAAGTTTGGCTTTCAAGCGGCTCAACGTAGCCTCTGATAAACCGAGGTAAGAAGCAATCAGCCGGTTGCTCAGGCGCGTGAAAATAAGGGGGTGGCGCTCTAGCAGCCACCGAAGGCGGGTAAGGGCATCCATGCTCATAAGGGTATGTACCCGCTCAATGGAGCGGCTGTAGGACGATTCCAGCAGGTTTTTATAAATCTGCTCAAACGCAGGGATTTCCTTTGATAATTTTTGAAACCCCTCTCTTGATATAACCAATAGCTGGCTTGGCTCTACACTTACGATTCGCTCATTGGAGGCCTGCTGGTTAACAAAACTGCGCATGGCGGTTCGCCATTCTTCCTCAAAGGCCAAGTCAGTGGTAGCCTCCTCACCGTTGCGGTCGTAGGCGGTAATTTTAAGGCAGCCCCGGGCAACGAAATAGATATGCCGGCAAATATTGCCGACCTCCAGCAAAACTTCATTCTTGCTTGTTTCCAGGGGCGTGAAATGGCGGAGCACATAGCCCAATTGCGCCGGCTCTTGACCAAGGTGCCCGATGATATGCTGCCGTAGTCTGTTTTTCATACTCAAATGCCTTCGTAAAACGCCAGGTTGTCAAAAACAAACTGCCCCTGCCCAACTGCGACTATACCCGAATCTCCGGTTTGATACTCCGATTCCTTTACTTTCCGCTCAAACTGATCGTTGATAAAAAGATAAATTTCCCGCTTAGACCGGATGATGCCCAGCCGGTTGAATTCGTGTGGCACTACCTTGGCCGAACGCCCCGAGATGAGGGTACGGTAACCGCGCGCACTCTTTCTCCAGAGTGTAAACTGCCGGTCATTGCTGACGATAAACGCATAGTAATAAGCCGTAGACCGGTCAAAGCAAAAAATCAGCCCCCCCGATGGAGATGGATACTGTTGAGCTGAAGCGACTTTGACTTCTACCGCAACTGGCAATGGTGCCATCTCCCGATCGTCAATGTTGAGGTAGTGGTACTTCACTGCTTTTGCATCAACCTTGTTTTCTAGAGTATATAAGCCCGCTGCTAAACGGGCCGACCATTTCTCCTCCTGGTAATTTTCAAACGCCTTGACGGATTCCAGATCAAAGGTTTCCAGGAAAAACGGTGTCTTTTCCTGCCAGGGAAACCGGCTATAATCCAAATGCCTGGCAGCTACTGCCTGCATAGATGCAGGGAGATGGCCAGAATCGTCAGCCCCTACCTGGTCGATGAGGTGGATCAATGCCTGGCGAAGTTTATTTTTCCGCACGTGGTACTCCTCATTAGTCAACAGGCCCCGCCCGAACTTAATTTCGAGCTCACGCTCCTGGCTTTCCAGCAAAACAAGATCATTGAACTGAGGCGCCTGGGCATTCAAATGGGTATATAGTTTTTGAATGGCCTGGCGATGATCCCGCCCTACTTCCTGTTTGAGTGCCTGCCTTGCTGCCTTGTCCATTTTTTAGCCTAAAGATAAGCATTTAGCTTCGGCTAGCCCCAAAGGGTTGTTGAAGAAAAAACCAGCCCCTTTCAGCTCAGCACGGCCTCTTCACCAAACCCGTAATGTTCAGCTTTTCAAAATTGTTTGTAGTTTTAAAGTAACAAACCCTGGTTGTATGAAAGCCCCCTTGCTCTTATTGTGTTTGGTAGCTGGCCTTCAGTGGACTGCCGTTTCGGCTCAGCAAAATTGCGACACCCTTATTTTGTATCCCCAACGGGAATTAATAGCGGTCATTGACTCCATTGCCGATAGCAACGTATACTGCACGCTTTGTGGCGTATCTCCCGGCCAAACGCAAACCATTCCACTCAAGATGGTGGCTGAAATCAAGTGGTACGGCCAAGGGGAAAGTACAGACAGTAGCCAAATAGTAGACGTAAAAGCCCTGAAAGAAGAAGCAGCGAGGAAGGCCGCCACGCCCGAATGGACCTTTACCCTGAAGGCTAATGAGGTCGTAAAAAAACGCTTGGAAAAGGGGATCGAACTCAAAGTCAAATACGAAGCAGATGGCGTCGTTCTTGTCAAAAAAGGGGAACTACAAACCATCACCCCCTACTATCTCGTCCTCGAAAACAGGAGCCAAGCCTTGGCCATACCGAAAACCAGCATTCAAAAAATAAAACTCAAAAGGAAGGCACGCCTGCTTGCCAGGGTTCTGGGGGGCGCGACCATCGTAACCGCTGTGCTCCTGTTCTCGGGGATTGGTGCAGCCGTGGCATTATTACTGTTGGGTACGGGCCTTTTGTCTTTTGGCCAGGATGCCAATACCCGAGCTTTTGATGAAGAGATCAATAGTGGATGTGGCCTTGCGTTGATTTTGCTGATTGTGGGTGTACTGGTCCTATTGCTTTCCTCCATCAATACCAGCATTAACGACCCTTTCTCCGATAAGTGGGCGGTTACCACTAACCAGGAAGCCGCCGGGCCAGCTGTAGAGGCGGAGCAACAACCTTAAAAGTAAGCCACGCCACCTGAGCGGAAAATGGGATAATTTGTGATGCACCCCTTGGATTTTGCCAACCTTGCTGGGCGTGACGTATTCCCGCTACACGAAGCGGAAATGCCGGGCAGCCTAAGCACCTATAGCTTCCCTCATTGCTGAAGCTTCCGTCTTTCCCGACAGATAATCGCTAACGGCGATCACCGTGGCGTACCCCGCTGCAACAGACCCGGCGCATATACTGCCGGTCCGGGCCTCCTGCAGCATGGCTCCTGCTGTTTCCCGCCCGATTTGCCGGACGTTATTAAAAGGGCTGGCCTGCACCATCAGCCATTCCCCTTCCCGGTAAAAATCCGGGCCGTGCACATACCGCTTTGCTTTTTCCGGCACAGGCTCGGCCAGGGCAGCTGACAGCTCTCCAAAGTAACGGTCCGTTTGCTGCCGCCAACGGGCGAGATTCATCACCCAGGCCGCCCCATCCCCTTCATCCGGCATCAACGTGTGAAAGCGGGTAAAGGCACGGGGCAGCATCTGCCGGAAAAGGCTATGCAACTGCGATGCGCTTTGGCGGTCAAAGGGCTGGTTTTTGGTTAGCCAGGTGCGCAGCAGAAACGCGTCCTGATACACCTGGCAGGCCGGCACCCCCGACGCTCCCGCCTCCCCGGGAAAATAGGCCTGCTTCAGGTGAGGCTGCATTTTCCGGAAAACGATGGCGCCTATCAGCACGGCCAGCTGCTGAGCCTCGGCGTAGTGCTGCGCCCCCGTCTTCCACGCTTCCACCCGGCGCTGCAGTTCCTCAGCCAAGTCCTCCAAACCGAAAGGCATCGCCGCGCCGGTAAGGTAGGCATTGCCAGGTGCCAATTGCCGGATATCCGGGCTGAGCACGTATTTGAGGCTGGCATTCACGAAACGGCTGCCAACCGACAGGCGGCTCACGCTGTGCAGCAACCATACCGGGCTCAAATACTGGCTTGCCTGCGGAGCGGAGGTATTTTGCCCGCTCCTGCCCTCCTGCCCAAAGGCCAGGGGCGGCAGCAGCAGCCCGGCTCCTATCGTGGCGGAAAGCTCCAGGAATGATCGCCGGCTGAAGGGGAAAGCCCCCTCTTTAGATGTCGAATGAGAAGTCATCAATAAGGTAGGTTTTCGTCTATGATCAGGCAAGCCCTGCTCTCCAGGCAAGCCTACTTCCGGTGGGGCGCATGAAAGATCTGCACCCGGTCGTAACAAGCGGATTTCTCAATTTTGCCCTCGAAAAAGTCGCTTCCAGCCTGAATGAAGCGCAGGCTATTGCGCAAGCCCTGTGCATAATGGCTTTGGCCGGCTGCCTTATCGAGGGCCGATTGCAGGCCGATATCGGTATGGCCTTCTCTTTTTAGCTGCCGGACCAAGCGAATGAGGTCGTCCTCCTCATTGTATACATTCAGGCTGAAAATATATTTTTCCATCTTGGCAGGGTCCGGGTAGGTGAAGGCCTCGATATAGGTATCCAGGTCCTCCCCCAGCTTTTGGTAATTATCCGCAAACTGCTCCAGCCACTCTGCCGGAGTAGACGCTGTTTGGTTGAAAGTGCGTAACTGAAGCAGGTTTTGTTGCACCAGGCTGGTCACGAGCTGCTCAGTTTGTGCGGTATGCACCCATTCACTTGCCGGGTGGCCCTGCATGCGCCTGGACAGGGTCGCCTCCGATAGTTCCACCCAAGGGGAAACCGAGGGCATATCCCCCCTTTCAAAAACTTTATCGAAGGTGACCGCATCGTGGTAAATCTCGTTTTCAATTTCACTAAACCGGGCATCCTGCACTTGGTGGTCTTTCAGGTGTATCGGTTTGACTTGCCGGTCGATAGCCCGGTGGGAGAGCCAGCCAATAGCGGCAGCAACCTGTTCCTCGGTCCCGTCGCCCGCCTGATGCTGCCCCCATTTTTGGCGGGCCGCCTCCAGAAAAGGGATGGCAAAAAGGTGATTGCCCCGCGAGCTGCTGGCCAGTAGCCCGATATCCGGATATTTTTCCAGGCTGCTCTTAAATGCAGGGTGCAGGGTACGGGTGTGCTGCACCAATTGGTAGGTATCCTCAAAAATCGCGATATGCGTAAGGTGTTCTGACATTTATAAGTGTTTTAGGGCGGGCTACGAAAGCCAAGAACGGACGAGGCGGACCTGCTTAATGAACTATGTCTGCTTAAATATAGCGAATTGTGCCCCCTCGGCACTCCTGCCCTTTCCTGCCCTGCCCCGGCCCAAGCCTGACAAACCTCAACAAACCCTCTGACAAACCTCATCGCAGCCCGGTGGCAGCCTGCGCATCTTAGGGGTGAAAGAAAAACGGCAACAACATGATCAGACCCATTCCTATACCAGCAAGCGAGCTGATGAGCCGCGACCTTGTAGTGGTGAAGCCCGGAGACAGCCTGGAACAGGTGGAGCAGTGCTTCCGCGCCTATAACATCCATCATTTACCAGTAGTGGATGAACAAGGCCATTTGGCGGGGCTGATCACCCGGTCAGATTTCTCCCGGGCCAACCACCTGCTGGCCCATTTCCGACAAGACTTTAAATCAGTCCTGGTAAAAGAGATGATGACGCGGCAGCTCGCCACTGCCACCCCCGACACCCCTATGCATAAAATAGCAGAAGTTTTCCTGTCTAACGTGATGCACGCAATGCCCATCGTAGATGGCAACAACCTGGTTGGCATCGTTACCACGCAGGATTTGCTGAAATACCTTCTAGAAGAACGCAAAAGATTAACTGAATAAAAGACAATAACATGGTGACGACAACCAAATCCATCGAAAACCTCCACTACGAGCACCGCCTCTGGATGAACGAGCTGAGCTTCTTCAGTGATGAGCTCAAAATCTACGAACACCGCCTGGAAGACTTGGTACAAAAGAACAACAATACGACCGTCCTTAGTTTGCTGGAGCAGTTCCAAAACCAATTCATTCGTCAGCGCGAAGTACTGGATGAGCTCACCCACAACATCAAAGTACACGAACAAAAGATTGGCGAAGCCATACGCCGTAATCAGGAAATCCCTGCCGACCCGGATTTACACGCCTATATGATGGACGAGATGGAGTCCTACCGCCGAATTTACCGCGACCTGAAGCGCAAATTCTACAGCTTCCTGGCCAAACATCTATAAACCGGGCAGGCCCCGGCAATTCATTACGCTCAAAACAATCCCAGCCCGCTGCACATGAAACTGTAGCGGGCTGTTGGGTTTCGGCAAATTGTGACAGCCGTCACTGAGGTGCCTTATATTTACGCTTACCTTTGTAGCGTTGATTAAGTAAAACCGAACACTAAAAATCGCCGATTCCTATGAAAATCGAACAGATTTATACCGGCTGCCTGGCGGAAGCCGCCTATTACATCGAAAGTAATGGAGAAGCCGCCATCATTGACCCACTGCGGGAAACCAAGCCTTACCTCGACAAGCTGCGTGAAGACAACGCAACCCTTAAATATATTTTCGAAACCCACTTCCACGCCGATTTTGTGTCCGGCCACCTCGACCTGGCCAAAAAGACCGGTGCGACGATTGTCTACGGCCCCAAAGCTGAGACCACCTTCGAAAAGCACATGGCTGTTGACGGCGAGGAACTCCAGCTCGGAGACCTGACCTTCAAAGTGTTGCATACGCCCGGCCATACGCCGGAAAGCACCACTTTCCTGCTGCTGGACAAAAACCGCAAGCCCCACAGCATCTTCACCGGCGACACCCTGTTCATTGGGGATGTGGGCCGGCCCGACCTGGCTCAAAAATCGGGAGAGGTCACAACGGAAGACCTCGCCGGCTGGCTCTACGATAGCTTGCGGGAAAAGATCATGACCCTCCCAGACGAGGTGATCGTCTACCCGGGGCACGGTGCCGGCTCTGCCTGCGGCAAAAATATGAGCGACGAAACCTGGGATACCCTTGGCCACCAAAAGGAGACCAACTACGCGCTTCGGGCCGATATGACCAAAGAAGCGTTCATCAAGGAGCTCACGGCTGGGCTAATGCCGCCCCCGCAGTACTTCGCTGCGAATGCCAAAATGAACAAAGCCGGCTACGGCAGCTTCGACCAGGTGCTGGAAACCGGCGCGGTTGCCCTGGCCCCCGCAGCCTTTGAAGAAGTAGTGGAACAGCACGACGCCCTTGTGCTGGACACCCGCAGCGAGGCCGCATTTCGCGAGAGCCACATCCCAAATGCCATCTTCATCGGCATTGACGGCAACTTTGCCCCATGGGTAGGCGCGCTGATTGGCGACCTGCAGCAGCCCATCGTATTCTTGGCTGAAGAAGGCCGGGAAGAAGAGGTGGTTACCCGCCTCGCCCGCGTAGGCTATGACAATACCCTGGGGTACCTTAAAGGCGGCATTGAAGCCTGGAAAGCGGCTGGCAAAGAAACCGACCGGGTGGAAGCCATTACCGCCGAGGCTTACGCCGAGCGCCTGGCAGCTGGAGCAGTAGCCAACACCCTGGATGTCCGCAAACCTACGGAGTACCTGTCGCAGCACCTGCAATCGGCGGTCAACTTCCCCCTCGACTACATCAATAAAAACATGAACCGGCTGGAGCGCAGCGAGACCTACTACCTGCACTGCCTTGGTGGCTACCGCTCGCTGATTACCGCGTCCATCCTCAAGGCCCGGGGCTTCCACAACCTGGTGGATATCCTCGGCGGCTGGCGCGCCCTCGAAGCTAGCGAGGCGCCTGTCACCGACTACGCCTGCCCAAGTACCATTGCTCAGGAGACGATTGATGAAGCCATCAATGCTGTTGCCTAAACCACCTTATTCTACCAAGGCCCGGCGCGTGTGCGCTGGGCCCTCCTACGTATACCAAATAATCCGATCCATCGTGAAGACATTACCAACTCTTTTACTGACTGCCCTCGCACTGCTTATGCTAGGCATTGCTTGTTCGCCCGCCGCCTCCTCCGATCAAACTAGCCAGGCTGAGGCGAAAAAGGCGGCAGCCATGGATACGGCAAAGTATAAAAAACAGGGTATGGAAATTGCCATGAGCACCTTCAAAGCCCTGAGCACCCAGCTCAAATCAGCCCTCAAGGAAGGGGGCGTTGAAAATGCCGCCCAGTACTGCAACACGGTCGCTTACCCACTGGTAGACAGCCTGTCTGAAGTCCACCAGGCGACTATCCGCCGGACGAGCCGGAAAATCCGCAATCCAAAGGATGCACCTATTCCCAGGGAAGAAGCCATGCTAAACACCTACCACGATCAAATAGAAGCTGGCCAACGCCCTGCCCCGCAGGTGCGGCAGCTGGCGAATGGAGAAATTGCATTTTACGCCCCAATAATGATGCAGGAATTATGCCTCAAATGCCACGGCAAGCTAGGCGAAACGCTCAAGGCAGAAGACTACGCTGTTATTCAATCCCTGTACCCGGAAGATGAAGCTATCGGCTACTCGGAAGGCGACCTGCGTGGCATGTGGAGCATTACCCTGCCGGCTGGCAAGCAGCCGAACTAAGGACCCGGTGAAGAATAACTTCCCAATTTGATACGGCTCATCTGCCAGTGCACTGGCGTTGCTGGAACCAAGAGGCGTTAGCCCCGGCGCACTGTCAAAAGCCGACGCTATCAACCGCCCCGTATGGTGGTTTTACGTACTCATGGCCAGCCCTGAAACCGACAGCTGGCACCCACTTCTGGCCCACTGCCGGGGAGGCCGCTGCAGCCCGATCTACGTTTGCCAAAACTATCAATGCCAAACGCCCGTTTATAAGGCAGAGGATGTCGGCTTGGTTATTCAGCATCATAGTCTAGCCCTCTGCTCACAAAAACGATTTCACCATAGCACATTCCGAACTCACCCCAGCTCAACTGGCAGCGCAAATGCTCCTGCTGCTCAAAAAACGGCAAAACAGCCGCTATTTGGAAGCACAGCTTATGTCCTTGCCTATGTCTGAGCTAAAGCAACAGCTACAGGGGGAGCAAAAACGGAAGGCCTTTTGGATCAATATTTACAACGCCTACTTTTTATTGCTGCGCCAGCAGGAGTGGTCCAGGCCTGATATCTTCCGGGAGCCATTGGTGCCGATTGCCGGGCAGCGGTTCAGCCTCGACGAAATTGAACACGGTATCCTGCGCCGTTGCCGGGTTAAGTGGGCAGCAGGTTACCTGCCTAACCCCTTCTACCGGCTTACCGTGCGGCGGCTGATGCTGCAGCGCACCGACTACCGCATCCACTTTGCCCTTAACTGCGGAGCCCGCAGCTGCCCGCCCATCGCTTTTTATCAGGCTGACCGGGTAGAAGAACAACTTGACCTGGCTACACAGGCCTATTTAGAACAAGAAACGACAATTGATGAACCAAGCCGTACCCTCTATACTACCCGCCTGCTGCGGTGGTACATTGGCGATTTTGGAGGGTTGAATGGCGTGCGGAAACTCTTGGCCCGCACCTTGCAGCTTGAGGACCGCAACTGGCGCATCCGTTTCCGTTCCTACGACTGGCGGGAAGCCCCCTACCGGTTCAGTTGACCCCCACGCCGGTTGCCTTGTATGACTAGACCGAGGTCCTTGCTGGTTTTTTCACCCCTAAAGCCATTGATCGTGCTACCCGGTAAGAATCGGGGGCATTTACGGCTCAATCCATTAGGGTCAACCCCCTTTATTTTCCTTCTCCCCTTAACTTTTCCGCTGGTTCTTCCTTCTTAGGCATGGATCAACCTTTGAAATCATGCGCATCATTTTATTTACCGGCAAAGGGGGCGTTGGAAAGACCACCCTCTCCGCGGCCACGGCCCTTAGTGCTGCCCGCGCCGGCACCCGCACCCTCATCCTTTCCACCGACCCCGCCCACGGTTTATCCGATGCGCTCGGCGTGCCCCTTTCACCCGAGCCTCAAGAGGTGGCTCCCCGCCTATTTGCCCAGGAAGTTGATGTATACTACTCTATGAAAAAGCACTGGGAGCATGTGCGGCAGCTTATGCTGGCCACCTTCCGGTTTCAGGGCGTGGAAAATGTAGTGGCGGAAGAGCTTTCCGCCCTTCCCGGCATGGAAGAAGCCTCTGCCTTCCTGTGGCTGGAAGAACACTACCAGGAAGGGGCTTATGACCTCATCATCATCGACAGCGCCCCCACCGGGGAGACTTTAAGCCTGCTCTCCCTGCCGCAGGTCACGCAGTCGTGGGTCATGAAAGCCTTTCCGGGGCAGCGCTTCGCCATGCGGGGCTTTGGGGCTATGGTGCGCAATATGACAGGTATCCCCCTGGACCGGGGCCTGGATGAGTTGGAGCGCCTGTTTGACAAGCTGGAGCGCATTCAAAAAATAATGCAGGACCCTGCTGTCACCAGTATCCGCATTGTACTGAACCCGGAGCGCATGGTCATCCGGGAAGCGCAGCGGGCGCTGACCTACTTGCAACTGTATGGATATCATGTTGATGCAGTGCTGGTCAACCGCATTTTTCCGGAAGCGGCCCGTCAGGGTGGCTTTGAAGCCTACCTGGACCGGCAGTCTGATTACCTGCAGGAAATTCACGAAAGCTTCCAGCCGCTGCCCATCTTTCAGCTGGAGCATCAGGGGCAGGAAGTATTTGGCCTGGAGCTGCTGTCGCAAATTGGGCAGTCGCTCTACGGCAGTGCCGCTTTTCAGTCGGTGCTGTACGAGGATACCCCTTCGAGTTCCGGGAGCAGCAGAATGGCTATCTGGCGCGGCTGAAGCTGCCTTTTGTGGAAGGCAAAGACTTCACGGTCAATAAATTTGGAGACGAGCTGGTGATTTCGCTGGGCAATCAGCGGCGGGCAATCCCCCTGCCCAAATTCACCAATTACCTGCAGTTGAAGGGGTACCAATTCAATGCGCCCTGGCTGGAGGTAGCGCTGGCCCATTAATGCCCGTTTGTCAAGCCGCTTACCGGCAGTCGGGCCAGAGCAATAAAATTTGTACCTTCCGCTGAGTCAAATTCAGCAATTATGAATATCGTTGTCCTGGATGGCCGGGCGCTCAACCCCGGCGACCTCAGCTGGGCGCCGCTGGAAGCGTTTGGGCCCTGCCGAATTTATGAATTTACCCCAGCCGAAGCCATTGTAGAGCGAAGCCGGGAGGCCGAAGTGCTGTTGGTCAATAAGGTGGTCCTTAGCAAGGCTGTGCTCGACCAGCTGCCCAACCTGAAATGTATCTGCGTCACGGCTACGGGGTACAACAATATAGATTTAGAAGAGGCCAGAAAGCGGGGCATACCGGTCTGCAATGCAGTAGGCTATAGCACGGAGTCCGTTGCCCAACACGTATTTGCCCTGCTGCTGGCACTCACCAACCGGGTCTACCTGCACCACCTCAGCGTAGAAGCCGGGGAATGGCAGCGGCAGCCCGATTTTTCCTACACCCTCCATACCATACCTGAGCTGAGCGGCCAGACCTTTGGCATTTATGGCTTTGGCCGCATTGGCCAGCGGGTAGCGGATTTGGCGCAAGCCTTTGGGATGCAGGTGCTGGCCACACACAAACACCCGGAACGGGACGCCCGCCCGGGTGTCGAGTTTGTAGATTTGGAAACGCTATTCCAGCGCAGCGATGTCATCTCCCTCCACGCCCCCCTTTCCGATGCCAACCACGAAATCGTCAACCGAGGCCTGCTACAGCAAATGAAGCCCTCCGCTTTTCTGATCAACACCGGCAGGGGCGGCCTGATACAGGAGGCCGACCTGAAACACGCCCTGCAGCAGGGGCACCTGGCGGGGGCCGGGCTGGATGTACTGAGTACGGAGCCGCCTTCAGAAGGCAATGTGCTGACTACCGCCCCCAACTGCCTGATCACGCCACACCTGGCTTGGGCGACTCAGGCGGCCCGGCAGCGGCTGATGGAGATTACCCTCAGTAACATCCGTGCCTATCAGGCGGGCAAGCCGCAAAACGTGGTAAACTAAACGCCTGGCCACTTAAGCTGCCTATTGACCACAACGGAGTAGCCCAGCTGCCCTAATAACCGTAATTTTAATCCATGAATTGGAGGAAACCACCGCTCCCCTGGGGATTGGCCATGTTGATCGGCATTGGGCTCGGCCTGCTGTGGAGCCTGCGGGACTACCTGTTTTTAGTCTACCTGAAGGAAAACTATGTATTCGAATGGCCCCGGCTGTGGCTGCATGTCGCCAACTACCTTACCTGGGGTATCCTTTTCCCCCTGGTGCACCAATGGATAAGGCACACGCAGAAACAGCAGGAAAAGTACACCCTCATTGGCCGCATCCTGATGATTGGGCTGGCGCTTTCTATACTGCACGAGCTCCTCTCTAATATCCTTTTCTTTGGCCTGCTGCACCTGACGGGCAAAGAACCCGTTTCTGCCGATACCTTCCGGCATATCCTCCGCGCCCTGCCCGCCGCTCTGATTTCCAGAATGGTAGAATTTGGGATTATCTACACGATCTATTCGGCGATCAACTTTCAGCGCAAACTGCGGGACCAGCGCATCGCAATGGCGGAGATCCAATCCCAGCTTTCCGGTGCCCAGCTCAATGCCCTGCGCCTGCAGCTGCAGCCCCACTTTTTGTTCAACACCCTTAATACCATCTCGGCGCTTATGGAGTTTGACAAAAAGGAAGCGCAACGCACCGTTTCCCGCCTCGGCAATTTGCTGAGGGTGGTACTCGACCAGGACAAAAGCAAGCTGATCCCGCTGCGGGAAGAGGTGGACTTCATCCAGAACTACCTCAAGATTGAACAGACGCGTTTTCAGGACCGCCTGGAGGTGGCCCTGGATATTGAAGAGCCGGCCCTGCAGGTACCGGTGCCCAGCCTGATCCTTCAGCCGCTGGTAGAAAATGCGATCAAGCATGGATTTGCCAATCAAAGCGGAGAAGGCCGCATCACCATCACCGGCCGCCTGCAGGAGGGTTCAAAACTGGCGCTGGAGGTGAAGGATAATGGCCGGGGCAGCGTGGAGGAAGCTCCCGCGCTTCTGCAAAAGGGCATCGGCTTGCGAAATGTACGCGACCGGCTGGCCTTGCTCTACGGCCCGCACGCGCTATTTGCCTGCACGACGGCTCCCGGGGCCGGCTTCGCCGTTACCCTGACCTTACCCACCCAAAAGCCCGACCTATGAAAGTCATCCGTGCCCTTGTCGTCGATGATGAGCCGCTGGCCCGTGCCCGGATCATCAAATTGCTGGACGAAGCCGAGGGGGTCATCTGTATCGGGGAATGCAAAAATGGCTCAGAAGCCCGGCGCGCCATTCGCAACTACCAGCCAGACCTCGTGTTCCTGGACATCGAGATGCCCGACCTGACCGGGTTTGATGTCCTGCAGCAGGAGCGCCTGCACCCCCTGCCCTTCATCATTTTCGTAACGGCGTACGACCACTACGCCCTAAAAGCCTTCGATGTCAAAGCCGTAGACTATCTGCTGAAGCCCTACGACGACGACCGCTTCGAGCAAGCCCTGGCGCACGCCCGCCAGCAAATCCAAACGCGGGATCAGGCCGATTTGCACCAAAAGATGGTGAATGTGCTGCAACAGCATCAGGCGCGTCAAGCTCCCGGCCTGCAATTTCTGGAAGTCAAAGAAAAAGGGCGGACGCTGGAGATCAATGTTCTTGACATCTACTACTTCGAAGCCGATGGCAACTACCTGGTGGCGCACGCTCCTGAGCGCAACTACCTCATCCGGCAAACCCTGCAGTCCCTGGCGGATGCCTTGCAGCCCGGGCAATTTCTGCGAATACACCGTTCCCTTTTGGTCAATGCCCGCTTTATCAAGACTGTTCAGTACGAGGGCAATAACCAGTATGTGGTGTCCCTCCACGATGGTACCCAGCTTGTTTCCAGCCGTGGGTACAAAGCCGACATCCACCGTTTTCTGGAGTCCCAGGACCCGCCCCGCTAACCATCCGCCACAAATCCCGCTACTGGCCACAAATTGCTTGAGGTTGGGCCAGCGGCCTGCTATATTTGAATAAGAATCACCCGTACAACCATAAGCTGAGGTTCGGCATTCCAAGGGGATGCCGGCCCCGCTTACCTGGGCTCATTGGTCCAGACCAAAAGAATAATGATGATGTGGCAATGCGGCCCAGTTTTTCAGCTGGGCTGCTTTTTTTTGGAAGCTGACCTTATTGAGAGGCAATCTATAATTTACACGCTTATAAGTTCATAATGCCTGAAATCGGTTTTTTCATAGTTGCTGAATTGGGGTTTGCAGTTGCAAACTTAAAACAGCAGGGTAACTATTCAGGCCATTGCAGCAAGCCCCATTTCCCATTCCATTGAAAAGCCACTAGTGGAGTGTTTCAGAAATGACTAACCGAAGAAACCCAGTAAAACCAGGGCGCCCAAGCGTGAAATACGCTGTGCTATTTCGGACTAGTCGCACTAGCCATTCTACATGGTTAAAAAGATCCCACTGTGCGAGCGGCACAAAAGCAAGGCGTTCGAAGATGACGGGAAGCACTGATTCCCCTTTTGCATTTACCAGGCCTGTCCTGTCCTGCAACTCAACGGTATAATGGCGATCACCCGCTATACCAATCAAATCATACTCTGGATCCAGGACGAGATTGCCAAATCTATCAATAAGCCCGTATTGGCTGCCTTGCCTCATTTCGATCAGCCCCGTTTGACGGTTGTATCCGCCTACTTCACGGTACAATGGAGGTGTGATCCGCTGCCCTTGCCAATTGAGTATCCCCTTGAGCCCGCCGGATTCATAGGCCAGCGGCGCGTTGGAAGGGTCACGGTCTATAAGTGTTGTTAACGAGTACAGCCCCTCATAATCCGTAGGGATGACCGCGCCGTCCCGAATACTGTGTACCCCCCATTTTCCATCTTTTTGAACCCTGAACGTATCACCGGCCATCCATTCGACCTGTGAAAATTCGATAGGAATAAGGATATCCCCTTTAAAATTGACCACTCCTCTTTTTCCATTCCGTTCGATCCCGACCAGGCTGTCTCGGAAGTGATAGCGTACATCCGCCTCCGGTAATGGAACAGGGGTGCCAGCCAGCTGAAATAAATAATCCAGTCCTTCCTTTTTGGCGGTGATATATTGTTCATCAACGGAAATGAAGTCATACGCAAAGGGCAATAACCATTCCCGCCGTTCGGCATGGTACAGGCCCGTTTTTCCAGCATTCCTTTTTTTGCTGACTGAAATGTACGGGTACTGATGGCTGTCAAGAGAACTGTAAACCGGTTCCAGGATGCTTGTGCCATCTTTGAGCACCAGGCCTTGTTTTCTACCAAGTTGAACGCTGTAGCCAATCACTTTATCGCCGGTTGGATAATAGACCCTTGGGACCTGTGGCTCGACGTTGGTTGGGGATTCATATCTGTAAACAGGGGCTAAAGCATTATAAATGAGAGGGATGAGGGTGTCTCCGTTGCTGCCGATAAGCCCGGTTTTCTCTCCACGGCCGGCTATTTTATAGCCCATCTGTTCAAATACATTATCAGCGGTGTCTCGGAGTTCCAGATCAGAGGCCAGATGCATCTTGCCCAGGCTGTCTACCTCGTACCACTGCTCCTTTTTTCGAGCCAGGATACGCCGCTCTTCCTCTACGAAAGCCAACCTTTCATACGCTGTTGGAAGGACAATTTGCCCGTAATGGTCAATTAATCCTTTCTTTGAGTTTTGCTCTACCAGCAGGTACCGTTCATTGAAGGGGCGAATATTCTCGTATCGAGGCTCGACCAGAATATTTAAGCCCAAAGTATCCAGGCTGACTTCCCAGGCATTGGCGGCTTTCTCTTCTGGTTCCTGGAACAATTCAGGGGTGTAACGCACAAATTTGCACCTCAGGGTATCGCCATCATCCAGCGTGTAAGCGGTAAAATGATCCTGCCTTTTTTCCTCGATGAAGTGGTATTCAAACTGGTTGCCCTTACCGCTGAGATAGGCCAGCACATTGCCGAGTACAAACCAACGCCCGGGCCGCATATTGATTTCCATTCCCGGGAACTCATAGGCTGCATTAAAATAGTACTGACCGTTCTCCAAAAACTCATGTACCCCCAGGCGATCCGCGAAAGCAACGTATTCTGAAAAAGTGCTGCCGGTTTCCTTTCTCCTGGTGCTATCCATTACCCAGGCACCGGTAAAATCTTGGCGCTCATAAATATCCTCTAGTGGGCCAAAATTTTCGGCCAGGTAATTTCTCAGGCGGCGCTCCAGGTAAGCGGCGGAGATGTAATGCGCTTCTCCGCCAAACCCGATCTCATCGAGCGAGCCGGATCGTTCCCAGGCCTGAACGGTGGGGAAAGTCCAGTCATTTTCAACTTTGCCCCTGACGACTATTTTGCCACCCTCCTTCATCAGGCGAAATTCCAGCCAGGTATTCCAGGTATTGGAATAATGGCTGGACGCCCATACATGGACGGGGTTGTCGGTGATCATTGGGTAAAAGGCTCTGTAGTAGGAAGTAAGGCGTTTGCCTCCGTCTAATATTTGCTTTCTGGTAGCCTCATCAAAAAAATCGGCCAGCCGTTCTTTGCGATCCGCCCGCTGTTCAAAAAGCAGCACTTCGATGAATCGATCGGTAAATGTTTTTGCTTCTTCCGGCGTAATGGCTTCCTGCGCAAAGAGGAAGGGCACATGAAATACCAGCCAGGCGGTTACGGTCACGGCCTTTCTCATTCGGTTGGGTTTTTGTGCATCCGGATCAGGCCCTTTCTGCCTTGGTATTGCACGACCAATAATCCGGAAGAAGTACACTTAGCAATATCGGTAAAAAGGAAAGGCAAACGTGTTTTTCCCGATTGATCGATCAGGCCCATGTAGCCCCCCTTCTCCATAATCAGGTCATTGCCGAATACAGGAAGGGGGTAACCATCGTAAACAGGAGGAATGACCATCTGCCCGTTCTGATCAAACAACGCATAATAATCACCGACTCTTTTGGGGTTTAGTTCAGGCCCAGGCTCTTTCTCTTCCCATTCCTCCAGGGCCACTGCTCTCAGCTGGCTGACTATTTTCCTTCTTTTTTTCAGCTCCGGTTCCGGTATGATAGCCCCGGTGGAATCAACCACCATTCCTTCCCCGTCAAGAACCACCTCAAAAAGGCCTTTCAGTTCCGTACTCGCCCACAGCACGTTATCATATTTAATGGGCAACACGGTTTCTCCCTGTTCATTGACCACACCTTTTTTTCCATCCAGTTCCACCCCAATGTAATTCAATCCCAGCCATTGCATACCATCGTACTCCCGATCCAGCAGCCGCGTTCCGTCCAGGTGGAAGGCCATAGCCTTGTCTGCCCGGTACGCCAGGATGAGCGGCACCCCTCTGATCTTGATCCGGTCGTAGGCTATCGGCACGATGAGCTCGCCTTTATTGGTGTCCATCACCCCATGGCGCCGGCCTTCTTTGACGATGGTCAGGTTTTCAGTCCGGTATTCCAGGCCTTCGTACGCAACGGGCAGTATTTCCTGCCCCTGCTGATCGACCAGGCCC
>CAZNSK010000103.1:0-22633 GCA_964575505.1 uncultured Phaeodactylibacter sp.
GGCGTTAGCCAGGCAGGCGCAGTTAGCGTGCAAAAGAACGAGTCTAAATCGGTAGTAAATTATTGTTGCGCGACCCCTTAGGCTGGCTCAGCTACCTCATCGTCCTCCTCCTTGCGGCGGTTGCGCCACCAAATGAACCCGATCACACCGATGATCATGTAAGGCGTCGCCAGCATGTACAATATCCCATTGTTCAATCCCCGCCCATCGGTGCCGCCGTTCTTCAGGTTACTCTCCGCCGACATCCGGCACATTGGGCATTGCGCCGCCGCTTCCGGTACTGTAGCCAGGCTCAATGACAGGCTTAGGGCAGCAATGCTTAGTATTTTCAGGAATCTGTTTTTCATATTCGCTTGCTTTTCTAGTGACAAAAGTCCCAATATAGTCTAAACAGCACAATAACCGCACGCGTTGCCCGCTATGGATAATATGGCATTAACATGAGATAAGCCACCGGCCCGGTGACGGCAACATAAAACCAAACGGGCCACACCCACCGCGCCATGCGCCGGTGCCGCTCAAATTGCTGCGTGTAAGCCCGGATGAAGGTGAACAGGATAAAGGGCAAACTCACCGCCGCTAGCACGATATGGCTT
Organism: uncultured Phaeodactylibacter sp.; assembly: GCA_964575505.1. Taxonomy (GTDB): domain Bacteria; phylum Bacteroidota; class Bacteroidia; order Chitinophagales; family Saprospiraceae; genus Phaeodactylibacter. The sequence continues at coordinate 597 of CAZNSK010000103.1, forward strand.
AGCAAAATAACCAGGTAGACCGTACGGGTACTCCCTACTGCTGCGCGCTCTTCTGCGCTGAGCACTCCATCGTGGTTGATGTCGCCAAAAATGGTTTCCGGCGTAGTGAAGTGATAAGCTACGTAGGATAACAGAAAAAAAACCGACAGCCCCAGAGCGACCATCATCGTCCGTTTGTGGGCTTCTACCTGTTTTTGTTTGATGAAGTACAACGCAATCAAAAGGGTCACTGCCGTGAGCGCATTTATACTGGCGTGAAAGGGCGCCAGAAAGCCCAGGTCTACGCCCTCCGGCAGCGGTATCTTTACCCGGCGCATGATGCCTACCAGTATTAGTACCGCGCCGGTTACAACCCAAGCGCCGGTATTAAGCTTTCGTTCCAATTGTAGGTTTGCCATAAGAGAAATCCTTACTTTTCAGTCTCGCGTTCAAAAATGATATCGGGCTCCTCCACCGGGTGCAGGTTGAGGGTGATGTGCTTGATCAGCAACTTCAGGTCCGCTTCGTTGGTGAGATCGTAGTGGGAGCGCACCTGCGCGCTGTCCGCGAAAAACAACCGCTGATTATCCACCAGCTGCCCGCCCTGAACAGCTTGGTCCAGCTTAACTGCCGCTGCTAACCTGGCCACCTCCTCGGGCGCACCGTGCAGGAAAAAGAACTGGTTCTCGTCGTCGATCTGATGGTCCAGCAACAACTGCGTGGAGGCAGCACGCGTGCCAATGTCTTCCCCTGCCCTGAAGGTCAGAAAGTAGACATCCCGCCGCTCGTCGAACTGCTCTTTGAGCCGCTGCAGCAAATCCAGGTACGCTTCTTCGTAAGCACCGGTATAGAAGTGCCCAACGACCAATTGGTCCTTGAAACGCTCGGCCTGCACCATGGAGTCGTTGTAGTTCAACAGTTCAAATCCGGGCAGGGGCGCAATGTCTTCCAGCTCCTGCATCGCCTCAATCCGGTAGTTCAACCCGGTCTGTAAATAGTACCAGGACCCCAGTGGCAGCAAGACCAGCAACAGCAGCAGCCCCCCGATCTGTATTAAATTCATTCTGTTTTTTGCCATATTTGATAGGTACACTATTTATCATCTGAAAACATCAAAGCCCGCTAATTGTTGCTGCCGCCTACCATAGCAAAGGGGGTGAAAAGGCTGCCCTTCTCACCCCCTCTGCAAGGGGCTGCTACACCATACCGGCTATTAGACTGTGTTGGGATTTTGGTCTTCTAGTCGAAAACTAGTGGAGTGTTTCAGAAATGACTAACCGAAGAAACCCAGTAAAACCAGGACCGCCCAAGCGTGAAATACGCTGTGCTATTTCGGACTAGTCGCACTAGCAATTTTTTGGTTAGACGAGTCTGTGATCCCGACATTTATCGTCGGGGGCAAGAAAACCGGAGTCCGTACGGATGAGGATTTTCGGGACGAAGTATAAGCAAGAAAGTGTCCCGGTGCACCGGGACAGACCGATTACTAAAGTCCCAACACAGTCTTATAACCCTGTAAGTTTATTTACCCGCGAAAAAAGGCGGTTTCGGAGGGGTCATAGTGGTAGCCTTGCAGCTCGTCTTCCTGCACTTCCTCTACTTTCTCCTTGTCTTTCTCTTCTATCTGCTGACGCCGGTCTTTCCAGGCCGTCCCCTCCTGAAAGAAGGCGATGATCGCCCATACCAGCAAAGTGGTTGGCAATAGTACGCTTAAAGCCAGCCCTTTTACCTCGTAGCGCATGTGCATGAACTCATAGATGATATAGTAGGCTTTGTACAGCGAGAGGGCAATCAGAACAAAGCCGATCACGTAGCCCAGCCAACCAATGTCTTCTAACCCGCCAATGACGTGCCCCTTCCCCAGCAGGGAAAAGAAAACTTCCACCAGAGTAACGATAGCCAGCAGCACTAACCCTTTATAAACCAGCTTCTTGGATTCTTCGTATGATAAATGTCCCATCGTAGTTCAGAATGTTTTTTGTTGTGTTCTCGATTTGAAATTACAGAAGGTAGAAAACCAGAAAGACAAATACCCATACCAGGTCTACAAAGTGCCAGTACAGACCAATTTTTTCTACCATCTCATGCCCGTTTTTGCGGGCCATGTACAAGCCACTGCCTGCATTGACCATAATGATGATCAGGAAGACCACGCCTGAGAATACGTGGAAGCCGTGGAAGCCGGTGATAAAGAAGAACAGCGCACCAAATGATTTGGGTCCAAATTCCTGCATCTGCACTTCGCCCTTATTCGGACCGTCTGTGACCAGGAATTTGCGCTGCAGGAAGTTATCCGCATTGACATAGTAGCCGGGGTGGTCCCCTTGGCTGTAATCATGATCGGCATGGTCGCCCTCGCCGTGGTCAGCACCGTGCCCGGCACCGGCTTTATGGATCAGGTAGCTGTCCCCGATATCAAAGGTCTCATTGGTCTCATTGCCCTCGGCATCGAGGTAAACGCCGGCTGTGGTGTGCGTGCCAAATGGGTTGGTGTTGACCGTCATGTGCTCCGTGGCAATCAGATTGGTCCATTCCCAGGCTTGGCAAGACAAGAAACCTATGCCGCCCAGAATGGTCAGCAACATCCAAAAAACAACCCCGTTCTTATTTTCGCGGTGCCCTTCCTGTACCGCCCGTACCATCGTCACCGAGCTGATAATCAGCAGGAAAGACATAATGGTTACAAAAATCAGCGGCGCGTCGTGCACCCCAAATGGTGCCGTGGAAAAGACAAAATCAGGAACCGGCCAGGTGGGGCTGCTGAAACGCAGCGCGCCGTAGGCAATAAGAAACCCTGCAAACGTAAACGCATCTGAAAGCAGGAAATACCACATCATCAGCTTGCCGTAGCTCGCCTTAAAAGGGGCTTCACCGCCCTCCCAGGATGGACTCCCTTGGTTGTCCAAGTCCTGTTTTTCCATTACGGGATCTGTTGTCGCCATCGGTTATTGTCTATTTTGTTTGTTTCAGTTGTATGTTCTTTAAGACTGCTGCAGGGTGAAAAATATCAGCAGGTATACCCACAGAAAATCTACAAAATGCCAGTAGATTAAAGTCATTTCAAACCGCAGCTTGCGGGCGGGCGTCACTTTGTGCGGTAAAGCAAAAGCATGAATGATCGCCACCAGCAGCGCCGCAATCCCACCCAGTATGTGCGCGGCGTGCACGCCGGATATCACATACACAAAAGAACCAGATGGGTTGGTGGTCAGCTCAACGCCAATCGCAGTAAGCGCGAGCCAGCCTTGGTACTGCAAAACTAAGAAAGCAAGCCCCAAAATTAAAGTAATCACGAGCAATACTCGGTAGGCTTGTGTTTTTCCGCGCTTGAAGGAAAGATAAGAGCCGTGCACCGCCGCACTGCTGAGCAGAATGACCAGCGTGTTGATATAGAAAATATCCGGCAGGCGGAACTCCAGCCAATTGCCGGCTGCCTGACGGACGATGTAAGCGCTGGTGAAAGCAGCAAACATCATCAGGATGCTGGCGCAAGCCACACCGAGCGCAAATTTCTTGGGATGTATTTTACTTCTTCTGTATTCTGTCGCCACGATTGCGTCCATGTTGTATTAAATTTTATCAGCGAAAAAGGCCAACAGGGATACCGGAATATAGATAAATGAAAAGAACATCAGCATCAGCGCCGACTTGCGGTCCGCGCTCCGGTAGAAATTCCAGCTAAACCCTGCGTATGCCAATGACAGGCCCGCTACCAGTAACGCGGATATCAGGCCACTGACCCCCAGCCAATAGGGCAGGCCACTGACTGGCACCAGGCAAAGCGCCAACCCAAAGGATTGCAGCGCAATAGAGCGGTCCGGTTGGGCATTCACACTCGGCACCAACTGATAACCAGCTTTGTGGTAGTCTTCAAAACCTAACCATCCTATCGACCAGAAGTGCGGGAATTGCCACAAAAACTGAAGGGCAAACAGGCTGAGCGCCAATGGCGTTAACGTGCCTTCGGCGGCCACACAGCCGATTAGGGTGGGCAAAGCACCGGGAATCGCCCCAATAAAAACAGCAGCCGGTGAGATGCGCTTCATAGGTGTGTACAAAAAGGCGTATAACACCAGCGAAAACGTGCCAAAAAAGGCCGCCCAGGGGTTGAAAAGCGCCAGCAGCGTAATGCCTACGAGGCTCATCAGCCCGGCCAGCATAACGGCTTCCGACACGGTCATACGGCCTGCCGCCAACGGGCGGTCTGCCGTGCGCTTCATCAGCCGGTCGTAATCTTTTTCCAGCACCTGATTGAGGGTATTGGCAGCACCGGTGACCAGAAAACCACCTGCTGCCAGGATGGCTAACGCCCCCCAGTGCAGAAATTCAGAGGCTATAGCGAATGCGACCAGAGAGGAGAATACCACCGTTATCGTCAGGCGAAACTTCACCAGCATGTGGTAATCCCGGACCTTCTGAAAGGCCATTTCCGCAAAGCTCAGTTGTTCTGTTTTTGTTGACACGTCCGCACCTATTGTATTACAGGAGGTAAGCTTCGGGTTGAAGCATTACCTCCTGCAAAATGATTTAGATTGCAAAAATTGAAATACCGTTAGTGGCTGTCTCTAGATTCATCATCGCCTACGGGCTGAATCTGAGGGATAAACTCTTTTCCATCCTTACCGTAGTCGTAAGCCCAACGCTGTACCGTCGGAATCTTGCCCGGCCAGTTGCCGTGGATGCCCTCGATGGGCGTTGTCCACTCCAGTGTGGATGCTTTCCAGGGGTTGCGCTCAGTCATCTTCTTGCCTTTCCAGATGCTGTAGAAGAAGTTGATCACAAACAACAGCTGGAACCCAAAGGTGATGATCGCAGCTACGGTGATGAACTGATTCATGACATCGAATGTACCGAAAGCCTCGAAGCTGTCGAAGCGGTAGTAGCGGCGGGGTACGCCTGCCATACCCAGGTAGTGCATAGGCCAGAATACCGCGTAGGCACCGATAATTGTCCCCCAGAAGTGAAGCTTGCCAAGCGTTTCGTTCATGAAACGGCCGTACATTTTCGGGAACCAGTTGTAAATACCGGCAAACATACCGAAGAACGCAGCTACCCCCATCACGATGTGGAAGTGGGCAACAACAAAGTAGGTATCGTGCAGTTGGATATCAATTGCTGAGTTACCCAGGAAGATACCCGTCAGTCCACCAGAGATGAACATAGACACAAAACCAATCGCAAACAAGCTGGCAGAGTTGAACCGGATATTACCCCCGTAGAGCGTCGCGATCCAGTTGAAGACCTTGACAGCAGATGGCACTGCGATGATCAAGGTGAAGATCACAAAGAAATTGGAGATGAAGGGGTTCACGCCAGACATAAACATGTGGTGTGCCCACACGATGAAGGACAGGAATGCGATGGCCAATATGGAATATACCATTGCTTTGTAGCCAAAAATCGGCTTACGGGAGTGCACAGAGAGCACCTCTGACACAATACCCATAGCAGGCAAAACAATAATGTATACCTCAGGGTGGCCCAGGAACCAGAACAAGTGCTGGTAAAGGATGGGGCTACCCCCTACGTGGTCGAGCGCCTGCCCGCCAATGAAAATTTCACTTAGGAAAAAGCTCGTACCCAACCCGCGGTCAAAAGTAACCAACAGGAAAGCGGATACCAGTACCGGGAACGAAAGCAGACCGATGATGGCAGTGATGAAAAACGCCCAAATGGTCAGTGGCATGCGCCACATGCTCATTCCCTTGGTACGCATGTTCAAAACCGTGGTGATGTAGTTGATACCCCCCAGCAAAACTGATACCACAAAGAAGACCAGGCTAACAATCCATAAGGTCATCCCTGCACCCGAACCACTCGAAGCCTGCGGCAGGGCACTTAAAGGCGGATAAGCGGTCCATCCCCCGGCAAAGGGCCCCGTGTTGAGGAACAAAGAGAAAAACATGACGATACCAGCCAATAAAAAGAACCAGTACGAAAGCATGTTCATGAACGGAGAAGCCATATCCCGTGCCCCAATTTGCAATGGGATGAGCAGGTTGGAGAACGTACCGCTCAGACCAGCCGTGAGTACAAAGAATACCAGTATCGTACCGTGCATCGTCACCAGCGCGTAGTAGAATTCTGGCGCCAGGGAACCAATGCCTGCATCATTAACGGTAATCCATTTGCCCAGGAGCGGCTTGAGCCATGCCATGTTCTCCTCCGGGAAACCCAGTTGAAGCCGGAAAACCAATGACATCAGGCCACCGACGATAGCCCAAAACATACCTGTGATCAGGAATTGCTTGGCGATCATCTTGTGATCTTGGCTGAAAATATAGGTAGTTACAAAATTAGACTGGAATTTATCGCCGTGGTGATGATCGTGAAAGTGATCATCGTATCCAAACTCTTCGATCAAAAGATCGTCTTCGTGCTTGGTCGGCTTAGTTACAACATTAGCCATCTGCTGAAAAATTTTATTGTTATCCGTTCTTATCTTTCTATTCTCATAACGCGAAAGGCGTTTTTCTTGTTCCGAATTACTACTCGGCAACTTCTTCTTCTGACGCAGTTGTGACTTCTGCCTCCTCTGTAGCCATCTCAACGGCTCCTTCTCCCTCTTCCATCGTAGCTTCAGTCAGTGCCGGCTCCTCAGTGGCTTCGGCTGCGTAGGGGTCATTTTCTGTGCCCTTTATAGTAGACTCGTAGTAAGACTGCTGCTCAGAAAGCCAGTTTTTATACTCAGCCTCTGAAACGATGCGTACCACCCGCCGCATAGAGTAGTGCCCCTTGCCGCAAAGCTCAGCGCACGCCAGCTCAAAGTTGAAGTCTTCGTACTTGAGCGGGCCCTCGGGGTCTTCCGGGTCGACGGGCTCGTGCCACTCGGGATACCTCGGCTGCCCGTTCTCATCCAGTGCGCCTAGCTGCTGACGGTACTCTTCTGTCGTTTTGGTAGGGGTGAAAACGAAGTAAGTGGGCATGCCCGGCACAGCGTCCATCTTCACCCGGAAGTGGGGAAGGTAGAAGTTGTGCAGCACGTCCCGGGAAGTGATCCGGACCCGCACTTTTTTGTCTACCGGCAACACAATTTCGCTGGGGTGGAAATCATCGTGGTTCTTTTCGTCTGTCCACACCTGCCCAAGCGGGTTGGTCGCGGAGATCATTTTATAATCCCGGGCACCGAGCTTGCCGTCCGGGCCAGGGTAGCGGAGGTGCCAGGCAAACTGATAACCCGTACCTTCGATTTCAATATAATCTTCATCTTCGCCGACATCTGCCATCACATCATTCCAGGCATCCAGACCGCCGACCACCAGGAAGGTCATCACGACCGCCGGAATCGCCGTCCAAATGACCTCAAGACGGTTGTTGTGAGAAATGTAAGCGGCTTTGCCGCCCCGGCGCGCCCGGTACTTATAGGCAAAGTAGAACAGCAGTATTTGCGTGATAAAGAAAACAATACCTGTGAAGAACAGCGTAATGTTGAAAATATAGTCGATGCTGCTGCCGTGAGCGGAGGCCGATTCGTTGGGGCCGTACCACAGCATACTGTTCTTGTAGTAAACTGCCGATATGGTGCAAGCCAGCAAGAACACGACCATGAATAGCATCAGGTAGCCCCCCTGAGTCCGGTTGGAGCGCTCCTGCGCCTCTTCTTCGCCACGAATTTTGCTCGCCAGCTCGGTAACCTTACCAATCTGTACGACAATGATACCGATAAGAATGACGCAAAGTAATACTAATAAAGCAGTCATTATCTAGATGAAATTTGTGTGTAATCAATCAAATGTTCTGTCGCAAAAATACACTTGTACAACAGACAGCTTCCACTTTGAGATTTCAAAACCAACTTGTTTAGAATCGATCTAAATAAGCCGAAAAGGGCACGTTATCAGTGTGCCTCCTCCCCGTGCATCTCTACGTGGTGATGCAGCGACTCTTCCAGGTAAGGGTCGTTTTTAGGCGTCAGCGGCGCTTTGGCCAGCTGATTAAAGACCACATAAATGAAGAGTGCCAGGAAGCCTAGCATCGTGCCCAGCTCCAGGAAGCCCGGAATGGTAAAGCCCATTTCGAAGGGGACAGCATGCATCGCTGCTTCGGTGTGCCCGGGCAAGGCCTCAGCTGCGTGCTCAGCACCGTGGTGGCCGCCTTCACCGTGGCCATGCGCCATCGCTTCCATAGCGGTGAGGCGCGCGCCCGGCTTGATCATCTGGAAGAAATCCCACCAGTGGCCAAAGAAAACGACAACAGACGCAAAGATCATCGTACCGTACTTCCGCTTCGTATCGTTGCGCATCAGTACGAAGAAGGGCGCGATGAAGTTGAGCAGCAGGTTGCCGTAAAACAGTACGGGATAGTGCTGCTGCCGTTCCTGGAAGTATACCGTTTCTTCGCCGACGTTGCCGTACCAAATCAGCATATACTGTGAAAACCACAGGTAAGTCCAGAAAATGCTGAAAGCGAACAAGTATTTGCCCAGATCATGCAAGTGCTCTTGCGTGACGTTCGGCAAATAGCCCTTGCTCTTCATGTAGGCAATCATAATGATCGTCAGTGCCATGGCGGCTACAAACCAGCTCGCCCCGGTGTACCAGGCAAAAAGCGTAGAGTACCAGTGGGCATCTATAGACATAATCCACTGCCAAATAATAGCTGCGCTGGAAAAACCGGCAATGGGCAGGAAAGCCGCAGACCAAATACGGATCCTCCGGTGGTGGTCAAAGTCAGCGTTGCCGTTCTTGTCTTCATCCAGCGACAATTGGCGAAGCTTCCAGGCAAAGAAAATCCAGATGCCCATAATGACAACAGTGCCGGCGGTATACCAGGTGATATTGAGAAACCCGGATTTGCCATTCAGCACCGGGTCGTCGGCTACTGCCGAAGCGTCGGTCCAGTGATAAAGGTGGTGCAGGTGCCCTACAGTACCAATCACAACCACAGCCATAAGGATAAGCCCCGGGATCAGGAACATAGAGTAGGCTTCCCATATCCGCTTGATCAGGGTATGCCATCCGGCCAGGGCGGTCGTAAAGGCGGACAAAATGAACAACGCCATAAAAGCGATGCCCGTGAAGAAAACAGAGTTGTGCAAGTAGTTCGTCCAAAAGCGGGTGTGGAACATGTCATCCGAAAAGAAAGTGATGATCATGCACAACAACCCAAGCCCCATGAACCCAAAGAGGACATTACGCTGCTTGCTCGTGATCGTGAATTGGTCCATCAGTTATTTTGTTTGAATAGTTTTGTCGATTGCTTTCTGTAGCCCGATTCCTAAAGCCCAAACAGGCGCTTACTTTTTCTTGCCATGACCGCCGTCGCTATGGCTGTGGCCCGCATCCTCATCGTGGTGCTCTTCCCCGTCGTGGCTTTCTTCCCCCTCGGCAGCTTCTGGCTGCGCTGCTTCGTCAGTCATTTGCTGCGCCAGCGATGGCGCCTGACTGGCTGGCAGGCCGAATTCCGGGTTAAGGGTGTTGGCTTCCGGGCTGTATTCCAGCTTTTTCTCCTTGGCTTGCAAGGCACGGATCCAGTGGACAATCTGCCAGCGCTCTTCGTAATTGACCTTGTCTGCGTAACCGCCCATGACGTTCTTACCGTACATGATGGCGTGGTAGTAACGCCCGTTGGAGGCATTCAGAAACTGGTCGAGCAGGAAGTTGGCGGGAGCTGCCGGATAGGCTGCATTGGGGTTCTCGTCAGAAACGAGGTAGCCTACACCGTCTCCTTTCTCACCGTGGCAAATGCCGCAGAACTTATTGTACAGGTCTTCGCCCTTAGCCAGCCCTTCTTCCGTGATCGGGTAGGGGTTGTCGATCAGTTCTTCGGTCGCCCGCTGCCGTTCTTCCTCCGTGTCACTGTAGTAATAAGGCACTGCCCCGTTCACCGGAGTGGAAATAGCCTGGATGTTACCCTTGCCATTCAGGTATGCCATGACATCATCAGAAGACCTGCCGCCTTCGGATTCCGCCGCAAAGTAAGTACCAGCGTAACCGCGCGGAATAGCTCCCTTGGCAGGCAGGCCAGCGATGGGCGTGTTTTTCAGCTTGATCACGCTAGCGCTGTCCCAGGTGTTGTAGTAATAATCAGTAAAGACATTCGCTTCCTGAGCGATGGAGTGCCCCATATCCGGCATGTACTCATGACCGGGGAAATTGCCATCTGCCGGAGCGCAGGCGTGCAAAATCACAACTGCTGCGAGCGCCAAAATTATAGGCTTGATGTTAATCATCACATCTCAAATTTATAGTTCTTGCTAAATGTTCTTGGTATTCACCTCTGCGGCACCGGTTTGCGTGAAAAACCCTTTCAGCTTGTCGGTCAGGGTAGGCTCCGCGCCGGTGACATCAAAAGCGATACAAAACTTGTCATCTGTGATGCGGTCGTCCAGGGTCGGTAAAGTGACGCCCGGGCCGAGACCACAGATGGTGTAAAAGGTGACCACCATACCGACGGCCGCAAAGAGGACCGTCAGCTCAAAGGTAATCGGGATAAAGGCCGGAGCGGAGAAGTAAGGCTTTCCGCCAAAGATGATCGGCCAGTCGCGGGTAAACACCCAGGTCATGAACAGGAAGGCGGTCAGGGTACCGATCGCACCGTATATGAAACCGGTGATGTGCAGACGGCTTTCCGCAAAGCCCAGCTTTGGGTCGAGGCCGTGCACGGGAAAGGGCGTAAAGACCTCCGTAATCTCCAAACCGTCTGCGTTGGCCTGGTCTACGGCCTTGAGCAGGTACTCCTCGTCGTTGTACAGCCCGTATAGTATATCTTTATTTTGCTTGCTCATTATATCTTCATTAGAGGTGTTGCAAATAAACAGGTTCTACTGTGCGCCTTCCTGAGCGCCGGCTTGCTTTTGCGCATGCGTTTTGTTCGCGTTCGGACCAATGTACTGGTCGCCGCCCGCTTTGAGGATACTCTTGACTTCCGCTACCGCAACTACAGGCGCCACACGTACGAAGATGAGGTAAAGCGTGAAAAACAGCCCCAAAGAACCTATGAAAATGATGACCTCAACCCAGGTCGGCACGTAGTAGCTCCAGCTAGAAGGCAGGTAGTCGCGCGCCAGGGTGGTGGCGATAATCACAAAGCGCTCAAACCACATCCCGATATTCACGAAAATCGACATGACAAAGGTGACGAAGATGTTGCGGCGCAAACGCTTAAACCAAAAAATCTGAGGGGAAAGCACATTGCACGACATCATGCCGATGTAAGACCAGTAATAGGGCCCAAGCACCCGGTTGTAGAACGCGAATTGCTCGTAGATATAACCAGAATACCAGGCAATGAAAAGCTCCGTAAGATAAGCCACCCCTACAATTGTACCCGTGGCGAGGATAACCTTGTTCATGCTCTCGATATGCTCCAGGGTGATGTAGTCCTCCAGTTTGAGCACCTTCCGCGTCATGATCATCAGGGTCTGCACCATGGCAAAACCCGAGAAGATCGCCCCGGCAACGAAGTAGGGCGGGAAGATGGTGGTGTGCCAGCCCGGGATGACCGAAGTGGCGAAGTCAAAGGATACAATGGTGTGCACGGAAAGTACCAGGGGCGTCGCCAACCCGGCGAGGACCAGCGACAGGGACTCCCAACGCTGCCAGTGCTTGGCGCTGCCTGTCCAGCCGAAGGACAGGAAGTTGTATAATTTGCGGCGGATGCCTTTAGCGCGGTCACGCACAGTCGCAAAGTCGGGCACCAGCCCCGTATACCAGAACAAGAGGGACACGGTAAAGTAGGTGGAGATCGCGAATACGTCCCAAAGCAGCGGTGAGTTGAAGTTGACCCACAGCGGGCCGCGCGTGTTCGGGTACGGGAAGATGAAGAAGGCCAGCCAGATACGCCCCATGTGGATGAGCGGGAATTGCCCGGCGCAAATAACAGCGAAAATGGTCATCGCCTCTGCCGCCCGGTTTACGCCCGTCCGCCAACGCTGACGGAAGAGCAACAAAATGGCAGAAATCAAGGTGCCGGCGTGGCCGATACCTACCCACCATACGAAGTTGGTAATGTCCCAACTCCAACCGATGGTCCGGTTGAGGTCCCAGGTACCAATGCCCTGCCATACGGTCCAGGCTACGCCGAAGACAAACAGGGCAAGCCCCGTAACGGCTACAATGAAAGCCAGTACCCAAGCTGCACTTGGCGTACGCTCCGTGGGCGAGCAAATATCTTCCGTAATCTGGTGGTAGGTCTTACCGCCAGTTACTAAGGGTTCACGAATTGGAGATACTACTGCACTCATTATGATCGAGTCGTTAATTGTTATTGAATATAGCGGCAGCGGGGAGTTGCCTCCCCGCTGGCTTTATGCGTCGATTGATTCGTCTTTGTTGTTGACCCGCGCTTGGTAACGCACTGCAGACTGGGTGTTGATTTCCTCCAGTACCAGGTAGTTCAGCGGGTTGTCCATGCGCTCTGCCAGGATGCCTTCCTTGTTGTTGTCGTCGCCAAATACGATGGCGCCGGTCGGGCAGGCGGTCTGGCAAGCGGTCTTCACGTCTTCGTCCCGCAGGCGGCGCTGCTCGCGCTTGGCGGTCAGCTTGCCTTCCTGAATACGCTGCACGCAGAAGCTGCACTTTTCGATAACCCCGCGGGAACGGACCGTTACGTCCGGGTTGAGGACCATACGGGTCAGGTTGTCGGCGCCGAAGGGCACTGCCTCTTCGTTGTTCAGGTCATACTCGTTGGCACCAAACAGATCGGCCGTAGTGTAGTCCAGCCAGTTGAAGCGCCGCACCTTATAAGGGCAGTTGTTGGCGCAGTAACGCGTACCGATACAGCGGTTGTAGGTCATCTGGTTCAGACCTTCAGAGCTGTGGTTGGTCGCGGCTACCGGGCAGACGTTCTCACAGGGCGCGTTGTCGCAATGCTGGCACATCATCGGCTGGTAAACCACATTCGGGTTTTCATAGTCGCCGTAGAAGTAGCGGTCAATCCGCAGCCAGGTCATCTCATGGTGGCGGGCTACTTCTTCCTTGCCAACAACCGGTACGTTGTTTTCGGCTACACAAGCGACTTGGCAAGCGCCGCAGCCAATACAGGCGTTCAGGTCGATATGCATGGACCAGTGGTGCCCTTGATCGTATACCTGTTCTTTGTATTCATCGTACGGATAAAGCGTATGGCTGTTCAGTTTCTGCGCCTCTGTACGCTTTTCTTCGATATGGTGCGAAAGGTCTTCAAGCTCTGACAGGCTGCCCTGGTAGATGATGGAGCGGTTGGTCAGCCCCCCTTGGTAGCCTTCGCCAATCGTCATCACCGTCTTCTCGTCTACGTTGATCTCTTCGCCAGTCTCCGGGTCCTCGCCGGTCAGCCCCATAGAATGGTGGTACTGTACGCAGGCGAAACGGCCCTCTTCGTCCACTTTTTCGGAAACGCTGTCGACTGTAGCGTAGTAGCGGACATTGCCATGCTCGTCTAGGGAAGTCCAGGGATAAACATCGACGCCGACGTTATTGCCGACGGCGCGGCCCAGCATGCCGGTTTCTTGCCGGCCGTAGCCGAGTGCCAGCGCCAGGGTGCCCTGCATCTGGCCAAACTGCCGCACCACGGTGCAACGCGCTGACCGTCCGCCAATGGTCAACTCTACAATATCAGCTTTGCCTTTGATCTCATCGCGGTTCAGCCCCATAAAGGAAGTGAACTCATTGCCCCCATCCCAACCTACGGGGATAGCCAGGTAGTTGCCCCACACACAGCGGTTGATGGGGTCGGGCATTTCCTGCAGCCAGGGGTTGTTGGCGTATACGCCGCCGCCCATATTGACAGTCTCGTAGAAGGAAATTTCCAGCTCCGCGTTCGAAGGCTTGTCTACTGTACGTGCGGCCTGATTGACATCAGCCTGGAAGGTGGCTTCAGCCGGCTCAGCATCCGCAACGAATACGCCGTCGTGGAGGGCGCTGTCCCAGAAACGCTGGAAAGTAGCAAATTTGCTTTGCTTGGGGAACAGGCTTTCGCGCCAGTGCTTCTGCAAATAGCTGAAGTAGAAGGCACCGACGTCCTCCTTCATTTTATCGTAGTAAGGATTGGACTGCTCTGTAACAGCGGTGCTGTCCTGAGGAGCAGACATGCTCGCCATATCGTAATCCGCCCAGCGCAGCAGGCTTTCCTCCGCCTGACGAGTGCCTACCCGCCCCGCATATTGGAAGATCGGGGCAATGGCGGGCTGGATCAGGCTGTAGTGGCCGCGCTTGGGCTCTACATCGCCCCAGCTTTCCAGGTAGTGGTGGGTTGGGGTAATGTAATCGCAGTGCAGCACCGTTTCGTTGGGCACCATGGAGCAAGAGACTTTCAAGCCTACCTTGGCCATAGCTGCACCAAATTGACCGCCGTTGGGCAAGTCAAATACCGGGTTGGCACCGTCCATCACGAACAAGGCGTCTACCCGGCCGGCATCCATTTCCTGAATCAGGCGCTGAACGGGCTTGTCCATACCCTGCCGCTGATAGGAAGCCGCCTCGAAGTCGAGGGTGTTGCCGTAGTTGCCGAGCAAATCATTGATCGCGTTGATGATGATCTGCGCGCCTTTATTATTGGAGCCGGATACCACCAGGGAATTGCTGCGGTTGCTGTACAACTCATCGGCAACACGCTGCAGCTTCTTGGCTTTGTCGCCATCGAGCTTAGGGCCGCTGACCTGAGCAGCGCCTGCCTTGGAGGCTAAGGCGTTGTACAGGGTGACGATAGCAGCCCCTTGTTCGGAGGGGCGCACCATGATGCGGTTGTCGGCATTGGAGCCGGTAAGGCTCATATGGCTTTCCACCTGAATGTGGCGGGACATCTTGGCGCCCTTCACGTTCTTAATACGGCGGTTGTTGGCGTATTGATTAGCGAACTCAATGGGCGAAATCCAGGTGCCCAGGAAGTCGGCATCAAAACTGACGATAACTTCCGCTTTGTCAAAGTGATAGGATGGGAGGACCGCCTGGCCGAAGGAAGCTTCGTTAGCTTCGAGTATGGCCGAGCTGGAGACCGGGTCGTAAGTGATGACCTCCGCGTTCGGGTAAGCCGCCTTGAAGTCCGACATCGCCTTTTTAGAAGTCGGGCTCATATTGGTAGGCGTCACAATCCGGACGTTGGCGTTGGGCGACAATTTGCCCATAATTTCGCCGTCGATTTCTTCCCACGATGGGCCCCGCTCGCTGCGGTCGGCAGAGCGCTGTATCTTTTTGTCTTGGATGCGGTAAGGGCCGTCAAGGCGGTTCGTGTCATACAGGCTAAGCACGCTGGCCTGCGCACGGGCGCTCGTGCCGCCTTTGGTTATGGTAGAAAGGCTGTTGCCCTCAATTTTGATGGGGCGGCCTTCGCGGGTTTTAACCAGGACAGGGCAGTAATCGCCGCCCTGCACAAAAGAAGAAGCATAGTAAGTAGCTACACCAGGCACAATTTCGTCTGGCTTCACAACGTACGGCACTGCCCGTTTTACCGGGATTTCACAGCTGGCAGCCAGGGTCGCTGCGCCAAGCCCGAAACCGAGGTACTTCAGGAAGTCACGCCGGGAAGCTTCGGTATTCATTGACCCGTTGTCGGAAAGGCTATCCACAACCGGCAGTTCTGTGAATTCGTTTTTGTTTGTTTCCAGGTAGGATGGATCGTTTTGGAGCTGCTCCACGCCAATCCATACACCGTTGTTTTTATTCTTCATTACTTCTTTTTTCAAGATTCAGATCAACGATACGCTTCGGCGAGGTGGCTGGCTGCCCTGGCTTGGGCACCCTTCGCTTTCCAGCGTAAAGGCTGACGCTTTGGAGGCGCCCTGTGGCAGCCTGCAAAACGTCAGGGCAATTGGGGGTTTAGTAATGGCATTTCTGGCACTCCAGACCGCCGATATCTTCAACCGTAACCTTATCGCGCTCACCGCTGGCAATCTCCTCGTGGTAACGGGAATAGGCTTTGTAGTACTCGTTGTCCTTAAACTTCACTTCCGTCTGACGGTGGCAATTGATGCACCAGCCCATAGAAAGCGGTGAGTGCTGCTTGGCCACCTCCCATTCTTCCATAGGGCCGTGGCAAGTCTGGCATTCCAACTGGCCTACGGAGACGTGCTGAGCGTGGTTGAAATAAACGTGGTCGGGCAAATTGTGAATGCGTACCCATTCAATCGGACCCTGAATTTTTGGTTTATGCGGATTGGTCAGCGAGGTCACAATGCCTTCCCACTGATCCTCAATGACTTCCTCCCCTTCGCTGTCAATGGAGCCATTCTCCTTGACGTAGGTGTCGGCAATCCACTTTTTGTAGACCTTCTCGATCTCATCGCGGTTCATCTCCTCGTAATTGTCGAGGTAGGTATCGGTAGATGGATCGTAGCCGATGGAGGCGTAGATTTTGGTAAGCTCGGCGGTGCCGTACTTGGAGCCCACCTTGATCGCGCGGTGGCAGTTCATGCAGGTGTTGGCTGCCGGGATAACGGAGTGCTTCGAACGGCGCGCGCCATCGTGGCAGTACTGGCAGTCGATCTTTTGCAAGCCCGCGTGGGTTTGGTGCGAAAACTTGATCGGCTGCTCCGGTGCATACCCCTGCTGACGGCCCAGCATAATGGCGTTGTTGACGGTCGTGTAGCCGCCCAGTACCACTAGCGCGAAGATGACGAAAGCGATCAGCCCCTTGCTCGTCAGAATTTCTACGAAGGAGGTTTTGCGGGCGGTGGAGTCGCCTTCCCGCACCTTCAGCATGTAGTTCAGGTTGGAAACGATGCGCGCCAGCACAATGGCCAGTATGCCGAGGATAACCGCCAGTGCGATAAACAACGGCATGTTGTTGGGCTTTTCCTTAGCCACTTCTACGACGTCCTTTCCTTCGGGCTTCTTGGGCCCCAACTCACCGGTATATACGGCCTCGACGTAGGCTAGGATATTATCAATTTCCTGGTCGCTAAGGTTAAGGAAGTTGTTCATGACCGTGGGCTTCCACTCTTCCCAAAGCTCGACGGCGCGAGGGTGCCCCTCGGCAATCATCGCCTGAGATTGGCGGATCCATTTGTAAAGGTCTTCTTCCGGGTAGTCGGCCCAACGCTCTTCTACCCCGCCGAGGGCAGGCCCGGTCAGGTCGTCCACCATGTTCTTGTTGTGGCAGGTCGCGCAATAATTGCGAAACAGGGTTTTGCCTTCGTCAATATTGGCTTCGCCGCCGCCTCCGCCTTCTTCCTGTGCCAGGACGGGCAGCGCAAACACCACCATTGCCGCGAGCAAAAAGACTCGGCTAATCAACTGCTTATATATCATCTCTGTGATGCTTAATAGTTTTATGGTAAATCGACAACTGCTTGTTCTGTCATTCTATTGTCAGCGCAAATATAGAATGCACTGCACTCAATTAACAATAAAAGTCCGAAACCTTCCACTATTTAGATTTGCTCTAAACAAGGGCGCAAACCCCCATAACACTTGACTTGCCGTAGCCGGCTCGGGCTGGTTTTGCACAATTTTGTTCGCCCTCTTGACGTATGAACAAAATTAAATTAATAGATGCTGCCCGGGCGGGTTTTATTCCCCTAAACGGCCACCTGAGCCCGGATAGCCGGGTGGGGGTCGTACCCCGTCAATTCAAAGTCTTCGTACCGGAAGGCAAAGAGGTTTTTCACCTCCGGGTTGATATTCATCATTGGTAGTTTGCGGGGCGTACGGGTGAGTTGGAGCCGGGCCTGCTCCAGGTGGTTATTGTAGAGGTGGACATCGCCGAATGTATGCACAAACTCGCCGGGCTTCAGGCCGCAGACTTGCGCTACCATCATAGTCAGCAGGGCGTAGGAGGCAATATTGAACGGCACGCCCAGGAAGACATCCGCGGAGCGCTGATACAATTGGCAGGACAGGCGCCCTTCGGCAACGTAGAATTGAAACAGCACGTGGCAGGGCGGCAGGCCCGACTGCGCCATGGCGGGTATATCCTCTGGGTTCCAGGCTGTGACAATGTGGCGGCGGGAGTCTGGGTTGCGCTTGATTTGTTCCACCACGCCCGCCATTTGGTCCACGCCCCCGAAGTTGCGCCACTGCCGCCCGTAGACCGGGCCGAGTTCGCCCCATTTTTGGGCGAAGGCAGCATCGGTTTTGATCTTTGCTTCGAAAGCTTTGAGCTCTGCTTTCCAGGCCGGGCTGTACTTGGGCAGCTCCGCTTCCCGGCCGTTGGCTTTCAGGTAGTACTGAAAAGGCCACTCGTTCCATATCTTAACGCCATGCTGCACCAGGTAGCGGATGTTGGTATAGCCCCGGAGAAACCACAGCAGCTCGTGGACGATCGACTTGTAGTGCACCTTTTTGGTGGTGAGCAGGGGGAAGCCCTCGTCGAGGTCCATGCGCATCTGATAGCCAAAAACGCTGATCGTGCCGACGCCCGTGCGGTCGTCCTTGCGGACCCCATTGTCCAGTATGTGCTCCAAAAGCTGATGGTACTGCTGCATGTTTTCGGTCTGCTTTGCTGGGCTCGAAAATTGTACGACAAAAATAAGAACGTCTGACAACCAGCCCAGCCCTGAGGCGTTAAAATAAAAATTATTCCGGAATGACCCACAGAGCTTTCTCGCTTACAATTCTTATTATCAGTGCCTTATCTTTATTTTCCAGCCTACTCCACAGCCAGCCGGCCGGCGAGTGGGAACTGAAACGGCAGTCGGATGGGCTCAACGTTTACTTGCGGGACGCTGCCGGCTCCGAGGTGAAAGAAATCAAAATTGAGACCACGCTTGAGGCTTCCCTGCACGCCGTAGTCGCAGTGCTGAAAGACGTGCCCGTGTACGAAGATTGGATTTACAAATGCCTGGAAGCCAACCGCCTGGAGCCTGCTACCAATACCTCAAGCCTGTACTATTGCAAGGTGGACTTCCCCTGGCCGATGAGCGACCGCGACTTCATCGCCAAGAGCCGGCTGCGGCAGGACCCCGCTTCCCGTACCGTGTATATCGATGTGAAAGGCCTGCCCGATTACCAGGCGGAAACCGAGGAGGTAGTGCGCATCCGCAGCCTCGATATCCACTACGAGCTGACGCCCTTGCCCGGCAGCAAAACCAAGATGAGCTACCGCCTGCACTCCGACCCCGGCGGCGCCATTCCCACCTGGCTTGTAAACCTGGTGGTAGACAACGGCCCGGTGAATACCGTCAAGGGGATGCGGGAAATGCTTACGTCAGAAAAGTATCAGAATGCGCAGTTTGCTTTCCTAAAGTAGGCCCGCCACCAACCTTATGCCGCAACCGGTGTTGACTTTTTTTGAAAAACGACCACACCTCAATTATGGCTTACCGCAGTATGATGGACGCAGTGCGCGACCTGGAGCGCCACGGCAAACTCATCCGCATCAAAGAAGAAGTAGACCCTGACCTGGAAATGGCCAGCATCCACCGCCGTATTTACGAGGCGGAGGGGCCCGCGCTTTTTTTTGAAAACGTAAAAGGCAGCCCCTTCCCTGCCCTATCCAATATCTATGGTACCTTCGAGCGCACGGAGTTCTTGTTCCGGCATACCATCAAGCAGGTGCAAAAGGTGATTGAGCTAAAAGCGGACCCCGCCAATTTCTTCCAGCATCCCACCCGCTACCTGTCGGCCCCCTTCACAGCCCTGTCGGCCCTGCCGATGCAAAAGCGCCTGGGGGCGCCCATCCTGTACGGCACCACTACGGTCAGCCAATTGCCGCAAGTCAAATCCTGGCCGATGGACGGCGGGGCGTTTGTGACCCTGCCGCAGGTGCTGACGCTGCCCCCCGGCGAGCGCAGCATCATGCAGTCCAACCTCGGCATGTACCGCATTCAGCTGTCGGGCAACGACTACGCCCCCGATAAGGAAGTCGGCATGCATTACCAGCTGCACCGGGGCATTGGCGTGCACCATACACAATACAACGAGCACGACGAGCCGTTCCGGGCTTCAGTCTTTGTGGGCGGCCCGCCCTCCCACGCCTTTGCAGCCATCATGCCCCTGCCCGAGGGGCTGTCGGAGCTGACCTTTGCCGGCATGCTGGGCGGGCGGCGCTTCCGGTATGTGCGGCAGAACGGGCATGTACTTTCTGCGGATGCTGATTTTGTGATTACCGGCATCATCCGCAAGGGGGAGAAGAAGCCGGAAGGGCCATTCGGCGACCACCTGGGGTACTACAGCTTGCAGCACGACTTCCCGGTGATGGAAGTGGAGAACGTCTACCACCGCAAGGATGCGGTCTGGCATTTTACCGTCGTGGGGCGGCCCCCGCAGGAAGACTCGAGCTTTGGCTACCTCATACATCAGCTGGTGAAGCTGCTGACCCCCCAGGAATTTCCGGGGATTAAAGAAATCAATGCGGTGGATGCGGCTGGGGTGCACCCTTTGCTGCTGGCTATTGGCAGTGAGCGGTATATGCCGTTCCGGGAGCGCAAGCCGGAGGAAATCCTTACCCAGGCGAACCGGATTATCGGCTCCGGGCAGACGTCCCTGGCGAAGTTCCTCTTCATTGCCGCCCACGGGGACGCGCCCAACCTGAGCACCCACGACATCCCGGGCTTCTTCCGCCATGTGCTGGAGCGCATCGACCTGACGCGCGACCTGCACTTCCACACCAAGACGACGATTGATACGCTCGACTACTCCGGAACTGGCTGGAATGCCGGCTCTAAGGTGATCGTGGCCTGCTGTGGCGACAAGCGGCGGGAGCTGAGCACAGCATTGCCTACCGATTTCAGCCTGCCCCTGGGCTTCAGCAACCCGAAATTCGTGCAGCCCGGCATCCTCGCTATTCAGGGCCAGCCCTTCGAGAACGAGCTGTCGTACCAGGCCCCCCAGGCACTGGCCAACTACCTGCAGCCCTTTGCTCTGCCCGGCATCCCGATGATCATCCTCTGCGATGACAGCGACTTCCTCAGCGGCCCGGTCAACAATTTCCTCTGGGCGGCCTTCACCCGCGCCAACCCTTCCCACGATATCCACGGCGTGGGCGCCTTTGTAGAGCACAAGCACTGGGGCTGCCGCGGCCCGCTGATCATCGATGCCCGGATCAAGCCGCACCACGCCCCGCCCTTGGTTACGGACAAAGAAGCGGAAGCGAAGGCGGACCGGTTTTTCCAGAAGGGGGGCGTGCTGGAACAGTTGGGGTAAAACCCTCAAGACTAGCCGCGCCTGCTCCCTGAGCGGGAGGGGCACAGCATTCTCCCAAACTGCGGCAGCTGTTCCGGTTACCGCTGGATCACATTTTCCGGGTCTATTAAGTAGGCAATGCCGAGCAGGGCGGCAAAAAAGGCCAGTAAGACCAATAGCGATAAAAGGGCATTGAGCGCCACCCGGTACCAGGGGCGCCCGCGGGGCTGAAGACCCGTGCGCTCCACACAAACAGGAACAGGAAAAAGAAAAGCGGGCTCAGCGCCCAGTCCAGCAGCAGGTAAAGGGGATCGTCAATCAGGGTAAATAAGGCAGCCC
Source organism: uncultured Phaeodactylibacter sp. (assembly GCA_964575505.1). GTDB lineage: Bacteria > Bacteroidota > Bacteroidia > Chitinophagales > Saprospiraceae > Phaeodactylibacter. Next base: position 21,893 of record CAZNSK010000103.1, read on the forward strand.
AGAGGGCAAAGAGATAGATGTCGGCAGTAAAATGTTCGGGGAAGGAGTACCGGTGCCGGTAATAAACGGCAGCGGTGGAAAGCGCCAGCAGAGGGATCATCATGAGAAACAAAAGAAGCTGCGGGGATAAAAAGGCCCTTACAGCATCCGATACCCCGCTCAATCGTATATTCATGCCTAGGATATCGGGGTCGACAAAGGCAAGATGAATCGCAAGGGCAAACAGCATATACACCACCAACTGACTCGGCGAGAGGTAATACCCCCGGAACCCCGCCCAGTAATTGTGGATCAGGCGGCGGGGCCGGCGCAGCAGCCCGCGGAAGGTACCGATTACTGACCGCTCGGGAGTCAGCAAAACAGAGAGCCAGCCGCCCACCACATCCCAGGCATTGACGCGCCGGCCGATGTAGTGTTGCCCGCAATTGTGGCAGTAGGCGCCCTGCAGTTCGGATTGGCAGACAGTGCAGTGCGTTGGTGTACTCATGTATAATTCGTTGCGGCAGAACGAAATATCCCTATTGCGCTTTGAATTTCCAAGTTTTTAGGCCAACGCCCTTAAAATAACGGTGACTTGCCGGTGCCCCCGCTCCCTTGGCACTTGATGCGCCGCTCCGAAACCGCTGTGTGCCTGTGGGCACCAAAGAGTGGTGCGCCTCCCGGTGCCCCGGGGCTGTAGCCAGCTATGGCGAAAGTGTCTGGCGGGGGCTGGGGGGTGGATTTTCCTCCCCCTAGCCCCCT
>CAZNSK010000104.1:0-22545 GCA_964575505.1 uncultured Phaeodactylibacter sp.
AAGCAACCATTTCCTCGGCGGGGGCTAGGGGGTGGAGACCACCAAAACCCCTAGCCAGCCAGCTCCCGCCGCCAAAACCCAAGCCGTATACATTGGAGTGCGACACCCTCCGGGGTCGATACCGGGTTTTAGCTGATGTTACTGGCATTCGATCCCTACGGGGTCACAGATGACCGAAACAACTTGCACTGTACGGCTGCTTCTGAAAAAGGCATTCTCTCGAAAAGAAGCTTTAAGCTACAATTCGGTTTTTGGCCCACTAAACGCTACAAGGCCGAAGGCAAGGAGGGGGCGGCGTACATGGCAAATTTGTAAGTTTCCACCCCCTAACCCCCGCCAAATAAAATTTTACTCTTATTGGCTTATTTTGAGTTGCGGGGGACACGAGCGGTGCCAGTCGCGATTGCTTCCGCAAATTCTATTTTGGTGCGTTTGCCCTAAGTAAGCTCCCAAAACCAAGCATCTTAGCCGAAAAAATCGTATTTTCGCCAAGCAAAAACTAAGCAAACGCCAGCTCCGAACCCCCAGTTGGACCATGGCAGCTCGAACAAACACATACTATGAACAAAACCATTGCAGTGGTGGCGAACAACTGCTGGAATATCTATAACTTTCGTCAACCGCTCCTCAAAGCCTATGCGCAAGCTGGCTACCGCGTCCTCGTTATTGCCCCCGTGGATGAATACGTGAAGTACCTCGACACCCATCACTTCGCCCGCCATATCCCCTTGCGCCACCTCCAGCCCCAGGGCAAGAACCCCTTGCGCGACCTCCTCCTGTTCCTCGAACTCTGGCTAATCCTGAAGCGGGAAAAGCCCGACCTCCTGCTTACCTATACCGTCAAGCCGAACATCTACGGCAACCTGGCAGCAAGATGGCTGGGGCTGCGCAGCATCCCTACCCTCACCGGGCTGGGCTACGCATTTTTGCACAACAGCCTGCTGGCCCGGGTGGCGCGGGGCCTCTACCAATGGGCGATGCACCAGGTCGACTTTGCTTTTTTCCACAACCCCAGCGACCAGGCGCTTTTCGACCGCCTTGGGGTTATCCCGCGGGAGCGGAGCGCCGTAGTGCCGGGCTCAGGCCTGAACACCAACCACTTCCGGCCCCTGCCGCGCCCCCGGCAAGACCGCTTTGTCTTCCTTTTCGTTGGCCGCCTCCTCCACGATAAGGGGATTGTGGAGTTTGCCGAAGCGGCAGAGCAGTTGCGCTACCGCTACCCCAATGCCGAATACTGGGTAGCCGGGCAGCTGAAGGCCGACAACCCCTCTGCCATCGCAAAGGAACAGTTCCTGGAGTGGGTCGCCGAGGGGCGGTTCCGCTACTTTGGCCATGTGCCGGATGTGCGGCCCCTGCTCAAACAATGCAGCGTCATGGTGCTGCCCTCCTACCGGGAAGGCTTGTCGCGCGCCATCACCGAAGCGCTGGCCATGGGCAGGCCGGTTATCACGACGGATGCCCCCGGCTGCCGCCACGCCGTAAACCCCCACTGCGGGTGGCAGGTGCCCGTACGGGACGCAGAGGCCCTGGCCATGGCTATGGAAAACGCCCTGCAGCTGCCTGCTACTGAACTCAATGCCATGGGGCAGGCAGCCCGGGAGCGGGCAGTTTCCATTTTTGACGAGCAGCATATTGTCAAGGCTTACCTCGAACTGGTACAGCCGGCTTTGCATTCCGAAACCGTAAACCGTGTTTATTATGCAGCAGGTGCTGGTGCGTGACTTTTTTGACCAAATTGCCAGAGGCTACAACGACCGCTACCAGCCGCAGCGGCCGTTCCACCATTACCTCTTTACCGAACGCCTGCGCACTGCCCAGCAAGGGCTGCCGCTTGAGGGCGCACGGGTGCTAGATGTAGGGGCAGGGACGGGCCCGCTTTACGATGCTTTTACGCGCCAGGGCCTGCGGTTAGATTACTACGCCTGCGACGTTTCTGCAGCTATGCTGGCGCAAAGCAATATCCCGGCTGGCCGCTACGAGGTTGGGGCCCTCGAATCGACGGCCTACGCTCAGGAGCGCTTTAACTACCTCTTTGCCTTAGGCCTTACCACCTACCTTCTGCCTACGGAACTCGACCGCCTGCTCAGCCGCCTGCCCGACCTGCTGCTGCCCGGCGGCACCGCCGTCCTTTCCTTTACCTACAAGGCAGGCCTGAATTGGCAAATCCGGCAGGCACTCGCCCCGGCTGCCCGGAAGCTGCGCGCCAACGGGCTGATGCTGGGGCAGGCGTTTGATACCCGTGCTTACACGCCCCAAGAGATAGCCACCCGGCTGCCCGCTGCCCTGCGCTTGCAGGAAGTGCGCTGGCTGACGCCCTGCCTGCCGCTGCTGAGCCGGTGGTGCCCACCAGTCGGCATCCCCCTGGCGCGACGGTTGGGCCACCCCCGCCTGTACTCCGATTTTTTAGTCCTGATACAACGGCCATGACCCCGCCCGCCCGCCGGCTGCTGATGATCAATTATTACTTTCCGCCTACCCAAACGGTAGCTGGAGTCCGCCTCGCCAATTTCTGCCGGGAAGCCCGGCACTATTTCGACTACGTACATGCCCTGGCTTCAGCCAACCGCCGCTTTTTCCCTCAGGACCCAAGCCTGGAAATAAGTGGGCAGCAAGTTTCAGAAATAACGGCTTATGATTTGCGGTGGCTCAGGCAACAATTGCGGCGGCGGCCCCTGCCCCACCTTTCGGCAAGTGCCCGTCAGCGCCCCCTTGTACAGTTTTTGCAGAAGCTGTCTCAGAGCCTCCCCTTAAACCTACTGTTTGGCGACGGCGGGCCGTACTACCTCTACCGAGGCTACCGGGAAGGCTGCCGCCTCGTCCGCCAACACCACATCACCCACCTGTTTTCTTCCTACCGCCCCTACGCAGACCACCTGATTGCCTACTGGCTCAAACGGCGCTTCCCCCACCTGGTATGGATGGCCGATTTCCGCGATTTGCAGGTAGACCCGGTGCTGCAGCATAGCTTCTGGCCCGCCTTTCAGTGGTGGTGCAACCGGCAGGTGCTGAAGCAGGCGGAGGTGGTGAGCACCGTATCGGAAGGGCTGAAAACCACCTTGGGGGCTCACCACCCTAATGTTCTTGTACTGCCCAACGGTATCGGCAAGTACGAGCGAACGGAGCAGCCCCGCTTCCCTCAGTTTACGATAGCCTACACCGGCTCCCTCTACCCCGGCGCCCAATCCGCTGCTCCACTATTTAGCACCTTACAGCAGTTGATTTCGGACGGCCAGCTCTCCCCAAAGGACCTTCGCCTGCGCTACGCCGGCAAGGATAGCGCCATCTGGGAGGATTGGGTGTCGCAATACGGGCTTCAACACCTTTCGAAAGCTACCGGCCTGCGCCCACTTCAGGGAGCGCGCAGCCTGCAGCAGCGTGCCCATATCAATTTGCTGCTGAGCTGGTCAGCGGCAGGCAGCCGGGGCATTCTAACGGGAAAGCTCTACGAGTACCTGGCGGCCGGCCGGCCCATTCTTTGCCTGCTCAAAGCTGAAGCGGCCGACCCGGAATGGCAAAACCTATTTGCCCCCCTGAAAAACAGCCTGCTCCATACTTCATCCAGTCCACCGGAGGCCATCCAGGCTTTCATACTCAACCACTACCTCGCCTGGAAGTCGGGCGAGCGCCTTGGCGAAACCTTTGATAAAGAGCCGTTTACCTGGGCGGTGCAGATGGAGGGGTTTGTGGGGGCGTTGAGGGAGATGGGGTGGTACTAAGTAAGAAAACAGCTATTTGCTTTCCGCTGAGCCAACTGCAAAACGCCTCTACTTCTATAATTTCATGATGAGGCAATGCGGAAAAGCTTATGCGAAATTTTGCATCCTTATTAGAGGTATTCCCAAGGTTGTAGCCATTCAGTGCCACTCCACCATCTATATGCTCAACCGGTACATTTGCAGAAGTTAAATCCGAGTAAAACCGATATGCGGCTCGGTTCCATTGTAAATAATCATGCGTCCCGGCGATGCTAATCCATGTGATTAGAAAAATATAAATGATTGTTGTAAACCGGGGTTTCCAAGACGACCGAACCAGGAATAGTAAGACCAAAACAAGAGGTAATAATAGATATCGATCAAAAAAACTAAAAACGGTCATGGCCAGCATATAGGTCATCAACAATAGCAACAAGAAAAGCAGGGTATTGGGAAACTCACCAACCCTTAATTTAGAATAGATAAAATAGCAGCCTTTCCAGAATAGCAAAGTACCATTGACCTGACTTATTAAGCCCAGCCCAAAGAGCAACTCCTTTGGCAAGGCGGGCATAGGATTGGCACCAAAGTGCCTTATAGTCCAACAACTTAAGATTTGTGAAATTATGGCGCAGCTATTTTTTCAGCTCGCAAGGCGAAAAACGTAGGCGATGCCTAAGCATCGGCGAGGCTTTTTAACGCAGCGAGGTGGAAAAAGAGCAAGTCAGAAATCACAAATTTTGGGTTGGCGGACTATATATCGCTTAGCAGCAATGGCCCCAGGCCTGAAGCATGAATGTAATTGCCTCCAAAGGGAAAGTATCGACCCTGCAACCCCAGGGCTAATGCAATCAACAGATGCGCCAATATGAGCATTGCAGCTCCCTTCAAGCCCAACTTTGGATAAGCCCATTTCACCAAATATCCGAAAACTGGAAGCAGAAAGAATCCGAAGTAAAATACTGCCATTACATTGTACTTCAAGAGGCGAAATCCAAATATATGAGGGCTGCCTAAAAGGTAAACCAGATACTGTCGCTCAGCTTGAGTAGCGTTGTCGAGTCCAAGCTGAGGCTTCACTAAGAACTGAACACTTCCGTAAACAGCAACCGAGATCAGTGCTGTCAATAAAAAATAGAATAGTTGTTTCCTGCTTTTCGTAGTCAGCAGTAAAGCTCCTTCGAATGCAAAAGGTATCAAAATCCCGGGCTGACGAACTAAAAAGGCCAGTGTGGCCAGCACGAAACCCATTATGCGGTAGGCTTTTTCCCCATTTTTAAAATAAAGCAAATAAGACCAAATACTACAGCAGGCATAGAACAGGAACGGAATGTCTGTCATATAGCTAAAGCTAATGCTGAAGTAAATTGGGTTGAAACAGAGAAGGGCTATAAGAGTATACTTCTCCGCTTTTCCTGCTTGCAGGAGATGCAACATGCGCTCCATAACAAGTACGGTCAAAAAAGAGAACAAAAGCGTAAGGCACCTTAACCAGGTGAAGCTGGGAAACACCCCGGTTTCAGACAGCAAGACCGCGTGCAATTGATGAATAAGCACATTAGGAGCATACCCTACGCTATTCGTGAACTGGCCGTTCGCCAAATAAGCGTGTACCGGCCAGGCATAGCGCCAATCATCGTTCAATGGGAAATCTCCAGAAGGGTTAACCCCAAAAACCAAGCTTACCCATAATATAAACAAAAGAGTTCTATGCAGTACGGCTTTTTTCATACAGTGTTTGTACGCCCACGAAAATTCCCAGACTTACCCAAAGTGCCCTGAAATTCAGGACGTCCATTGATAAGGCCTCGATCGCGATCAAAGCAATATAAAGGCCGGCTGACATCGACAGCCAATTCTTCGGTGGCTTTAGGGCTAATAAGGTAAAAATCAGGTAAGCCAACGCAAGCAGCCCCACCAATCCGGCTTCAGCAGTTAATCCAAAATAAGTAGAGTGTGGGTCGTAAGCAGGCATTTCTGACGGATATCTTCCAGCTTCCTGCTCTTGCTCCAGCCATTTCTGGAAGTTTCCGCCACCCATTCCGAACCAGAAATGCTTAGGAATAGCCTCCACTGCCTTTTGCTTCAGCAAAAAGTAAGTTGTCGGACAAAAGGAGAGCCCATTAAAAGTCAGACAGTCCGAAGCCGGAAGATACGAAATGGCTTCCGGCCTGTTCTCGCTCGGAACCGGAAGCACATGTGTAAGTGTTACCCCCACCACAATAGCGATGCCCCCGCACGCACGGACTGCTTTTTTATACTTTCCGGATTTGGTGCCCCACAGCATAAGAACGCCTGTAGCAAAAAGGACTGACTTTGAAAGGGTTAAAATGTAGCTCAATGACAGCCCTGCCAGAAGCAGATAGCGCCAGCTGCCTCCTTTTTCGCGGCGCAAGTGCACCCAATGGAAATACCCTGCAAATGATAATAGTGAAGCCCAAAGATTACTGCTGGGGGCTGTACCGCTTATTCGTGGCAAATAGCCGAGGAAAGGCAACCATTTCCATTCTGACCAAAAACCTTCCGGATCGGCTCCGGCGATTGCAATGATAAAGCTGGCTACGGAGAGGCCGATCAGGCAGCAGGACAAAGCAGTAAATGCCGGCTCCAGCCATTCGGAGCAGCGTGCCAAAGCCCGGAAAAGCAAGAATACGCCATATAAATAAACAAGCCCAAGCGCCTCAAGCAATGGAGACAGTCCTGGGTTAGCGACAAAAGACACCAACATCGCAACCGGAAGCAGCAGTAATGCCTTCTCAACTCGGTGTAATTCAACAGTTTTCCATAATTGCCTGAAAAGTATCAGAAGCCCTGCCAGAAAAACCAGCTCCGGAGGCTGCACTTTACTGCCGACGTATGGCAAATCCCATACTGCCTGGAAAGGCAGGCTAAGCAAATAGGCGGCGCCCCAAATAGCTAAGGATTTCTGAGCAGGTCGGCCAGCTGCCATAAGCGGTTACCATATTTATAAATGAAGTGATAAGGCACCGGCTGAGCACCAAAAGTGGCGAATAACCGAGCCACGCCGGGGATCATGCTGCCCTCAAAATCAAAAGTGGATAGCCTGCGCCGCTGGGCTTGCTGTATGCCGTGCCAGAGCAAAGTAGGGATGGTGTAGCTGTCGCTTGCCCGCCCGTCTGCACTGCAGATGATGAGTGCGTAGGCGGTTTGGGCATCCCAAACCAGCATTAAATGCCCCCGGGGCTCACCGCCCGCCTGCGGGACGGCCGATAAAACCATCCCGGAATCCCCCTCCCGCCGCCAATCGACCAATTGCTGCAGTTGCTGCCGGGATATTGGCGCCGCTACCCCCTGACGTTGCAGCGTAGCCGACCAGTCAGCGTGTACTTGTCCGACCTGCTGTACCTCCCGGATACGCAATTCCTGCTCCCCTTTCCGCAGCCGGTTGCGCAATTCGGATTTAAAGCCTTTCCACAGCTCGGCAGGGTCTCGCTGCAAATCCAGCCAGTAAGTATAGCGGGTGGTCTGCCGGTAGCCGGCGTAGTGCAGCGGCGACCAATCTCCAATCCCTGGGTGTAGGGACTGGCTGAAATAAGCCACCTTCGGCAGCTCGCAGGCAAAATGGGTGAGGACTTTGCGCTGCAGTTGCCGGCGCTGTGCCTCGGTAGCACCTTCCGGATACCGGATAATCGGCCCCAGCCAGGGCGTGAGCGGCGGCTTGCGGATGATACGGACGCCCCATTTTTTCGCATAGGTGACAGGCCAGGCGGCTTGAAGGGTGCCGGACTTATCTTGATACAATAGGGGATGCCAATCTGAGGTGAGAAGGGAGAGGTGGTCGGAGTGGTGGAACAGAGCGCTCCCTTGCTTTTCTAAAAAACCTTCATATTGTTGAACGACTAGATCGTGCATTACTACAACGATTTTTAGGAAGCAGTTAACTTCTTACAACGACAGCTTCTTTTTTGGAGCCAACTTCTAACCTTCCGAAGGAAATAGTACCAAATTGGGTAGTAATTATATTGTTTGACAATCTGCCCTGGCAGAGCATCCTTGAAAACGCTGACCGAGTTTGGCTTTGCCCCATTTTCTTTTATGTCGTAACCTCCAAAATCAAAATGGTGATACCCTTTTGCTTGAAACCGCTGAATATCTTTTAAAAATAAAAGCTTATTGCTCCGGCCGCACAGTGACCGAATGGACGAGTCAGTGTACTTTCGATAAGCAGAGCAGTTGTATCGCAACTGTACCCTCTTTTGCTCTTCGTCTAAAAGGTAGTAGTGCGCTGCTATCACGCCAAGTTCTTTAGCTTCTATTTGGCTAATCAAGTAGTTTCTTCCCCAGGGCAAGGTGTCTTTTGTCAAACCGTTAAGTTTTTTTGCGCTGGCAGTAAGGTTGAACAACTCAATTACAATAGCTGGATCTTGGTGCCAACTAACATGTAAGCCGTCCTTTTCGGCTCTCCTTATTTGATATCGAGCTTTGGCGGGCATGACGTTATAGAGCTGGGTGAAAGGCACCTTGAGGTCAATTACTTTCGTAAAGAATAGCCTCCTGATGAAAAAAGGTATAAACTTTTTGCAATGGGCTTGCAGATATACATGGTTTACCCTCCACCTAATTTGTTTACAGGTTGGGAAAGTAACCCAAGTCAGGTACTGCTTTTGCTCAGCTATCATTAAGCACTTTTTTGTAAGCTTGGACGGTTTGCTCTACAATCATTGCCTGGCTATACAGCGATTCTACTACTGCTCTCATTTTATCGCAATCATACGATTTCCGTTTACTATGAACCTGCAAGATAGCTTCAGCCAGGGCATGCTCACTCTTTTCATTTGCTAACAGTCCAAATTCCGGACGATTTCCGAGAATATCCTTAGCTCCCGCTGTTGGGGTAGCCACTACTGGCAATCCACAAGATAAGGCTTCAATAATGGTAACTCCAAAAGGCTCTACCCTACTTGCTGAAATGTATATGCTCGCCTTTTGCATGACCTGCCGCACCTCCTTCCTTGAAAGCAAGCCAAGAAACTTGACCTGCTCTTGCAAACCAAGTTTACAAATTTCTTTTTCAAGGGCTGCCCGACCTGGGATTTTATCGCCCAACCAAAGCTCCAGATAATGCCCGCGAGACTTTAAAACAGCCAATGCTTTAATGGTTATATCATGCCCTTTCTTATACCATGGATCACCAATACTGAGCAGTATAGGGGAAGGCAGGCGGACTTGATCTTTGGGGTAGAAAAAATCAGTATCTACTGAATTAGGAATGACCAATACTTGATGCCCCCCTGCCAAGCTTTCTACTTGCCTTGCCATATGGTGGCTAACGGCGGTCAAGCAATCCGCTGCCCGATAAGCCCGGGAAGCCAACCGCTGTTGCCGTAAGCTGAGCCGGGCTTCATTAACAGAAGAAAGATGCTCGGTAAGCACGTACGGTATACCATAACGAACCTTAATCGCTTTTGCCAATAATCCAGCCACCCAACTATGGGCATGAACAATATCCGGTTTACCCGCCTTTTCAAACCCCTCTTCTACGAGGCTGAGATATTTCTTCAACCAGAGCTTGATCCCCACCGAGGTAACCTTGGGCGGTGCCCATCCATTTCCCCGTATAGTCAAGAAACCATCCTTCTGGTCCGATTGTATATTCATGCCCAAGCTTTCCTTCCAGTCAAATTTACCGTACATTAGTACGACTCGCAGTTGCCCCGTATCCACCAGCGCCTTGGCTTGCTCTTTAAAGAAGATGCCGGATATGGGGTTTTGAGATGTGGTATACCAAGAAGGAATGATTAAGATGTGCATTTGAGATTCAGTTTAAGCAAAACCTGGTCAAGGGCTAATTAAATCTTGGGCATTGTTTTACCGAACAACATGCCTAATCCTCTCAAAAATTTAGTGAGCCAGCACATCAGAAAAAGGCTATAAAGCGATAATTTCTGACCTTCCCGCTGGTTAATAGCTTTCATATACATAACAAAATTGGGCGAAGGAGGCATTAGAGTTTTAACTACCATCCCGTACCATGAAACTGAGTTTAACCTTTTACCAGTAGCTTTCCATATTTCTTTAGTGCCCCGGCCCAGCCGGAACATCTTTCGGAAAAATGCTTGCCAACCTTTCGCTGGATACCCAACTTTTGCCCTTTTGCTATACCCCAAATTAAAACCGGCTGAAACCGCTCGCCCGGTCCATTCTATATCTCCTAGTGATCGTACATTGCTTATAAAAAGTCCAACATGCTCAAATACGGAACGCCTTATGAACAAGTGAGTAGCCGGAAGAGCAGTCCGATGGGAAATATCTGAAGGATTCACTACAGAATAAAGGTAATCAAACCTTTCGGCGACAGAAGCTTTTTTGGAAAACTCAAATTCAACAGGACCGGTGAGAATACTCATATTCCCATCGCCTACTAGTTTCTCTATACCTGTTTTAAGCCATCCTGGCTTAGGGATACAATTGGAATCGAGAAGGACAATGAATTCGCCTTTGCTCGCTAGTATACCACGATTCCGACACAAATAGGGACTCTTTAGCCTTTCTTCCACAATTAGTGTGGCACCATTAATACTGACGACATTTTTACTTTCATCGTCCGACCCATTATCAACCACTATTACCTCTACCTGATTTGGCTGCACGAAGACCTTTTCCCTTTCCAGGCTTTCTAATGAAGCTTTTAACCGCTGGGCGTTGTTTAAATTTGGGATGATGATGGAGATGAGCATAAGTATCACCTTTTATTTTTCCGGTAAACCAACAACTCAATGCCAACATAACTTTTCTCTCGCACTTTTGAATAACCTCTTCTTATCAGTGCATCTTCAATAAGTCGATCTTCATCTCTGCTATGTGAATAGACTAAACATACTTTTTCTCTACCATCTACGAAGCTGTCTAGAAAATTAGTATCAGGTGAAATTATTTCGATCTTATCCACAGGAAAACCTTGTAGCTCAACTTCTGGGTTATAGTACTGAATCGCCGATGTACAAAAGCTAGCATGGACTAAAACCCTAGCTTTTTGAGATTGATCTTCTTTTAAATCTAGAGCTAAAGTTTTCCATTGTTCTTTTTCATCAGCTACAAAGCTATCAGAAATAGCGTACACAGACAAGATCAGCCATCCAAAAACAAGAGCATATATTAGTTTATTATATTTCGTTTGCAAAATATAATCAACACACAAGGCAAGGCAGCTGATCCCCGCTACTGAGGATGGCAATAAAGTCCGTGTAAGAAATACAGGAACTACCAAACCAGATATTATATAAGAGAGTAAAACTGGAAGTAAAGCCCAAGTTAATAACGACATGATTTTATATCTAGGCAATATTTGAAAGCTACACCTTTTAATATGAATAATATCCCAAGAAAACAATAAACAAATGACTGCAACAATAATGAACTCAGCTTTACCCCCTGAAAAACTTATCCATAAATGAAAAAATGACTTCCAGTCAGGTGTGGGTATCCAGTAACCGCTTGTTACATTGGTAACCTGATCAATACCAATCCCAATCCAAGGAAGGTAGAGTATCGCCACGAGAATATGCATATAGATTAGAAATCTCCTAATTTTATTCATAGACGATGGCAACAGCAAAGACACCAAAACTTGTACAGCATAATAAAACCCTCCACAGACGTGTGTATAAATCATTGCTGTAGAAGCTACTATATATAGAAAAGCACCTCTTTTATTGTTTTCCTCTAATAGGCTGAAATAACCGAAGTAAGACAGCACACTTACCATTACAAATAATGAGTAACTACGAGCTTCCTGAGCATACCAAACATGTATTTCTGAAAAAGCCAAAAAGACTAATGCCAGATACGCTACCCTTTCACCAATAAATCTTTTATTGAACCTGTAAAATATCAGTAAAGTCATGGAGGATATTAAAGCCGATAACGCTCTTAAGCTTAATTCTGTAACACCAAAAGCTTTGCACCAAAAATGCAACAAGATATAATATAAAGGAGGATGAACATCTGACTGTATACTGTAAAGCATTTGACTAAAACTTCCTTGCACGATACTTACCGATGCTACTTCATCAAGCCAGAGACTCTCATTGCCGAGCCCTATAAACCGGATGGCAATACCAATGCTTATTACTAAGCAGACTTTACATATACTATTTTCGAATGGTTTCACTGAAACGCTTGATTCATCTTACACAGTTACTGTCTCATTCTTTAGTCTAACGACTAAAAATGCGGCTTATTGAAACACCAATTCCTCTCATCTCTCCCACCACCCTACCCAAATATTGCAACGGCAGCTCCACCGTTTCAAGCACAATATTCTGCCAGTATATATCTTGGTCGACAAAGGAACGCTTTAGTGACAAGGGGAGCCGTTTGAAAAGACCTAAAATTGTGGTTCTGAATAACCAATAAACCAACTGCGGTAAGCTTTTTCTTTTATTGTACAATTGGGTAGTCAGGCCATGCCTGTAAGCACTCCTCAAATGCCACTCTAGCTTCAATTTATGGGGCAGCACGCAGTGATCGATGTAAAAACCAGGATCATACCCGATGCGACCCCCCGCCAACCTCAGCCGTTGCTGTAGATCATCCTCTTCGCCATAACCAATCTTATCCGACATGCCCAAGTATGCCTTAAATCCATCAAGCTGCACTAACCAACTTCGCTCACAGAAAAAGATACCACCGGAAAGATGCTCTCCTTCGTTAATATAACCTAGCTCCGTACGAAGTATAGGTTTGTTTCCAAAATCTTTCGGCAACCACCTGGGCTTTCCATATCTAAACCATGCATAATAGGTGCCTCCAAAACAATCAAATTGCCCTGTGAAAATGATACCTAAAGCCTTTTCTACGTAGTTATAAGGAACCCGTGCATCATCGTCTACATAACCTACCCAAGGGGTTGCGCTCTCTTGCCACCCTAGATTACGGGCATGGCTCAGCCCAATTTTTTCGCACTTCACATACCTGAGGGGAGGATAGCGCTTTTGGTAATTGCGCAGTAAACCAGCAGTGCCATCGGTAGAGCTATTGTCAACCACCAAAACCTGATATTCATCACCGGAAGCTGACTGCCGAAATAAACTATCCAAGCACTCTCCCAAGATGAAAGCACGATTGCGTGTACAAACCACTATGGTCAATTCCGGTTTCATTGCCACAAGTTAACGAGTATTGCCTAATTTTAATCCCGCTTGACAGCACTACTTAAATAATGATATGAGCCAAAAGAAGAAAACAGTTATCACCTCCAAACCGGAAAAGCTCAGCGAGCAACTGCGGGAGGTCTGGAACTACAGGGAGTTGCTACTCGTCTTGGCTTATAGAGATTTCAGGCTCAAATATGCACAGGCCTTTCTGGGAATTACCTGGGCAGTGCTAAACCCCACCATAAATTTGATTCTATTGTCCTTTGTATTTCACTATGTAACAAAAGTAGAAACAGCTGGCACACCTCCATTACTTTTCACAATGGTCGGGCTGGTAGGCTGGACCTATTTTTCGGAGGTATTCAGCGGGGCGGGCGACGCGGTGCTAAATGCCCAGCAAATGGTAAGAAAAATCTATTTCCCAAGGCTTATCCTGCCTTTGTCCAAAGCAATTACTGCCCTTATTGACCTGGGGATAGCACTGGTTTTGCTACTGGGGTTGTGGATTGCCTTTGGCTTTTGGCCAAGCAGCAATATCATTTATTTCCCCCTATTCTTATTCCTGGCCATGCTTACCGCATTAACGGGAGGCATTTGGCTTAGCGCCCTGACAATCCGTTACCGGGACTTTAGGTACATTAGCCCGGTATTGCTCCGGCTGGGCTTATTTATCACCCCAATAGCGTATGCCGCCTCCGAAGTGCCTGAACAGTGGAGGGCCTTATACTTCCTCAACCCCTTAGCTGCGGCTATTGAAGGCTTCCGCTGGAGTTTAATTGAGGGTGCCCCTTTTCCCCATGAGGGCTGGCTGGGCTTTATCATCCTGGTACTTCTATTTGTAGGTGGGCTATTTTATTTTAGCAAAATGGAAGCTGTAATTGCCGATATTATATGAAGAAGGAAATAGCTATTTCGGTAAAACAGTTGAGCAAAGTCTACCGTAAAGAAAGGGTGGGCAGCGGCACAATAAGGGATACCTTCCGGCAACTCCTCCGGCCCAGAAAAAAGGAGACCTTCTATGCGCTCAAAGACCTTGATTTCGAAGTTCAGCCCGGCGAAGCAGTAGGCGTAATTGGCAGCAATGGGGCCGGTAAGTCTACTCTGCTGAAAGTACTGTCCAAAATCACCCGCCCCACATATGGGAAAGCCGTTGTCATGGGACGAATTGCCGCTCTGTTAGAGGTGGGTACGGGCTTCCATCATGAGCTTACCGGACGTGAAAACATATTCCTAAATGGCACCATTTTAGGCATGTCTCGTAAAGAGATCAAAGGGAAACTGGATGAAATTATAGATTTTGCAGGAGTCGAGTCATATATTGATATGCCGGTTAAAAATTTCTCATCGGGAATGTACGTCCGGCTGGCTTTTGCAGTAGCGGCTCACTTAGAAGCGGAAATTTTACTTATCGACGAAGTGCTGGCGGTTGGGGATATTTCTTTTCAAAAGAAGTCATTAAAAAAGATGAACGAGGTAGCAAGGTCTGGCAAAACTGTGATTATGGTAAGCCATCAGTCAGCGGTTATCCAAGAGCTATGCCCTAAGTCAATTTTACTGAGAAAGGGAGAAATGCTTGGATTTGGCCCTACAGAGCAAATTTTTCAGCATTATCATGAATTGCTTCAATTAGAGGCTCCTTCCGGAGAATTCATAAATACCTCCATGAGTGGAAAGCTCCTCAATATTCTTTCGGTTAAAATTTATGCCTCTGATACCGGCAGGAAAGGTATTTTGCCATTTAAATGCGCTTTTTATATAGAAGTCAACATAAGTGCAAATGCTAATTTGGACAACCTAGCTTTGTCTCTGGAGGTCTCAAGACATACTGGAGAATGGGTGTTTTCCTCAGTGAGCAGCCAAGACGATGTTCTGTTTTCTGTACGAAAAGGGCAAGTAAGGAAACTAACCGCCAAATTCAATCACCTTTCAATACGGCCGGGCACTTATACCCTACATGCTTCTGTCGCTCAAAGCGTACACTTCAGGTATTGTAACATTATTGCCGAAGACCTTTTTAGAGTGGAGCCAGTGGCTGAAGATGGATCCAATTACCAGGGCTACTGGGGAGCTATTCAGTTTACACCCGACTGGGATTTGGGGCTTAACGCAGAATAACCAGCTTACCGAACCCATTCTTAAACATATGGTCATAGCTGGATTCGCGCTTATCCAGCGCCTCTCCATTCGGTCCTCTCACTATCGTTTGGTACAAATAAACACCGTTAGCAAGAGGGTCACCGTATTCGTCGGTACCGTCCCAGCGGTACGAAGTAGTATGCGTTCCGTATTGCAAGGGTTCCAAAAGATGCAGAGGGATGTCCTTCACTACTTTGCCTGATATCGTCATAATCCTAATAACAAACTCGGAAGGGATGCTTCTCCCAGTAAGTGTATATACGAACTGAGTACTGGTACTGAAGGGGTTCGGATAATTCAGTACATTGGTAACCATAGATTCAGTCTCTACCTCGAACTTCACGCGGTATTCCGGCAGGTTTTTCCCGTTACCGGTTATATCCTGGCTACTCACACTGAGTTCGTAAATCCCAGATTGTTCAAACGATGGCCGAAACCACGCTACAGCCTCATTCTTGGAAGAAGAAGCAGGCTCGAAAGTCAGGCGTTCATCATCGAAAGCAATAACCTCCTCCTGCCCGTCAGGGTAACTGAGGCTAACTTGCAGCACTGAGGTATCTTCCATTATCAAGAACTCATTTTCATCCTTTAAAAACAAGCGGATTTCAGGGTCCGGTGCCACCAATTCTCCATCTATGATGTTTCGACCATCAAAAGTAACTTGCAGGATCGGAGGGCTGCCGTCGCGCAAAACAGTAAAATACTTACTAACCACATTATTGAAAAGCACATGCTCTGGCACTTCTGCAGAAGGTTTTACCTGAAGTAATAATTGGTAGTCTCCCAATAAGTCTTCAGTAGAGAGGTCAAAGCTCAGCTCAGTTTCCTGCCCCTCTTCCAGCGTCAAAGTGTCGGTTGCTGAATAAACCAACTGTGAACCTTCTCTGAGTACGGCCCACTCTACCTCACATCTTAAACTATCTTCAGCATTCAGAGCTGATAGCAAAGTCCTCAAATAGAGAGGCTCCCCTTGTTGCAGCGTATCAGCATAAAAGTCAAAAGATTGATGAGTAGCCATAGCCAGCTCTGGCCCAGCTTCAAAGTTGACGCCCCATCTGATAACCTTTGGAATAGTAGTATTTGGGTCAAAGGCATCATATTTTAGCCTGATATAAGGGAATTCTCGCTGGTCAAGGTTAGATAAATCGATAGTCGGGCTATTACTCGTGGAGTCAATCAACTGGCTAGTCCCGTCGGGCCGCAGGCCGTAAACCAACAGCGCTAATGAATCTGTAGGCTCTTCTAAACGATACTCCCAACCGACTTCCCCCCACTGTGCTGCCGGACCGATCACATCAGAACTAAAGCTACCTGTGAACCATTTCCCCTTTACCCCATGGGTATAGGACACCTGACCATTGATATCATCAGCAATGAGCTCTGCGACTGGTCCTACTCCCTTTTGATAAATAAAAAGGTAAGGGCGCATCATGCCCTCTAACTTTCTGACCTGCTGCGCCCCCTGTTCTTCCACCACTGCGAAAATATTCTTTCCATCAGGATGCGCTATAGAATCAGTAGCCCATTCATCTATGTTTAAGTCCAGATTAGGATTCCTTATTGCCGTATAAAAAAACACTGTATATCCAGGCTGTACGATTGTATCCAGGAAGTTGACAATATTAAGCCTTTCTTCCACTGTATTCACGGGGAAAGGGAAACAGGCAATTTCTTTCGTAGCCGTAGTGTTTAAGCTGCCGTACTGTCCGGGCAATTCATTCCACACAATTTGACCAAGTTCGTTAAATACAGTAATGTTTACAGATTGAGGAACCTCCCATCTGAAAAAATCACTCCATCTATTATTATTGATAAAGCCGTTGGGCAGCACGTCTCCTTGCCTTACTTTGTTAAGAATCCTTAAGTCTATAAAATCATCTACGAAAGTGAAATTACCAGTAGTGCTATCAAGAATAACTTTGTCCCCCTCCCCTCCCAACAACCACTGTTTACCATCCCCCTGCATCCACCCACTCCCCCCCTCAACCCAGGTAAACGTACTTTCCGCCCAAACGTAGCCCACCCCGGTCTCTGTACTATCGGGAGAAATGCGCCAAAAGTAAGCCGTGCTGTCCTGCCAGGGGCCCGGCAGTTGCCATTGGACCACCCCGCCCCGCTGACGGACAACCGTGGTTTGCTTTTGCGGGCTGTCGAAACGAGGGGTGGTGTCCAGCTCAAACCGGTAGGTGCGCTCGGGGGCCAGGGCATCGGTGGTAGAGGCGCTTAGCGTGACGGTATCGGCCCCGACTACCGCAAAGCGGGGCGGCCAAACCGGGCGGGCGGTATTGTCGACCACAAACAGGCCGATGCCGGGAGTGCCGTTGGGCTGCAGCAGCTCGTTGTTCTGCTCAGCCGCGGCGGGGGCTTCCGCAATGGCATTATCGGGGTCCAGGGTAAGCAAAAACCGGTTCTCGCCTACCATGGCCGGGCCCGTGACGGGCAGGCGGTAAGTGAACGGGGTGCGGGAGCGGGGCAGGGTGATGGTGTCGAGCAGCGGAGGGCGGCGGCTGCCATCGGGCAACTCGTGCACAATTTCCAGGACAAAGGTGTCTGCCAGCTGCTGCCCCAGGTTGACCACATCAAACCGAAGCTCAAAACTGTCGAGCTGAGCGGAGACGACCCGGGGCGCAAAGGATACCGAAGCGGGATCAAAAGTGTAGTCGGGCCCCGGTGCGGGGTGAAGGCGCAGCGCGGGGTCGCCGTGCAGGGAAAATTGCTCGAGCAGGGTTTGCATGCCAATAAAGGAGTTGCCGGCGTGGTCCTGCAGCGCGCGCTGCAAGATGTCTCCAATACCTTGCCCATAGTGACTGCTGCCCATATAATGATAAAAACTCCGCCCCAAACCTGTGAGGGTGCTGATAAACCCTAAACCCCGGGAGGCCCCAAAGGCAATGGCTGCCTTGTCTTCCAACAAAACAAAGCGCTCGCTAATGCCCCGCCCGTTGGTGAAAATATTGCCGGAATAGCAGCCGAGGGACAGCATAAGGGGCGTTTTGCCGGCGTTGTTGTAATTGTCCGGATTGTCAATATTGAAATCAAAAGTACCGGGGCTGGAGTGGCCAAAGAAGGTCAGCAAGCTGCTGCCGGCATTGATTGCGCTAAATATCTGTTCGGATAAGGAGACCTCTAGCGGTTCCGCTGCATCTTTAAAAAAGCTTTGCACCTGCCCGCCGAAACGGTTGCCCTCCGCTTCCCGCTTCATACCCTCCAACCCGTTGCGGATACTCGACTGCTCAGTAGCGTTACTGCCGCCGCCCAGATGCACAATCCGCTTCATCCAGGCCCGCCCGTCCAGCGTTTGTGGGTTGTCGCGGTTCGCCTCAAAGGCTTGCACTTTGTCCAGGTAGATACGGACTTCCTCGGGGCTGACGGCAGCCACCCGCCCAATGGGCACCGTAGGCACCGGCTGCCCGGGGTAGGCAGCCAGCAGGTTGTCGCTCGCCGGATAGCCAAAGGAAGGCAGCAGCATGTAGTTTTGTTCCAGCGCGGACAGTAAGGCTTCCCCCTTCCGCACTTCCTGGTATTCCCGCCCTTTGCCGATCAGCAGGACGTACTCCAGGCCATTGCCGGGGCCTTGCTGCAAGAAATGGATGAAATTGCGAATGGCAATAGGATGGCGCTCTACCCCGTATCCGAACTGCGCGTACAGCTCGGCAATATCCCATACGCCTACCTGGTAATTGCCGCCCGCCGGGCTGCTGCGGTAATCGGCATAGGCTTGTACCCAATCGGTGCCCTGATCATCTTGCCGGAGCGCCGCGTGGGTAACAATGAGGTAATCCAGCGCAGGTTGCGCGCCGGGGTCGGTAAAGGCCACCGGCTGCAAAGCATCGACCGCCTGCCATTGGGCCGCTGCGGCTAAAGGCCGGGCACCGTTTTGCCCGTTGAGTCGGACCCGGTGCACCTCCCCTTCCAGCTGGGCCACCAACCGCTCTTGCCGGCCCAGGTCATAAACGATGGCTGGGGCACCACCTGCCAAACCGGTAAGCTCCAGGTAACGAGGGCCGGCCCCGCTGGGCAACTCCATTTTGGCAAACGCAGCACCTTGCATATCAAAATTCCGGGGGTAGCGGACTCGGGCGCCCCCCACCGCGTAGCGGTCGTTATTCCCGTTCAGCCCCCTGATTTGAACAGAAAGCCCGTCTTCCAGGGCCGCCGCTGGCCACTCGCTTTCGAGCCTGAAGAAGTGGCTGCCAAAGAAGGCGGTATCCTGCAGGGCTGCCGTATTTTCCCAGTATACTTCCAGCTGGTGCTCTGATTTGGCGGCATTCGAAAGAAAGCGCACCTCCGCCTGAGCAGGGGGGCCGGCCGCGTACAAGCCGGGGCAGGCAAGGTCGAAGGATTGGTCCTTTTTGTAGCCATCGGTGAAGCCATCCCGCTGATAGACGGAGCGGCGAAGCGCCAGAACGGAATTCCCGTTATTGTATACGAAGCGCTCCTCCCGCTTGACCAGTGCTTCCTTGAAGACCAATTGGCGCTCCGACCAGTGCCAGGCGTCTGCGGGGGGCAGATCAGTTAATGTGTTGGGCACGTTGCTGTAGCGCTGCGTTGCCACCCCATCCTCCACCCAGGTCAGGTAGTAGGCTATGGTATCGTTCACCAGGCTGTACCAGGGGTTGACCCGTTCTTCCGGCTCTTCAAATAAATGCTGGTCGAGTTCGCCTCCATTGGGCTGCCCGTAAAACTCAATATAGCCGCCGGGGCTCAGCGGGCCGGCCGCGCTGACGAAAAGGGGCACCTCCTCCCCCATCCGCCAGAGCTGATACTGGCTGTCATTCAGGGTGGCTACGGGCAGGCCGGCGGCTTGCAGGGCAGCGTGGGGGATACGGTACAGCCCTTCCTCCGCAACATCAATACGGTAGTAGCTTTGGCTGTAGTCAATCCATTCATTACCGTAGAGGGTATCTGTGCCGTTCCACATTTGCGCAGCTGCCGACAGCAGGGTAGCGGAGAGCAGCAGCGTAAGCCATAACCGTAGCATGATGAAAAGTAGTTTGGGTATTTTAACCCAGCAAAGATAAGGGATTATCCATCTGCTGCCCAATAGGAAGGCGAAATCTGCTTATTTTTGTGTGTTTGGCTGCAAAAAAGCGATAATTCCTTCACGAAAACCACTTGCTTTTGCCTATGCAATCGACCTTCTACGATGACCGGCCGGAGGACTTCGGGGCTTACCTCCGCCAACTGCAAAGCAACCGCCACCCACTAAGCCTGCTGCTGGCGGGCATTACGGATGTCCGCAACATTGGCAGCCTTTTCCGGTTATCGGACGCTGCCCGCCTGGCTCACCTCTACTTTTACGGGGACCCAGCATTGCTGCACCACCGCAAGGTGGTCCGGGTGGCCCGCTCCACCGTGCAGTACGTACCCCATACTGCGCTCGACTTGCCGGGGGTGGAGGCTCTGGCCCGTCAGCATCCCTTCGCAGGGCTGGAAATTACCGATACCAGCATAGACTACCGCGCGTATACGGCGCCAGCGGGCGCAGTGCTGGTGATCGGACAGGAAGCCCACGGTATACCGGAAGAAGTATTGCGCCACTGCCGCACCTGCATCCACCTGCCGATGTATGGGGTGAATACGTCTATGAACGTAGCCATGGCAGCTGGCATTGCCGTATACGATCAGATTGGAAAATTAGTACAGGAATAGCAAACAGCCGGGGCACGACACCAAGGGGCAACAGGCGCGAAAACCACGCAGTAATCCACCCCGGCGAGCACAGGTTTACAATTCCTCCACCCACCCTTCGATGTAGAGCACTTCAGCCTTGCGCTGCCCGTTGAAGTATACTTTGATTTTCTTTTTGAAGTACCCCAGGTCGCGGGCATCATAAGTCACGGAAATAACACCCGTGGAATCCGGCGGCACCGGTGCCTCCCCCCAGTCCGGGACAGTGCAGCCACAGGAAGTCCGCACATTATCGATCAGCAAGGGCGTATCGCTGACGTTCCGGTACTCAAATTGATAAGTTGCCGGTTCGTGGCGGATCAGGTCGCCCATCTCGTAAGTAGTCGGGCCTAGCCAAACCACCTTGGACAGGGAAACAGCCAGGAGAAGAAGTAATGCCATAATTTATCAGTTTTACCTTCAGATAGGCTTATTCTGCTTTCCGCAGCACCTCCCAGGTATGGTCTGAAAGCAGTTCTACCGTGGCGATAAAGTGGTAAGGCGGGTTAGCGCCCCATTCTTCCGGGCTGACCATAGAGAGCACGTACTCGCTCCCGTCTTTGCGCTCGTAGAGGTGGTAGGTAAAGCCAATGAGCGGCTCAAAGTTCATCTGGGCGTTATAAATCTGCTCGGATATGGTGATGCGGTCCTGAATGCCCTGTGCCTGCTCTGCCAGCAGCTCGATCTGCTTTTTGATCTGGTCCAGTTGCATATCCGTCTGCTTATACATCGACTTCACGGCCCGCCCCTTGACCTTGCCTTTATCGATTGGCTTAATCTCCACACCGCTCACCGTATGGGCATAGGGCAGATTGTGCGGGTTTTCCGCGATCTTGTCCGGGTCAATTGGGTTCTGAATGGGCTCTTTCTTCTCGCTCATAAATTTCTTTAGTCGTTGAGGGCTGCTGTCACAGGTCCACCCTTGCAGCAAAGCCTTCCAATAATCAGCGCTTACAGGCGCACGCTCAGGGCAAACGTATAAAAAGCACCCTTCACCGATGTAATAACAATTCTTTTTGATAAAGGATTGTTCAAATAATTGATTCGTCCAGCAACCCAAACCGTCAAGGCCACGCTGCCCGCAGGAGGCTGAGGGGCAATAAGAGGGCAACGGAAAGGTTGACGACTCATGCTAAGAACCCGTCTGTAGAAAACGGATAGCTATTGGCAACCACTAACCTCCCCGTTCAGAGAAGCGCATTGAGGGTGGCCCCGGCCTTGTACCGTTTAACGGAAGGCGGGCCGAAAGGGCGTTAAAAACAGCACACTGTATGAGCTGCTCGCACCCTATAGGCCAGCACCCCCGCCATACAACCCAAACCCACAAGCGAACCCTACCCCCGGCCAAGGCGAGTTTGTGGTGTTTAGCCATTTCGGTCCGCCTTCGCTTTAGCTATGTCGCACGGGGTTCGACTGCAGTGTGAAGGACGGTACACAGCCTAGACTTTTTTATTATTTTTTGCGGCAATGGCAAAAAGTAAGCGCATAAGCCCCCTCTTCCGCCAAAACCCGAGCAGCACCCAAGAGCTTAGCCGTGCCCCAAGCAAAGCTAGACAGGGCAAGGAGAAGCAATCGACTGACTCTTAGAACCTGTCTTTAGAAAACGAATAGCTATTGCCCCTAAAAGCTACAAGGCCGAGGGCGCGGAGGGGGCAGCAATGATGTGCGCCATCCGCCGAAGCTAAACACAGCGAAGGCGGTACTCCGTCCGCCAAAGCTGACACACCAGCAACAATATGGGCAACGCCTGCCTAATCGACCGGCAATGCTTGTGTCCCCCGCCACCCCGTACCACCCCATAGAAGCAAACTTTCCCTCGGCGGGGGCTAGGGGGTGGAGACCACAAAAACCGACAGCCAGCCAGCTCCTGCCGACAAAACCCAAGCCGTATACATTGGAGTGCAACACCCTCCGGGGTCGATAGCGGA
>CAZNSK010000105.1:0-22075 GCA_964575505.1 uncultured Phaeodactylibacter sp.
TCATAGGGCTGGATGGCGGCAGTACCAGAATCCGTGAATATAACGGCGAGTATACAGAAAAAGGGTACGGGAGGTACAGCACGTCCTGGCGTGAGCCAAAACTGTTTGTAATTGACGTCTTGGATGAAGAAGGCACGCTGTGCCGCAAGCGTCCGAGCAACTACAGGTCTGCCGTTTCCGGCGTGTAGCCGGGGAGCAACGTATGGAGCTGTGGCAGCTTTGTGTCAGCGATATGCTCAAGGGTGTGCTTAAGCCACTCGTAAGGGTTCACCCCCTGCACCTGGCAGGTGGCGAAGAAGGAGTACATCATGGCAGCGCGCTGGGCACCTTGGTGGGAGCCGGCAAACAAATAGTTCTTGCGCCCCAGTGCCAAGGGGCGGATCTTATTCTCAATAAGGTTGTTGTCAACCAGCAGCCGGCCGTCCTCGAAGAGCGTCATCAGGTTGGGCCACTGGTTCTGTGCATAGGTAAATGCCTTGCCAATAGGGCTTTTGGGGGTTACCATGCAGGCCTGCTCGTCCAGCCAGTATTTGAAGCCTTTGTAGATTGGCAGGGTATGCTCCAGGCGGTAAGCCCGCCGGGCCTTTGGCCCCATATCTTTGCACAGGCGCTCATGGGCGTAGATGCCTTGTATCACCTCCAGGGCATGCGCTGCCTGCCGGGCGTCGTTGCCTTGCGCCTCATAGAACTTGCGGCGCACGTGCGCCAGGCAGCCCAGGCGGTGTACGCCCTGCCGGGCAGCGATGCCGTTGTAGCTGCCGTAGCCATCCGTCTGCAGGTAGCCCTGCGTGAAGCTGCCAAGCGTGGCCTGGGTCCCTTTTACAGCCCGGTTGTCCTCGTAATTGAACAGCACACACCCCTCCACCGGATTGTGGGCCACCCACATCCAGCCGAGCATCTGCTTGCTGCCTTTTTCCTTGCTGGGCCCCTTTGGGTTGCCCTTTTTGTCTTTGGGGGTGTTCGTCAAGACTTTGATCCTGGACTCGTCGGCTTGAAGGTAACCGGCGGATAAAGCCTTCCCGGCCAGTTCCCTGTACAGGGGCTGCAGCAGGGTGCATACCGCAACGAACCAGCTGTTGAAGGTCGATTTGTGCAACTGCTAGCCGTAATCGCGCGCAAAGCGCTTGCCCTGCCGGTAAAACGGCAGGTGCTCGATAAATTTGGCTACAATAATGTGGGCCAGCAAACTGGCCCCGGCAATACTCTTGGGGACAGGCCTGCTGGGCAGCTGCCCGGCGAGCACCGTTGTACCCCCCTCTTCTTCCGGCACGGCGTACTTGGGCCGGATGATGACTTTCTTGACCAGGCTGGCCGGGGTGTACTCCACCCACTCGGTGCGCTCCTCGCCGATCTTGGCAAGCCCTTCAGTGTCTCCTTCCGGCTCTATCACTTGCTCCTCCACCGGAAAATGCTCCGGGATAGGGGCATCGTCCACAGTTGCGCATTCGGCTTGAGCTCGTGTTTCATCGACCTGGCCGTAAACCCCAGACAGCTCATGGCGATTATAGTTGTAGCCCGACTGCCTTACAGCATCAAGCCCGCCGCTGTTGTAGAGCTTCACATAATTGGTCGCAGAGTTAGGATGGCAGCCCACTATTTTGGCAGACTGTTGTCGTTTATAGCCTAAGTTCAACAGGTGGAGGATATACATTCTGTCCCTGACTAAAGGGCTTTTGTGCGTTTTTCTTTCGATATTTACCATATCGGCGTCAGTTTCGCTGAGGCTGAAGGGAAGTATAGTTTTTGTAGTGTGGTTACCACAAAAATAACGCTCCCCGGCTTTTCACAAATCTTGGGTTGTCAGACTATATAAAATACCGTGGATTCATCACGGGTGCTAAGCAAATCCGTTGGTTTTCTTTATATTTAGTCAAAACTAATATACTATACATATGGAACACTTTTCCCTAAATATTAACGGCGCAAAGCAAGAGGTTGAAGCAGCCCCCGAAACGCCGCTGCTTTGGGTACTAAGAGACCACCTTCAGCTCCTTGGCACTAAGTTTGGATGTGGAATAGGGCAATGCGGCGCCTGTACCGTCCACCTCAACGGTACCACTGTCCGGTCTTGCTCCATCCCTGTATCTGCCGTAGGGGATAAGCCGATTACTACCATTGAGGGGCTCTCGGAAGAGGGCGACCATCCCGTACAGCTGGCTTGGCTAGAGCACGATGTGCCGCAGTGTGGTTACTGCCAGGCGGGCCAGATTATGACGGCCTCTGCCTTACTCGCGAATACGCCCAAGCCGACCGATGCGCAAATCGAAGCGGCTATGAATGGTAACCTCTGCCGTTGCGGCACCTACACCCGCGTAAAAGCAGCGGTCAAAACGGCTTCCGCCAAAATGGGCTGATAGCCTGCATCTTCAACTCTATTCCTAAATCGAACTTCTCATTATGTCTACTATAAAAACTGCGGTTAACCGCAGATCCTTCCTGAAAGTCTCCGCTGCTGCCGGAGGCGGCATGCTCCTGGGCTTTGGCTGGCTGTCTTCCTGCGCCCGCGAGCCCGAAACTGGGCTGGAAATCCCGGAATCCTGGACTGATATCAACGCTTTCCTGAAAATCGGGGATAATGGCGTGGTGACCATCATGTCGCCCAATCCGGAAATCGGCCAGAATGTCAAGACCTCCATGCCCATGATCGTGGCCGAGGAACTCGATGTGGACTGGCAAAAAGTCGTGGTGGAACAGGCCGGGCTGGATACTGAAAAATTTACCCGTCAGGTGGCGGGTGGCAGCCAATCCATCCGCCAAAGCTGGAAAACCCTGCGGACTGCTGGTGCTACAGCCCGGCGTATGCTTATGGAAGCGGCTGCCAAAGAGTGGGGCGTACCGGTATCCGAACTGGCTACTGAGCAGGGCACTATTCACCACAAAAGCAGCGGCAAATCTATTGGTTACGGTGCCGTGGCGACCGCAGCGGCTACCCTGGAAGTGCCCGAAGAGGTGGAACTTAAAGACCCAAAGGATTTCAAAATTATCGGCACTAGCCGTAAAAACGTGGATGCCCACAAGATTGTGACCGGCAAGCCGCTCTATGGCTTGGACATTCAAAAAGAAGGCATGCGCATCGCCATGATTGCCCATCCGCCGGCCTTTGGGCAAAAGCTCAAATCGTTTAATGCGGAGGAAGTCCTCAATATGCCCGGTGTGGAGCAGGTCTTTGCCATCAATGCTGCGCCAGAGGGCGTCGAACTGCAATGGTCGGATACCAACGCGTTCCCGGAACTGGTGGCTATCGTCGGCCGCTCTACCTGGGAGGTCATGCAGGCGAAAAAAGCCCTAAAAGCAGAGTGGGAAACCGTGGAAGCTCCGGAGTCTTCTGCCGGCCACGAAGCCGCCCTGTCTGAGCTGATGGACAAAGCCGCTGATGAGCCCGCCCGCCGCGATGGTGATCCGGACAAGGCTTTCCAGGGAGCTGCCAAAGTGATTGAGCGGACCTACGCTGCGCCTTTCCTGGCGCACAATACCCTGGAACCGATGAACTTCTACGCTAATGTGACGGCTGACAAGGCCGAACTGGAGGGGCCTATCCAAACCCCGGCTTCCCTGCGCAAGACCGTAGCCGCGCTATTGGGTATGGAAGAGGCACAGGTATCCATTATGCTGACCCGGATGGGTGGTGGCTTTGGCCGGCGCCTTTATGGCAATTTTGGCTCTGAAGCCGCGCTGATTTCCCAAAAGGCCGGCGTACCGGTCAAGCTGGTATACACCCGCGAAGACGATATGACGCAGGGCACTTACCGCCCAGCCTATAAAGTGAAATACCGTGCAGCACTCGATGCGGACAACAACCTGCTCGCTTTCCACGTGCGTGGAGCAGGGGTGCACGGTAGCCCGGTCTTTGAAAACCGCTTCCCTGCTGGTGCGGTAGACCACTATCTGGCAGAGCACCACGACCTGGGCTCCAATATCTCCACCGGCGCCTGGCGGGCGCCCCGTTCCAACTTTATGGCCTACGCTGAGCAGGCTTTCATTGATGAGATTGCAGAGGTCACTGGGCAGGACCCCATCGATTTCCGTTTGCAGCTGTTTGAAAAAGCACAGCAGTCGCCGGTTGGGGAGAACAACGATTACGATGCCGCCCGCTATGCCGGCGTACTAAAGCTGGTGAAGGAAAAAGCAGGCTGGGGCAAGCCCACACCGGGCCTGCACCGGGGCGTTTCGGCCTACTATTGCCACAATAGCTACGTAGCCCAGGTAGTGGATGTGGAAATGCAGGGGGATAAGCCCCGCATTAAAAAGGTATGGTGCGCGGTAGACTGCGGTATCGTCGTCAACCCGGATGCAGCCCGCAATCAGATTGAGGGGGGCATCATCGATGGGATCGGGCACGCTATGTACAGTGCTATTACCTTCAACGAAGGCCAGCCCGAGCAACAAAACTTCGACCGCTACCGCCTTATCCGGCATGCCGAAGCGCCTCTGGAAATTGAAACGTTCTTCGTAGATAATGGCATTGACCCCACCGGCTTAGGCGAACCTTCATTGCCGCCTATCCAATCTGCCCTTGCTAATGCCCTCTATGAAGCAACCGGCAAGCGAACGTATAAGCAGCCCTTCGTAGCCGATAACGAGGTGTTGGGGTAGCGTAAAAAAGGGGCTCCGGATTCAACCAGAGCCCCGCTACGATTTAAAACAAAAAATAATCGCTTGCCATTTCTGAGCAGGGAGCGCAGCTTGCCGGGCTATTCATTGGTGAAAGCAGCTGCGCTCCCAAAAAACTCAAAAAAGTAGATTTACCGCCGGGTTAGCACCACCTGCGCTTTTTCAAAATCGAGAATGGCTTTGTTTTTCCGGAAAAAGTCCGCCCCCAAAATGCCGGCAATTGTATACCGGTTGGGCAACCCGAAATCGTGCAGGTGGCGCAGGTCGGTCGTATAGAGCCGCCCCCGGCGCAACCTTTGCCCCTCATAGGATAGCTTTAAGCCGGAGGTAGCCATGAAATGCGTGGTGCCCCCGAGGCTGTAAATCTTGCCCTGCCCATTTTCCGGATGCACCTCGAAGCCGAACTTGCTTGCTTGTGCGAGGTCAATTAGCGAAATGCCGGACCCCGTATCTATCAGGAAATAGGCGGGCCGGTTATTCACCTGCAATTCAGCTAGCAGAATGCTCCGCACTCGGCTTAGGTCTATCCGAAGAGTGTCCGTCTGACTTACCCCGGACTCTGCTCCTCCCATCACTAATGCCGACAGGGCCAGATGTTTCAACCATTTAGTGGGTATGATTTCTCTTTGCATGACCGCAAGGTAAAGGGGCGGCGCTGCCAAAAAAATAGGCAGTTTTGCGCTTTTTGAGCATATCAGCTTCAAAGGCAGCGACAGGCGGTAATACTGTGTATATCTGGAACATTGTGGAAGAAAAATCTGGACTGTACTGAAGATGAAAATGTAGTGTTAGTAATAGCATATACCAACCAAATCACACCCAATGCCAGCCGGAAAAACCTATCTGTATGAGGGCATATACGCCCGTATAAAATCTCATATTACCAATGGTAATTTTCAACCCGGGGAGAAACTCAAGTCGGTGCGTTTCCTGAGCCAGGAGCTGGGGGTCAGCCCAACCACAGTCTTCAACGCCTACTACAAACTGGAAGCAGAGGGACTGGTCAAAGCCAAGCCCAAGCAAGGCTATTTTATACGGGATAACCTGCCGCCCCTGAAAGCCAAGCTCCATAAGGCCTGCTGCAAAGTAACTAAGAAGTCGCTCATACAGGAGGTGATTGAAGCCTCCCGCCAACCCGGCATGATTGATTTTTCGACCGGTGTGCCGGGGGCTGATTTGCTGCCAAGCGACAAATTGCACAAAAGCATACGCAAAGCTTATCAGAAATACCCGGCTGTGGGCACGATGTATCCGCACAGCTATGGCTTGCCTGCGCTAAGGCGTCAAATCTGCAATTTGGCCCTCAGCTGGGGTCGGGCTTTCCACGAATCTCAGGTGCTGGTCACGGCTGGCTGCATGGAGGCGATGGCACTGAGCTTAAGGGCGGTGGTGGAGCCGGGCGATACCGTGGCTATCAGCACGCCCGCCTACTTTGGGACTTTGCGCTTGATGGAGGTGCTTGGCCTGAAAGTAATTCCAATGCCCGTTTGCCCAAACCAGTGCGTTACGCCGGGTCAGGTAGAGCGGGTGCTGCAGGCCGGGCAGGCTAAAGCCATTGTCCTGATCCCCAACTTCAATAATCCAAACGGGGCTCTGATGCCGGCAGCGGATAAGCAAGCCATCGCCCGGCTCGCGGCCACGCACAGGGTGCCCGTGATCGAAGATGATATCTATGGAGAAGTATTTTACGAGGGGCAGCGCCCGGTCAATATTAAGACCTTTGACCAAGACGGCTGGGTGGTCTATTGCAATTCTTTCTCTAAAACCCTGGCTCCGGGGTTTCGCGTCGGTTGGGTGATCCCAGGCCGGTTCTACGATGCCGTATATGAACAAAAAATCGTCCACAATCTATCTACCGCCGACTTGTCGCAGGCGGCATTGGCGCATTTTCTGGAAAAGGGGCGCTACGATATCCACCTGCGGCGCTTGCGCAAACAAATGCAGGCAAGGGCGCGGCAATACAGCCTTGCCTTCCAGCAGTACTTTGGGCGGGCGGCAACGGCAGAGCTGCCTCCCGGAGGATATGTGGCCTGGCTGAAGCTGAATAACGGCAAGGACAGCATGAAACTGTACCAGGAGGCGCAGCGGGAAGGCATTGGCATCGTGCCGGGCACTATCTTTTCCCCTTTGCCGGAATACAGCAATTATTTTCGGCTGAGCATTGGGCATGACCTGACGCCGGAGCGCCGCCAGGCATTACGGCGGCTGGGTCAGCTTATTCATTGCGGAGAAGGCGCCTGATCAGAGGGCGGTGCCCAGAAGTGTTGGCGGAGCAGTGACTCGAAGTGGGCTTCATCCTTCACTGGCTGGGTCTCTTCACGGCCGCCGATGGTAAATTTGAGCGTATCCCCGCTGATCGTAACCCGGTTGCCCCCCGGCCGTGCCAGGGTGATCAGCCGCTTATTCGGGAAAGGGGAGGCCGGAGCCGTCTGATGGTAGTGAGCCATGGCAGCGAAAGCTTCAATCCGGCGGGGCTGGGCATCAAAAATGTAGTCGGGCACCCATTGGGCAGCCTCCCGGTGGCTGAGGCGGTAAGAGTTGCCGTCGAGCTGGTCAATGCGGTAATGGCCACTTTCATGGTCCGCGCTTGCCCCATCGCGTATGGGGATAGGAAAAAGCGGAGAATTTCCGAAGCCGACATCCGCTAGCAACGGCCCTTCTGGTAGTTCCACCCATACCGCCATGTGGTCAAAGGGTGGCCCGTAGGCTTGCTGTTCAGTTGAATAGACCTGGGCCTGGATCAGGTGGGCTCTGTAGCCCAGTTCCCGGAGCGCCCAGGCAAACAGGTTGTTGTGCTCGTAGCAAAAGCCGCCCCGCCGCCGGTGCACCAATTTTTGGTAGACGTCTTCAAAGGCTATTGATATAGGGCGCCTCCAGTGGATGTCCAGATTCTCAAATGGGATGTGATACAAATGAGCAGCGTGCAACGCGGTTAGGCCTGGGCGGGAGCCCGGGGGGAGCCCAATCCGCTCCAGGTAAGCGGGCAGCCCGCCAGTCGGCTTGCTGTAAACCAGGTCGTCCCTAAAAGAAGCATTGTTGCCCGCTTGGCTAAAGCCAAAGTGCCGCAGCAACCGGATAGAGGGCGCATTTTCAGCATGGGTAAAGGCGTGTACCCAGTGGAGCCTAAGTCCGTCCCGGGCGTACTGCAGTACAGCGCCCATTGCCTCCCGCATCACGCCCCGGCCCTGAGCATGGGGCAGGAGCTCGTAGCCAATATCAGCTGCGGTGCGCTCCGGGTTGAATTGCCAGAGGCAAAGGGTGCCGAGTGGCGGCTGGCCGGTTTTGGGCGCAATGACCCAGTAAAGGTATTTGCCTTGGGCAGTACCAGCTTCAATGGTGTCTATAAAAGCTTCCGCCTCCCCCGGGGTTTGCATCAAGGAGCGGTCGAGGTAGCGGCGCACACTTTCATCGGAGCGGATTTTAAAAATTAATGCTTTATGATGGCTGGACAAGGGGTGCAGCCAAAAGGCCGGCGTCTCCAGGGTAGGGCACTGGTAGGGTTGAGCATCGGGCATACTGAGTGGGTTTCTCCAAAGATAAGGAGGAAAAAGCCAAAAGAAGGGGATGAAGACGCCAAAACCCAAAAGTAAAAAAGAGCTGCCGGGATTCCTCACCAGCAGCTCCGAATGGGGTACTTATTTGATTACGATTTTGCCAATGCCGATTTTCTGGCCGCCGGCCAAGGCCCGAAGAAAGTATAGGCCGCTTGGCAATTGGCGGCGGGCAATGACAGCTTGCCCGTTGGGTTGGGCTTCTGACCACACGAGCTGGCCCTGGGCGTTGAACAATTGCAGGGTGATAACTTCATGCTCCTCTATGCCTTCCAGCCTCACCTGTGCAGTATGAGCTA
Organism: uncultured Phaeodactylibacter sp.; assembly: GCA_964575505.1. Lineage (GTDB taxonomy): Bacteria > Bacteroidota > Bacteroidia > Chitinophagales > Saprospiraceae > Phaeodactylibacter. Next base: position 8,462 of record CAZNSK010000105.1, read on the forward strand.
CCGGGTTTGGAAAGATGCGCAACTCGTACTGTGGGGGGGCTTCCCAGGTGAGCGCTGTGACGAACAGAGAATCGATGCGGTGCCGGGTCGTATTGGTGTAAATGGGCGGATTGTAGTCAAAGTAGATAGCCGCACTGTTGAAGATATCAGTGCCCAGGGGCAAGCCTTCCCGCGGCTGCACTTTGAAGTCTACGTAGCCATGGCTCGCAGGCTCGTTGAGGTTGCTGTCCAGCAGGTTGATATTCTCAAAAATGAACGCGAGATAGCGCATCCCGCTGCCGTAAGCCTCCAAGCGGTAATCATGGCTGGACGCACCGGCTTGCAGGGTCAGCGGGTCGAGGAGTTCTGAGAGCGTATCCCGGATAACGACTGTCTCTGCGGTATCCGTACCCGTATTTTGGAAGCGGATGCGGTATTCAATCCCTTCCCCCGGCGCAATGATGCGGTCGTTGCCCAGCCCCAGTGGGAACCCTTGTTTGTCGTTGGGGTCATAGCTGCCGGTATTCTGAATGCACTCAATATCCACGAAGGGGTCTGCATCATTTTGAGGAAACTGATTGACAAAGCCCAGGCTGCCGTAAGTGTCACAGCCTTCCACGGATTTCGAAGGCACATTCATCCCGGGGTGCTCGGGTTCCTGATTGGTCTCCAGGCGCCAGGTCGCTCCATTGGCGGGCACGCCGATTTCGTGCTGTTCGCCAGGGGCCAGAGGGGGCAAGGTCGGCGGGGTGGAGAAAAACATGACCGCATCTTCGATGATCACATACTCCAGGTCTACGGTCATAGCAGATGTGCCTACGTTCTCTACAACAAACTTCAAACTGTCGCTTTCGCAAATGGCGTCCACAATATCCACACTAGCCCCCGACCATTCGGTGAGCATCGTACAGGGGCTGTTGGGGGCAATCTCAGCCTCCAGGCAATGCGTGGCCCCAAAGGTGGCATCGCAGTCAATGGCAATCCGCAGCTGAATGCTGCCCTGTTCCCCTATGCCCACTGTGCCCAGGTTGAAGCGGTAGAGGTTATTGCCCAGGTTGAGGTAAGAAGCCTGAGTGCTGGTGATGGTCAGGAAATCCTCCAGTTGCAGGTCGATGTAAGCATTTTCGCCGGGTTGGGTGCCAAAGTTTTCATAGCGCAGGCTGACGAAGTTGTCAGGGGCGCACCAGGTCAGCTCGCCTGCGGATACATCGACTGTAAGGTCATGGCAGAGCTCATTGGGCTGCAGCGGAACATCTACGGTGGTGACTTCGCCCGCCGTAAGCGTGAAGGTTTGGGTGGGAGCGCAAGCTGACCAAAGGCCATTAGGGGGCTGTACCGTTAAGGTGTAGGTTCCGGGGTTGAGCCGCCGGCTCCAGTTGAAAGTGTTGAAGGTTTCTAATGTATTGATGAGCCGCTCCACGCCATTCTCATCCGTAAGGGTGGCTTTGAAATTGGGCAGCAGTGCATCGCTGCCATTCAGCAGGCAGTCGTTGTTGAAATCGCCAAATAGGCGGAGCTGTAGATTGCCGCACAGGGTGGGCGCCTCATCCACAAAGATAGAGGCAACCGCCTGGCACCCGCTGCCATCAGTAACGGTGACGTAGTTTTCGCCAACTTCAAAATCATAGTTTGAGGAGTTGAGCGTGCTGCCGCTGCTCCATTGGTAGGTTAGATTGCCGGCAGCTCCCGTTACCTGGGCTTCGAGGTAAGATTGTTCGCAATCGTCATTTTGGTTAAAGCTCAGCGCTACTTGCAGATCCGCAGGCTCGGGGACTACGATGCAGTCCTTAGCTACGCAATCGTTGCCGGCCGTTACGGATACGCAGTGGGTGCCCGGGGCAAGGGTGTTTTCGGGCGTGGTGCTGCCGTCCGACCATTCGTAAGTCAGAGGGGTCACGCCGTCCGCAACACCAGCTACTACGCTTAGCGCGCCACAGCTGCTTTCGCCGGTGGTGACGATCTCTACTACCGGCTTGCCAGGTGCTGCGGATACGGTAATGGTATCACTAACGGAACAGCCGTTGAGAAGGTTCGTGGCATAGAGCTCCACACTCAAGTTGGGGGCGGTGAAGATGACTGTTTGTTCAATGGGTTGCATGGGCACCTGAAAACCCCGCATCATGAACTCATAATCGCCAGGGGAGGCAATATCCAGAAATAGCTCTTGCTCGTACTCGTCACAGCCCAGCTCTATGTCAGGTAAGTTTAGTGTTGGGCTCTCATTCCAGGCCACTGTCGCTCCCCCGCTGATGGAAAGGCAGGGGTCATCCAGCTCAACACCGCCTACGCCATCGGCATTGCCAGCGATTACCGCGATTTGATAAATGGCCCCGATTTCCACAAAAGCTGGAGGCTCTATGTACCAGGCGTTGATGTTTGTAAATTGGTAGTTATCCCCGATTTCATCCGGGCTGCCGTCGTGCAGGATAAACTTGACGGCATCGTCACTTTCAAGTACAGCGTCATCGTCCCAGCTGGGGACAGCAACGTGGTCCGGAAAACAGCCCATAATGGCTTCGGGCTGCAGGGTGCCCGCCTCTGTAGTGCACTGGGCAGCAGCCGGTGTTGTAGAGGCTAGGAAGAGCAGAGTTGCCCAACTTATGAAAAGGAAAGGAAGTCTCATGTTGATGGAATTTGATCTAAGATATGGGAAGCATTCCCGAAATAGTCACGATACAAATATGGCCACCGTTAGCTGAAATGGATAGTACATTTATTTAAATTTGCAGCAACTTTTTTATGGGGAAAAGAGTTAAAAAATTGATTTTCAGTTTTTTGTAAAAAATAATGCAGTAAAAATGTAGAATAGTGGCTTCTTGTGCCACTCGAAATGTCAGCCAGCTACCATGAAAAACAGCCAACTATGGGAAGTGCTCTCTGCCCTTACCCCTAAAGACCGGAAATACTTTGGGCGGTGGGTACGTTCGCCTTTTTTCAATCGCAATGAGCGGTTGATACGCCTTTTGGAGTACCTGGAGGACTGTCTGTCGGCTTCCTCACTGCCGCATCCTTCGCGGGCCAAGCGGCGGGTCTTTATTCATAAGGATCAACCAAGTGATGGCCTGCTGCGGGTAGCGGTCAGTGACCTGTACAAACAACTGGAGAGCTATCTGGTCTTCCAGGAGCGTGCTGGCAGCGAGGCGAGTTTCCAGTTGGATTTGGGGCGGGCGTACCGCAAGCGTGGATTGGCGCGCCATTTCCAAAAAGCGATCAAAAAGGCAGAGGCCGCCCGGGAGCATCACCCCCACCGGCATGCCGAATACTTAGACAACCGCTTTGCGGTGGCTTTCGAGCGCTACCAGGAAAAATCGGCCGGGGAGCGGGTGGCGGAATTCAACTTGCAGCAGCTTTCCGATTTTGCCGATACGGCGTTTATTGCCCAGAAGCTGCGCCTGACGTGCATTGCGCTTAGCCATCAGACGGTCTACAAAGCGGATTATGACCTGGGGATGCTGTCCGCAGTATTGTCGGAAGTAGAACGGCGGGGCTTGCACCAACTGCCTGCCATCGGCCTGTACTATTTTGGGTATCGCCTTATGGCAGAGCCGGATGAAGAACAGCACTTTACCCGCTTGAAAGCCATGCTGTTGCACGAGAGTGGCAAGCTGCCGGCCGATGAACAACGAAACCTTTGCCTGATGGCCCTGAATTATTGCATCAAAAAGGTCAATGCCCTCAGCGAGCAGTACTACCGGGAGGCCTTCGACCTTTACAAATTTGCCGTGCAGCAAGCGTTGCTCTTTGAGAATGGGCAGCTTTCCCATTTCGCTTTCAACAATATTGTAGCCATTGCCCTTAAGGTCGGCGAGGTGGACTGGTCCGATCAGTTTATCCAGGCCTATGCACCACAGTTGGAGCGCAAGCACCGGTCCTCTACGGTTCACCTTAATCTGGCACGGGTAGCCTACGCCCGCCGGGACTATGACGAGGCCTTGATGCACTTGCAGGGGGCCGATTATAAAGACCGCATCAATAATCTGATCGCTAAGGTGCTGCAGTTGAAAATCTTTTATGAGCTTCAGGAATACGACTTGGTGGATGCCCACCTTAACGCCCTGACCACCCACATCAGGCGGCAGCGGGTGATGGGCTACCACCGGACCAATTACCTGAATATGGCCCGCTACACTCGCGCGCTCCTGCATCTTGCCCCCGGCGACGGTCGGGAAAGGGAGCTGTTGCGGCAAAGTATTGAGTCAGAACGTATACTGACGGAAAAGGAATGGTTGTTAAGCATGCTGAGCCAAGCCTGAGGCAGCCGAATGGCCTCGAACTCCTCTGTTAACCGGGAGTGTATACTCAACTGTGTCTACTGCAAAACTGCTGCAGCTAAGTCGTTGATAGCCAAGCACTGCGCACTCTGCGCCTCCGCGTTCGACACCCATTTTTAGATACTCTCTATCGATCGCACACAGAACTGCTTTTTTACCAATAAGAAACCTGACAGTACGCCTTTTTGGGCTGGTGAAGTTAATCCCTGAGGCTTATTTTGAGCCAAAACAGAAAGCTATGAAAATAATTTTCACACCATTTATCTTGCTATGCAGCGGGCTGCTGCTCCATGCGCAAACCACACTGATGGGCAGGGTAACGGACGAGAACGGAAATGGGCTGCCGTATGCCAGTGTCATTTTATAGTCTGACAACATGAGATTTGTGAAAACCCGCCTGCCTTACCGGCAAGGTGGGCAGGTATGACGCCGCTATTTTTTTGGCTAGCAAGGCAAGAAACGTAGGCATCCGTACGGACGGCGAGGCTTCTTAACGCAGCTAGCCGGAAAAAGAGCAAGTCAGAATTCACAAATCTTGCGTTGTCAGACTATATATAGGCATGGCATTTATAAGACCGGAATGGAAACGGATAGCACGGGCTGGTACTTTTTCCAAAATGACCCAGCGCAAAATAGGGAATTAGACCCGGGCACCTACGATGTGCAAGTCAGTTATCTGGGTTACGGTCCCCGAGAAGAGAAAGGCGTCAAGGTGTATTCACAAAGCACAAATTATCAGGACTTTAAGCTTGAAGATGGCAGTGTGACCCTTGAAACGATTACCGTAGTGGACTACAAAGTTCCATTAATCAGCAGCGATATCTGCTACTGCGATTGTATGCAGCGGCATGCAGAGGAAGAAACTGCATTTGCCCCGGTTGAAGAAAAGCCCTCCAGGCTCAGCATTTTTCCCAACCCGGCTTCTACCCATGCTACCGTCCGTATTCCTGCCGCTACTCAAGGCCTCACGCTCTTCAACCTAAGCGGGCAGCCGCTGCGCTCCTGGGCGAACCTCCAGCGGGGGCCTTTAAGCTTTAGCGTTAGTCAGCTTCCACCTGGGAATTATGTTTTTGTGGCGGAGACCTCGGAGGGCAGCCATTACGGTAAGCTGCTAGTGGAGTGTTTCAGAAATGACTAACCGAAGAAACCCAGTAAAACCAGGGCGCCCAAGCGTGAAATACGCTGTGCTATTTCGGACTAGTCGCACTAGTGGCCCGATAGGCCGCATCTGGCACTACCGAAACCTGGTTGCTGGTTGGCCTGCACTTGCTGAAACCTGCGTAGATTTGCAACATGAAAAAGCATCATTACCAACTCCACCTCCAATGGACCGGCAACACCGGTACAGGCACCCGCAGTTACACGGCCTACAGCCGGGATTACCAAATCAATGCCCCCGGCAAGCCTACCCTCTACGGCAGTGCCGACCCGGCATTTCGGGGCAACCCCGAACGCTACAACCCCGAGGAAATGCTCGTCGCTTCCCTTTCGGCCTGCCACAAGCTCTGGTACCTGCACCTGTGCGCCGAAGCAGGCATCACCGTCGTGGCTTATGAAGATGAGCCGTCAGGGCAAATGCTGCAAACGCCCGATGGAGGCGGGCATTTTGAATGGGTAGAGCTGCGCCCGTTGGTGACCATTCTCGAAACTGCAAAACAGGAACAAGCGGAGGCGCTGCACGAGCGGGCACATCAGCTGTGCTTTATTGCGAATTCCTGTAATTTCAAAGTAAGCTGTACGGCAAAAATTCAGGTGCAATGAAAGGGGTGATTATCGTGGGCAGTGCGCGCCGGGACGGGGATACCGCCCGGTTGGTCCAAATGCTGGCCCAACTGTCCGGCTGGCCAGTCGTTGACCTCAATGATTACAACATCAGCCACTACGACTACGGGCATGCTAACCGGGAGGACGACTACCTGGGGTTGATGCGGGCGCTTATCGGGCAGTACGATTTATTCCTCTTTGCCACGCCGGTCTACTGGTACGCGATGAGTGGTGTGATGAAAGTCTTTTTCGACCGCCTGACCGACCTGCTGACGATTGAAAAGGGGCTGGGGCGGCAGCTGCGGGGCAAAGCTATGGCGGCTGTCAGTGTATCTGTCGGCAACAATCTGGGCGAGCACTTCTGGCTGCCTTTTTCTAAAACAGCCGCCTACCTGGGCATGAACTACCTCGGGCACCTGCATACGTTATCGGATGACAAGATGGAGCCCCGCTTACGCCCATTCATCAATCAGCTAATGGCGAAAGGAAGCGGTTAAAGATTAGCCAGGGCAGATTCGAGCTGCCCGATCAAATGGTCAAGTTGTTCAATCGTTTTTTGGCAACCCCTGATTTGCTGGTAGACCGAACCTTCATAAATAAGGGCAACCCGCTCCATTTCTGACCGAAATGCCGAAGCTTTAAGCTGTCGGTCCGTGCTGTTTTCCATCAATATCGGGCCAATATACTTTTTGATGTATCCCAGGGATAATTCTTCAAAAGCCTGGAGATTATCGAACGCATTGTAAGTTTTGACAATTTCCCGGCGCAGGGCTTTGTCCCGGATAACCCCAAACTCTCCGGAATAGGTGATATTGTCCATAGTAGTCGTAAGGCGGGCGCCGTCAGTCGTCAGAAGCAAGTTTAAAGATCGGGTCTTGATGGGCCCGGCAGCGCTCCTGCGGTCGTTGAGCAGCATTACCAGGGAGTCGATATTTGCTACTTTTTCCTCATAGAAGCCCAGGCTTTCCTGTATGGCTGATTTATTGGCCCGGCTTTCGTCCAGAAAGCTATTGAGGTATTCCCTTTGCTCTTGTGTTTTTTCGTGGTTCTCTTTCCAGGTGTTGAGGCTGAAGGCAATCGTAATGCCTGCGATTACGATGATTAGGTCCACAAATTTTGATCCCCAGTTGATACGCGTCTTCACTCTTCTCATAGGCGTAGGTCGTTTAAGAACCCATTGTTGTGTTTTGATAAGGAGGCGCCGGTTATACTCCAGCGGATTGGGAAGTGGGAAACTACACTTTTTCTTCTATTCCTGATGTCGGTGGGAGGTCAAACTTTACTCCCGCTTCAGAACGGAAAAAAGAAGGGTAGCACTAATGTTGCCAATACCCAAAAGATTAGCGTCAATGGTGCACCGACCCGTACGTAGTCGCCTACCCGGTAGTTGCCGGGGGTATAGATCATGGTATTGGTTTGGTAGCCCATTGGCAGGATAAAACTCAGGGAAGCCGCGAAGGCCACGGTCACTAAAAAGGGGCGGGCTTCTACGCCAAGCTGGTTCGCCACGGTTATTGCTATGGGTGCCATAAGGGCCGCTGAAGCATTATTCGACATGATATTGGAAGCAACCAAGGTGATGAGGAAGAAACCCGATAGGACAAAGCGCGGGCCCAACTGCCCAAGTTGCTCGGCAATGAGGTTGGCCAGCAACTGGTCGGCACCGGTTTTTTCAAGGGCGGTGCCCATGGAGAGTACGCCACCTAGCATAAAAATGACTTTCCAGTCAATGGCCTGGTAGGCTTCAGTAGTTGAAATGGCTCCGATAAGCACCAGCAAGAGCGCGCCGGCACCAGCTGTCAGGACGATGGGCGCCAGCCCAAGCGCGGCGACCAGGATGACACTCAGCAGGATGCCAATAGCCGGCCACATATAGCGGTCCTGTTCCTGTTCTTCTCCTTCCATCTCCGTAATGACCAACAGGTCATCACTTTGGTGAAAGTACTTCATTTCTTCGGGGGCAGCGCGGATGAGCAGCACATCGCCGGACTGAAGGGTGATGCTTTCCAGATTCTGGCTGGATATTTTCTGGCGGCTCCGGATACCCAGCAAAGTGGCGGTTTCTGAGATGTCGCTAAAGGGGGCCTCTGCGAAAGTCTTGCCGATAAACTGGGACTCCGGCGTGACAAGGGCCTCAAATATCCTGCTTTGCTCCATGGCTTCGGAGGCGCTAAACTCTTCGGGTGAAAAGATAGTGATGCCCTCCGCAAGGGCAATTTTGCTAAGGTCTTCAGCTTTGCTGCGTATGGTTAAGATATCCCCGGCGTTGAGCGTGGTATCGGGGCTGGCTTGTAGTTTGTCTCCGCCCGGCTTGGCGATTTGCAGGATTTCCAATTCATGGCCCTGTTTGAGGTTGGAGTCTTTAAGCATCTTCCCGGCAGAAGGGGAGTTGTCCAGTAGCTGTACACGCGTGATGAAATGCCCCATGTCATAGATATCCTCCAGCTCTTGGCCAGGCTCCCGCTTGGGCAGCAGCCGCCGGCCGAGCAGCAGCATATAGGCTAAGCCGGCAACCAGAAATACCAGTCCGGCACCAGTCATCTCAAACATGCCTATAGGGGCTAACCCGCGGTCCTCAGCTATACCGCTGACGAGGATGTTGGTAGAAGTGCCTATGAGCGTGCAGATGCCGCCCATGATACCGGCAAAGGACAAAGGCATCAGCATGCGGGAAGCATACAGCCCCTCCTGTTTGCTGAGGTTAAGGAGGATGGGGATCAACAGGGCAACCACTGCAGTATTGTTGACCATACCGGAAAGCAGGCTGGTGACAGACATAAGGGCCAGCAATAGAAAGAAATAACCGCCTGCGCTGGCTCGTTTCAGCAGTTCTCCGACCTGACTTAAGGCACCCGTGTGGAAAACCGTGTAGCTGATGACAAACATCGCGCCAACGGTCAGGGTAGCTGGGTTGGTGAAGCCTTTAAAGCCTTCTTCTGGCGTCAGGATACCGGTAGCCATGAAAGCAATCATGACCATGATGGAAACGGTATCGATGGCAAGCCATTCCGAAATAAAAAGGACAAGTGCTGCCAGGATAACCAGTAACACTATGCCAATTTCAAGGGTCATAGGGAGCTGTTTTTGGTCATAAAAAGCGTGGTCGGGTGGTATTGTTCAGCGACCTGACTTAACGCCAACATCCGGCTGGCTATTAGTGCCGGGCAGGCCTACCTTGAGTGAAAATCCGGCGGAGCTGCCGCCTGGATAAAACAATGGATCAAGCTATGAAAACAAAAACCTTGGCACTACTGAGCCTGCTGGCATGGATGGTGCCCCTTTACGCTCAAACTACCCTTTCCGGAAAAGTAACTGATGATACTGGCGAGCCCATTATCTTCGGTTCAGTAGCACTCTATAAAAACGGCGTGCTCATCACCGGTACGGAAACCGACTTCGATGGCTATTACCACTTTGCCAGCCTGGACCCCGGCACCTACACCGTCGAGACCACTTACGTAGGGTATACCAAACAGCGTATTGAAGGGGTAATCGTTTATGCAGGTAAGGCCAACAAGCTGAATGTTGAAATGTCATCAGATGCGGTTTCCCTTAGCGAGGTGGTAGTGATCAGCTATAGAGTCCCTCTGGTTGAACAGGACAATTCCACGCAGGGCGCAACAATAGTCAGCGACCAAATAAAAAATTTGCCGACGCACAATATTAACGGCCGCTCGGCAACTATTGCAGGCCTTTCAGATGCCAAGGCTTCCAATAAATTGAAAATCCGAGGCTCCCGGAGGAACGCTACGGATTACTACGTGGATGGCATTCGGGTGCAGGGCAACGCCATTCCCGAACAAGCTCCAACGGCTGCCGGTGAGGGCTACGCCGAAATCGTGGAAAACGAGTTCATCGCCACCGGAACAGAAGCCTTCTCTACTTTTTCCATCGACGTCGACAAAGCCGCTTACAGCAATGTCCGCCGCTTCATCACAGCCGGGCAATTGCCTCCCGCTGATGCCGTGCGCACGGAAGAGCTCATCAATTACTTTGACTATGCCTACCCGTTGCCAGAGGCGGGCAATGCCTTCGCCGTGGAGACCGAGCTGGGCCCCTGCCCTTGGCAGGAAGGGCATCAGCTGCTGCACATTGGCATCAAGGGGTTTGAAGCGAGCCCGGTGGATGCACCCCCTGCCAATCTGGTTTTCCTGATCGATGTCTCCGGCTCTATGGGCAGCGCAAACAAACTGCAACCGCCTGCTGGCTAAAGAAGACTTTGAAGATGATACGAAGGATGCCGGAGAGCTGGGCGCTGGGCATACGGTAACTGCCCTGTACGAAATCGTGCCCCAGCCGGGTGCGGAAGGCCAGCCATTAGGCACGCTCCATCTCCGCTACAAAGAGCCGGCCGAGTCCCAGAGCCGCTACCTGAAACACGAATTGTCAGGCGATGCGCAACTGCTTGAACAGACCTCTGAGAACTTCCGCTTTGCCGCCGCGGTGGCGGCCTACGCACAGTGCCTGAGGGATTCCAAACATAAAGGGCTGGCTACCCTCAGCCTGGCCCGGGAATTAGCGGATCAGGCCCGTCAGGATGACCTGGAAAACTACCGGGCAGACTTTGTAGAACTGATCAAACAAACCGAAAACCTGACGGCACAGCTGGCAAAGGCCGGGCAGAAATAAATCGACTACTCCAAAATTAATGGCTATGAAAAAGACGACTTTGAACCTTGCACTACTGCTTTTTGCCCTGGCTCACCTCACCACTACCGGTCACGCAGAGCAAGCAACTCAGCCTCTGGATACCCTGCCCCTTTCCAGCTGGGCGGCTCCGCCCTCCATGGAGGCCTGGCAGGCTATCCTTAAAAGTGATTTCCAGGCTTACGAACAATACTGGCAGTTGAATAGCGCCCTGCCCTATCCGGTGAAGGTCCTGAACAAGCAAGGGCAGCTTGTGGCCAATGCCCAGGTGCGCCTCAATGATAAGGATGGGACAACCCTGTGGAGTAGTTGGTCCAACCTAAATGGAACCGCTGTGCTATGGAGCACAGGCACCGGAGCGGCTAAGCAACTGGTGGTCAGACTGGGCAATCGGGAAATGGCCGTAGCGATTGACGGCAACCTCTCTTCCGGAGAAACGACAACACTGGTTTTGGGCGTGCCCTGCCAGGAACTCAAGGGAGCGGACATCCGCTTTTTGCTGGATGCTACGCATTCTATGCGGGATGAGTTCGGGAGGCTGTTGAATTCACTCAGCGCTCAGGAGTACCCTATCTGTCTGGCCAGGGATATAGGCGAGCGTTTCCTGATTAAGCATATCAGTAGCGGAGCTGCGCCTGCATTTACCATTCAGGCAGCCGGCGGCGGCTCCGATGAGGAAGCCATGGATATCTTGCTGCTCGCTGCACTGGCGCACGCGGATTGGGATACCGCTGCCCCCGCTCGGGTGCTCGTCTACCTCACGGACGCCAAGCCCGCCCGTGGGCCTGAGGCTGCGTCAAGAATGCGCCGTGCCATTCAGATGGCTGCCCGGAAGGGCGTCGCCATCTGGCCCGTTGCCTGCAGCGGACTGAATGCAGAGGGGGAGTATATCCTACAAAGTATGGCTTTGCAAACTGGTGGGCAATACGCCTGGCTGGAAGATACTCCAGGCAGTACCGAGCTGCACCGCCTGCCAATCCTGTCAGGTGATGCCGTGCGCTCGGATTTAAGTACCTGGCTACAAGCGCAAATTAAAAAGATCAACGATTTCTACAGTTGTACCTTAGATCAGCCGGAGGTGCCGGCCGCTGCTCCTGCAGCACCGGCTGCTTTCGGTTGTTTTCCGAACCCGGCCCGCACAGAGGTTACACTTAAGGTACCTGCCTTTGCAGAGCGTATCACCTTGTATAACGCTGCAGGTCAGCCGGTCAGGGACTGGAGAGCGGTAGAAGAAGGAGAGACCACCTTTAGCGTCGCCCGGTTGCCCGCAGGTTCATACCGCTTGGAAGCTGCCGCCGGACCGGAGCGCTGGAGAGCGAGCCTGGTGGTGGTGCGGTGAAATTCGCCTTTGGCACAATCTGCCGGATCCCGGTAGGAAGCTCCCCGACCGGCCTGCTGGTGTAGAGCTTAATCCAAGCCCCCTCCCAAGCGCTCTGCCCCAGCTTTACCCGGGATAACCTGCCGGACCCTGGTAAGGTGGCGGTAGGAAGCTCCCCGGCAGGGCCGCTGGTGTAGAGCTTAATCCAAGCCCCCTCCAAGCGCTCTGCCCCAGCTTTTCCGAGAGATAACCTGCCGGATCCCAGCAAAGACCGGTAGGAAGCTCCCCGACAGGAGGCATGGGCTTGCTGGTGTAGAGCTTAAACCAAGCCCATCCAAGCGCTCTGCCCCAGCTTCACCCGGGACAACCTGCCGCATCCCAGCAAAGACCGGGAAAAAGCTCCCCGACAGTAGCTTGACTGCTGGTGTAGAGCTTAAGCCTGGGCATTTCCAGGAGCTCTGCCCCAGCTTTGAACAGGAAAATCTCTATTGCCCGCAGGCGCTCATCACCTGGAGGCTGCCCCAGGACCGGAGCTCTGGGGCAGCGAGCCGGATGGTGGTGCGTTGAAAGTCGCCTTTTTACTATTTCCTCCGTTTTCCACAGCCTAGCTTTGAGGAAAAATATGATGAAATATATTTTCACCCTGGTCTTTCTCTCCTGGCTTACGGCCTGCCAATCGGCTTGGTTACCTTCGAAGACTGCAGAACGCCAGATTATTCAAACGCTGAAAGACGAAACCCGTTATTTTTGCGAACGAAACCTTCGGAAATGGGAGGGGCAGTGGTCCCACGCCAGTTATGTCTCCAAAATGTATGCAGGGGATACTGATTTTGTAGTGTTTTCAGGTTGGGAGGCAATCCGGCAGAATACCATTGACCACATTCGGGAGCATCCTGAGCCTATCGCAGTACCGGAAGTGGAAGCGGATTACCACATTGAGTATTTTGGCAAGACGGCTTGGGTTTTTTACACTAAAAAAATCCCACAAGGAATGGCTCGTGAAGCCCGCTTTATGGTTCAGGAAAAGGGCGTATGGAAGATTGCCCGCATGCAGACGATTTACGTACTAACCGAACAGCACCAAGGATCGCACCTATAACTCCATCACATAAAACGCCGAACAGGCACTGTGCCCGGTGGCCCCCATCGGTCCGTCCAGGGCTTTGAACCCATATCGCTGGTAAAACCGGTTGGCAGCAGCCATCTCGGTAATGGTCTCCAGGTAACAACGCTGATAACCGAAGGAACGGGCCGCATCAAGGCAGCGGTCTGCGATGGCAACGGCCAGCCCCTTGCCACGGGCTTCGGGCAGGAAGTACATCTTCTTCAATTCGCAGGTGTGCTCGTCGCCGCCCAGCAGTGGGGCAATACCGGCACCACCGTAGATGATCCCCTCCCGCTCAATCATAAAGTAGGCCGACCGGTCAGCCTGATAAGCCGTGTACATATCGTCCACTTCAGCATCGTGGATGGAGAAACCTTCTCCGGAAGCCCCGTGGGCGGTCATCACTTCGCGGATGATGTAGGCCATGCGGGCAGTATCCTCCAGCTGTATGGGGCGAATGGTGCAATTATTTACTTTCATAAATTAGCTTTTATCGGTAAGGGCAATGACCTGATCTCCTTCAAAAACAA